>CBIGXQ010000006.1:0-42680 GCA_966193865.1 uncultured Sphingosinicella sp. | reverse complement strand
CCTTGGTGAAGATGCCGCCGCCGAGACGGGCGAAGATGGAGATGAGCGAGGCGCCGAACGCGAGGGCGACGAGCGCGTCGATGACGAGGCGGTCGTTCGGCGCATAGCCCTGGAGCTCGACCAGGCCGTAGAAGAAGACCGAGATGGCGAGCAGAGCGAGGCCGGCGACGAGCATGCCGGTGATCGCGCCGGCCCGGAAGGCGACGGTGAGGCCGCGCTGGAGGCTGGTTCGGGCCGCCTCGGCGGTTCGGACATTGGCCCGGACCGAGATGTTCATGCCGATGAAGCCGGCGGCGCCCGACAGCAGCGCTCCGATGACGAAGCCGAGTGCCTGGATCGGCCCGAGGAAGAAGAAGACCAGAGCGGCGACGACGATTCCGACCACCCCGATGGTGCTGTACTGGCGGAACAGATAGGCCTTGGCGCCTTCCTGGATCGCCGCGGCGACGGCGACCATCCGCTCGTTGCCGGCGGAGGACTTGAGCACCTGGCTGCTGGTAAAGGCGCCATAGAGCACGGCGATCGCCCCGCAGGCGATAGCGATGAGCACGACGGTCATGAGTGAATCCTTCCCCTGAATTTCATGCGAGCTTTAGCAGGCGCCCAAAGGACGGGCGCGGCCCCGTGGGCGGGGCTTTAAAATGGAACCGGAAAGGATTCAACACACTTGGCGGCGATCAGGCTCGGCTGTGATGCTCGAATCCCAGCCGGTCGGGCAGGGCCACTTCGACGCCGGATTCGCTGATGGTGAGGCCGGAGCCGTCCGCGAAGGCGCCGATGCGCGAGCAGGGCAGGCCGATCTCGTCGGCGAGCGCCAGGATCGAGGCGGCGGCATCGGCGGGAGCGGCGAAGAGCAATTCATAATCGTCGCCGGCCGTGCAGGCGGCGAGGCGATCCTCGCGGTTCTCGCCCCGGGCCTCCAGATAGGCTTGCGACAGCGGCACCGTCTCCAGCTCGAGATGCACCGAGCAGCCGCTCGCCTGCGCCATTCGCGACAGGTCGATCAGGAGTCCGTCGGAAACGTCCATCATCGCGCTCACCAGGGGCGCCAGGCGCTGCCCGGCGTCGAGGCGCGGCCGCGGATTGCGGTAGCGATCGACGAGGTCGGCCGATCCTTCCATCTCGCCTTGGACGATGGCGAGGCCGGCGCCCGAATCGCCAATCGTGCCGGTGACCCACAAATGGTCGCTTGGCCTTGCGCCCGAACGGGACGGCGGCTCGCTGTCGCTCCGGCCGATCGCCGTTAGCCCGAGGGTTCGGGGCGCGCCTGGCGACGCCACCGTGTCGCCGCCGAGCAAGGGCACGCCGAAGGCCGCCAGCGCCTTGCTCAGTCCGGCGGCGAAGGCGCGGTCCCAGACATCGTCGCCGAGCATGTAGCCGAGCAGCACGCCGACCGGCGCCGCCCCCTTCGCGGCGAGATCGGAAAGGTTCACCGCCAGCAGCTTCCAGGCGACGTCGGCGGGCGCATCACCGGCGAGATAATGGACGCCTTCGACGATCATGTCGTGGGTGAGGACGAGGGCAGTGCCGCCGAACGGCAGAACCGCGACGTCGTCGGCGAGACCCCGGGCCGACGGATCAGTCGCGGAGCCACGCAGCAGGTCGATGAGTTCGGCTTCGGTCATTTCAGTTCCTCCCTTGCGCTGGGAGGAGAGGGTTCACTTCCGGACTTCCTTGGCGACGGCGTCGAGGAGGCCGTTGACGAACCCGGATTCGCGGGCGTCGTAAAACGCCTTGGCGACGTCGACATATTCGGAAATGACGCTCCCTGTGGGGACGTCGGAACGGGCGGCGAGCTCATAGGCGCCGGCGCGGAGGATCGCCTTCATCGGCTTGTCGAGTCGGGCGAGCGACCAATCCTTGGCAAGCTTGGCCGAGATGAGGTCGTCGAGCTCGTCGCGCCTGGCGTCCACGCCCTTCACGACGTCGTCGAAGAAATCGACCTCGGCGTCGGCATATTCGACACCGTCGATCGTCGCGCCGAGCCGGTGGTGATGGAATTCATGGAGCAAGGGCGCGATCTTCGTCCCCTCCATCTCCTGCTGGTAAAGCGCCTGGACGGCGGCGAGCCGGGCGGCTGAGCGGGATCTGGCGCGGGCGGGGGTGGTCGTCATCGGCGGCGGCATAGCCGCGCCGGACGCCGCACCCAAGCCCCTTTAGACCGGCGCCGGTTCCTCGTCGCGAAGCTTCGGCGTCTCGGCGATGAAATCACGGATCGCTTCGATGACCGGCTCGGGCCGTTCCCAGGGAATGAAATGGCCGGCATCGGTGACGGTGACGATCCTCAGATCGTCGACCAGCTCGTGGAGGCCGTCGAGCTGGATCGGGAGCAAGGCGCGGTCCTTCATCGCCCAGATCACCAGGGTCGGCATCTTCACGTGCGGGAAGGGGGGCCTGGTCCAGATCGGCGCGCTGGCCTTCTCGCCCATCTCCGGCACCTCGATCTCGCTCGCCCGATACCAGTTGAGCATCGCCGTCAGCGCGCCCTCGCGGCGCCATTCGTTGAGATAGGCTTGCCGCTCCTCCGCGGAGATCCGGCTGAGGTCCGCATGAGAGCCGAACGTCTTCTCGTAGAAGGCGTCAAGCCCCATCGCCTTGATTCCCGCTTCCATCATCGGGCTCCGGAAGGCGCGGATATATTGGGAGGCGGCGCGTTGCGCCTCGTCCTCGACGATCGTCTTCTGGAAGACGAGCGGGTGGGGGGCGTTGACGATGACCAGCCGGGCGATCCGCTCCGGATTCTTCAAGGCGGCCAGCCAGGCGACCGCGCCGCCCCAATCGTGGCCGACGAGAGTGAACCGCTCCAGGCCGAGCGAGTCGGCGAGTGCCAGCAGGTCGGCGACGATCTTCTCCGTCTTATATTCGTCGACGCCCTCCGGCTTGTCGGAGCCGGCAAAGCCGCGCTGGTCCGGAGCGATTACTCGATGATCCCTGGCCAGCGCGGGCGCGACATCGCGCCAGGTCCGGTGGGATTCGGGGAAACCGTGGAGAAGGATGATCGGCTCGCCACTTTCGGGGCCGCCGAGCTGGACGGTCAGAGTCACCCCGGTGGGGAGGCCGATCCGGGTGAGCTCGAGCTCGGTCACGGATAGCTCACGGTCTTGGCGACCTCCGGAAGCGGAATATATTCGTCATGATCGTCGGGCGGCAAAGCGAATCGGCCCGACTTCCAGTCGGACTTGGCCTGGTTGATCCGCTCGCGGCTGGACGAGACGAAATTCCACCAGACATGGCGCGGCCCGTCGATGGGTGCGCCGCCGCAGATCATGACGTGGGCGCCCCGGCTCGAGCTCAGACGCGCCGTGATTCCAGGCCTCAACACGTAGAGCGTGGTCGGCTCAAGCCGAAGCCCGTCAAGCTCGGCTTCCCCTTCGGCGAGGTAGATGGCGCGCTCCTCCGCGTCGGGCTCGACCGCCAGGCTGCCCCCCGCCCCGAGCGCGACGTCGGCGTAGATGGTGTCGCTGTGGCAGGTGACCGGGGAGGTGGCGCCCCACATCCGGCCCATGATGATCCGCGCCGTGACCGCCTTGTCCTCGATCACCGGCAGCCGGTCACTCGCCACATGTTCGAACGCCGGGTCCATCTCCTCCTTGGCAGCCGGAAGAGCGAGCCAGGTCTGGATCCCGGAAAGTTCGGGCCCGTCGGGCCGGAGCGCCTCGGGCGAGCGCTCCGAATGGGTAATTCCTCTACCGGCGGTCATCAGGTTCACCGCTCCCGGCTCGATCGTCTGGACCGTGCCCAGGGAGTCGCGATGGTCGATGGCGCCCGCGAACAGATAGGTGACGGTGGCGAGGTTGATGTGCGGATGGGGACGGACGTCGATCCCGCCGCCGGGCGCAAGCTTCGCCGGGCCCATCTGGTCGAAGAAGATGAAGGGGCCGATCGTCGTCCGCTCGCGGTGCGGCAGCGTGCGATGGACCTTGAAACCGCCGAGATCGTGCGTGCTCGCGGTCAGAGTCAGGAGGAAAGGATCGTCCGTCATGCCTTCTCCTTAGTCGTTGCGGGGCCGTGTCGCCATGGCCCGGATCGGCGAGACCGGCTGCGCTTGCCCCGGCTCAGTCTCCAGGCGCGCTTGCCCGGATCGCCAAGGCGTGGACCCGATCCTTCATGAGGTCGCCGAGCGCCGCGTTGACCGCGCGCTGCCGCTGAAGCCGGTTCATTCCCGCAAAGGCGGGGGCTTCGATCTCGACGGTGAAGTGGCTTTCGCCGCTGCCGTCATGGCCGGCATGGCCGCGATGGCTGTCGCTGTCGTTGATCACTCGAAGCCTGGAAGGAGCGAGCGCTTCGCGCAGGCGTTTCTCGATTTCGGCGGCGACCGGTCCGGTTAAAGCAGGGCTCATCTTGCCTATATAGGGGGGCTGTTTCTGATATGGGAGTTGATGTTGGCGAGTGCGGGTAAGCGGCAGACCCGGTTCCATGGCCGGGTGGAGGGAAAGGCTCAGGCCTGCAGCCATCCCGGTTGCGACGAGGCCGGCGAGTTCCGGGCGCCGGGAAGCCGCCGCCCGAGCTTCGACGGGCCGGGCGAATGGCGCTGGCTGTGCCTCGACCATGTCCGCGAGTTCAATTCGGACTATAATTATTTCACCGGCATGAGCTCCGAGGAGATCGCCGAGGCCCAGGGCCCCTATGGCGGCTGGGAACGCGAGACCCGGGCCTTCGCCGTGAACGGATCGCCCGGACCGCGCTGGGCCGATTTCGTCGATCCGCTGGACGCGATCGGCGCCCGGTTCAGGCCGATCCGGCCGCAACAGCGCAAGGACGGCCGCGAGCTCAGCGAGAGCGACCGCAAGCACCTGCGCGTGCTCGACCTCGGCCTCGATTCCGATCGCCGGGCGCTTCGCACCCGCTATGCCGAGCTGCTCCGGCGCTACCACCCCGACCATAATGGCGGCGACCGCAGCCACGAGAAAGCGTTGCAGGCGGTGATCGAGGCTTATACGGCGCTCAAGAGCAGGCCCGCCTTCGCCTAAGCAAGAGACAGGACATGGCTGACATACCCAATGTGAACCCGGAGAGCCGATCGGCGCCGGTGATGGACGCTCCGGACAAGATGGCGAAGGTGCGCGATCTGTTCGGGGTCGACAGCGACATGGAGGTCCCCGCCTTCTCCGAGGCCGACGAACGGGTCCCGGATCTCGACCCGGCCTATGTCTTCGATCCCGACACGACGCTCGCGATCTGCGCCGGTTTCGCCAAGAACCGCCGGGTGATGGTCCAGGGCTATCATGGCACCGGCAAGTCGACCCATATCGAGCAGGTCGCGGCCCGGCTGAACTGGCCGCTCATCCGGATCAATCTCGACGCCCATATCAGCCGGATCGACCTGATCGGCCGCGACGCGATCGTCCTTCGCGACGGCCAGCAGGTCACCGAATTCCGCGAAGGGCTCCTGCCCTGGGCGCTCCAGACGCCGACGGCGCTCGTCTTCGACGAATATGATGCCGGCCGGCCGGACGTCATGTTCGTCATCCAGCGAGTCCTCGAGACCGAGGGCAAGCTGACCCTGCTCGACCAGAATCGGGTGATCCGTCCCCATCAATATTTCCGGCTGTTCGCGACCACGAACACGATCGGCCTCGGCGACACGACCGGCCTCTACCACGGCACCCAGCAGATCAATCAGGGCCAGATGGACCGCTGGAACATCGTCGTCACCCTCAACTATCTGCCGGCCGAGACCGAGGCCAGGATCGTCCTCGCCAAGTCGGGCGAATATGATCATGAAGGCGGCCGCGAAGAGGTCAGCCGGATGATCAAGGTCGCCGAGCTGACCCGCCAGGGCTTCATCAACGGCGACATCTCGACGGTGATGAGCCCGCGGACCGTCATCTCCTGGGCGCAGAACGCGCTCATCTTCAACGATGTCGGCTTCGCCTTCAGATTGTCCTTCCTCAACAAGTGCGACGAGGCGGAGCGTCCGGTGGTCGCCGAATATTATCAGCGCGTGTTCGGCAAGGACCTGCCCGAAAGCGTGGCCTCCAGGGCCAGCTGACGGCCGCTTTGGCATGGCCGAGCGCGACAACCCCCTCGAACCCTTCCGCCACGCTCTGGCCGGGGCCACCCGCGCGATAGCGCATGACTCGGAGGTGGAGCTCGGCTTCACAAGCGATCTTCCAGGCATTGCCGGCAAGAGCGTCAAGGCGCCGATGCCGGGCCGGGTGCTGACCGCCCGGGAAGTGGCGGAGGCACGCGGCTTCGCCGATGCCGCCGCGCTTCGCCTTCGCCATCATGACGAAAAGGTTCATCGGCGGGGTGCGCCGGCCGATGAAACCGCTCGGGCGGTGTTCGACGCGGCCGAGCAGGCGCGGGTCGAGGCGCTCGGAGCGCGCGGCATGGCCGGAGTCCGCGCCAATCTCGCCCAGCTGACGGCGATGCGGCTTCGAACCGACCCGCTGACCCGCGCGCGCAACCGGGACGAGGTCCCGCTCGCCTCGGCGATCGGCCTCATCGTTCGCGAGCGGCTGACCGGGGAAGCTCCGCCCGAGGAGGCGCAGGCGGGGCTCGCTCTGGTCGCCGACTGGATCGAGGAAAAAGCCGGCGGCGATCTCGACGCCCTCGGCCTCGCTCTCGACGATCAGTCCGCCTTCGCAAGCCTGGTCGGCAAGGTGCTTCGCGACCTGGAGCTCGTCGAAGGCGAGCCCGAATCGGACCTCGATCCGGAACAAAGCGAGGAAGGCGAAGGCGGCGACGAGGCGGAAGGCGGCGATGACCAGGAGCCCGATCAGGACGAGGGCACCGGCGAAGGCCAGGCCGAGATTCGCGGCGAGCAGGAAGAGGCCGGAGACGACCAGGACGTTTCCGACCGCTACGAGGACCAGAGCGCCGACGCCTCGGAGGGGTTTGGCGACGACGGTGAGGAAGGCGTCGTTCCGGCCCGGCCGAACCGGCCGCTGTCCGATCTTCCCCCCGAATTCGACTATCACGTCTTCACCCAGCAATATGACGAAATGGTCGAGGCGACCGCGCTTTGCGACGAAGAGGAGCTCGGCCGGCTCCGCGCCTATCTCGATCAGCAGCTCGTCCATCTCCAAAGCGCCGTGACCAAGCTCGCCAACCGGCTCCAGCGGCGGCTGATGGCGCAGCAGTCGCGGAGCTGGGACTTCGATCAGGAAGAAGGGCTTCTCGACGCCGCCCGGCTGGCGCGGGTGATCGTCAACCCGGCCCACAGCCTGTCCTACAAGGCCGAGCGCGAGACCGAGTTCCGAGACACGGTGGTGACCCTTCTGCTCGACAATAGCGGCTCGATGCGCGGCCGGCCGATCTCGATCGCCGCGATCTGCGCCGACATCCTCGCCCGGACGCTCGAGCGCTGCGGCGTGAAGGTGGAGATACTGGGCTTCACCACCCGCGCCTGGAAAGGCGGCCAGTCCCGCGAGAAATGGTTGTCGGAAGGCCGGCCGCCCCATCCCGGCCGGCTCAACGACCTTCGCCACATCGTCTACAAGCAGGCCGACGAGCCGTGGCGGCGGGCGCGCCGGAACCTCGGCCTGATGATGCGCGAAGGGCTGCTGAAGGAGAATATCGACGGCGAGGCCCTGCTCTGGGCGCATAACCGGCTGATCGGAAGGGTCGAGGAGCGCAAGATCCTGATGGTCATCTCCGACGGCGCGCCCGTCGACGATTCGACCCTGTCGGTCAACAGCGGCACCTATCTGGAACGCCATCTTCGCCAGGTGATCGGCTGGATCGAGGGCCGGTCGCCGATCGAGCTGATCGCGATCGGGATCGGCCATGACGTCACCCGCTATTATAGCCGGGCAGTGACGATCATGGATGCCGAGCAACTGGGCGGGGCGATGATCGAGCAGCTCGCGTCCCTGTTCGACAAGCCCTGATCGACGTTCCGGGGAACGAGGCGGCCTCGCGGCGGCGATCCGGACCTTCCCGTTGATGATCGCGGGCTTGAGCCGGCGCCGAAGGGAGCGATAAGCGGGATCCATGGAGGCAGCGGGGATGAAGCGGCGCGCCACGCGCATCCTGTTCCTTCTGATCGTCCTCGCCGCACTGACGACGATCGTCCCGGCGCCTCCGAGACGACCGCCACCGGGCCCGGGCGAATCCATGCTGATCGCGAATCCGGTCGGGCTCGATCCGGATGATCCCGGCCGCCGCCGGCTGGGCTCGCTCCGCTTCCGCCGGGGCTGGCAGCTGACGAGCCCGGATGGCCGCTTCGGCGGCCTCTCGGCCCTCCACGTCGAGAACGGGCAAGTGACGGCGCTCACCGATTCCGGGATCGTCATGACCTTCGCCCTGCCGGGCGCGTCGGCCGACCGACGGGTGCGGTTCACGCCCCTGAGTGGGCCCGGCTCGGCGGCCACCCGATCGAATCGCGACACCGAATCGCTTGCGGTCCAGGGCGACCGGGCCTGGGTCGGCTTCGAACGTCACAACATGATCTGGCGCTACCGCCGAAGCGACTGGAGGGCCGAGGCGGCGGCACGGCCGGCGGCAATGCGCGGCTGGCGCCGAAATTCGGGGACGGAGAGCCTGGTCAGGCTTGCCGACGGCCGATTCCTGGCGATCGCGGAAGGCGAGGACGATTCGGAATTTAGCGAAATCCTCCTCTTCGCCGGTGACCCGGCGGAAGTGGAAACCCAATCCGTCAGGCTTCGCTACCGGCGGCTCGAGGGGTTTCGGCCGACCGACGCGGCCCTGCTTCCGGACGGCCGGCTGCTCGTCCTCAATCGCAGAATCAGCCTGTTCGGGGGAATGGCAGCGAAGCTCGCCGTGGCCGGCCTGGGGGCGCTGGAGCCGAACCGGATCATCGAGAGCCGGGAAATCGCCGAGCTTCGATCGCCGCTGACGGTCGACAATATGGAAGCGCTGAGCATCGCCCGCGAAGGCGGCCGAACCATCGTCCGAATCGCGTCGGACGACAATTATCTCGCCCTTCAGCGGACCTTGTTGCTGGAATTCGAACTGGACGAAAACGCGTCCGAGCCCGCCGGTTAAGCGGCGGCGGTCTCGGCCTGCTTCTTCGACACTTCGCGCTTCAGTCGACGCGCCTTCAGGCTGAGCTTTTCGTCGTTCGTCTTCAGCAGCCAATTGTCGAGGCCGCCGACATGCTCGACCGAGCGAAGGCCGTTCGTCGAGACACGCAGCTTGACCTGGCGGCCGAGCGCATCGGAGATGAGCGTCACGTTCTGCAGATTGGGCAGGAACGTCCGCTTGGTCTTGTTGTTCGCGTGGGAGACGTTGTTACCCACCTGCCGGCCCTTGCCGGTCAGCTCGCAAATGCGCGCCATTTCAATCTCTTCCTGGAATGGGGCCATCGGACCCCGGAAACCCGGCGCAAATAGAGAGGAAGCGGCGCTTCGTCAACCGGGTTGAAGCCTCGTAATCGTTGCGGTGGTGCAACCCTTCTGCGATCCTCACGTTGCTGTCACGACTCCTTCAGATTCGGGGACGAACATGTTGCGGACCATCTTCCTTCTCATTGCCTTGCTGGTTTTGATCGCGATCGGCCTCGTGGCGACCGGACTTATCAATCTCAATCGCGAAGGCGACGGCACGCTTTCGGTGACGACCAGCGACGTCAAGGTCGGCACCACCACGACCGAGGTCGAGCTTCCCGCGGTCCGAATGGAGGATCGCAAGGTCGAGGTCCCGAGCGTCGTCATCGAGGGCGATGGCCAGGAGCAGGCCAACCAGCAATAAGCTTGCCGTGTGCGAGCTCGGTGCCTTGGAGCCTGCCCCCTTCATATGGAATCGCCGGGACGGAGCCGAGTTCAGCGCTCTGTTCAAATAGATGAGACCTTGATTCACGCTTCAGGCCAGCCTGAAGCGATCAAGGTCTTGGCGAGGAGCGAGGAGGGGGCGATGCTCACGCATAGTGACCGACGAGCGACGCTGATCCTGGGCTGAAATCGGCCCGCCGCGAAGCGATCACGGGGCTTCCATATGAAGGGGGCAGGCTCTAGCGCTCCCGCAATGAGCTTTCCGCTCCCCGCTCCGATGAGGCTCGCCCTCGACGAGGGGCTCGCCGCCGCCCGCGACGGCGAGGTGCCGGTCGGCGCCGTCGTCACCCGCGGCGGCGAGGTGCTCGCCGTCGGCCGCAATCGGATGAGGGACGGCAATGATCCCACCGCCCATGCCGAAATCGTCGCGCTGAGGTCGGCGGCGGCGGCGCTCGGCTCGCCGCGGCTCGACGATTGCGATCTTTGGGTGACTCTCGAGCCGTGCGCGATGTGCGCGGGCGCGATCGCCCTGGCCCGGGTGAGCCGGCTCTATTTCGGCGCCGCCGACCCGAAGGGCGGCGCGGTCCTTCACGGACCGCGCCAGTTCGGTCAGCCGACCTGCCATCACGCGCCGGATGTCTATCCGGGCATAGGCGAGGCCGAAGCCGGAAAGATGCTTCGCGATTTCTTCCGGCTTCGGCGCTGACCTCAGCTTTACTGCTGGACTGGAACGACCCGGATCTCGACCCGGCGATTCGCCTGGCGGTCCGCCTCGGTCCGCTCCGGGCTGACCAGGAGCCGGGTCTCGCCATGGCCCTGGGTGGCCATCCGGACCGACTGGACACCCCGGCTGGCGAGATAGGCGGCGACCGACTGGGCCCGCCTTTCCGACAGGCCCTGATTATAAGCGTGGGTTCCGGTGCTGTCGGTATGGCCGTGAATGTCGATCATCGTCGACGGATAGGAGGCCAGGGTCTGGGCGATCTGGTCGAGCACCGGCTGGAACTGCGCCTGGATGTCCGACCGGTCGTGGGCGAAGGTGATCCCCGACGGCATCGTCAGAAGGATCTCGTCGCCCTGACGCTCGACGACCACTCCGGTGCCTTCGGTGCGCCGCTTCAGCTCCTGCTCCTGGCGGTCCATATACTGGCCGATGGCGCCGCCTGCGACAGCGCCGATGCCGGCGCCGACGATGCGTTCGGTTCGGTCGCTTCGACCGCCGATCAGGTCGCCGAGAAGATAGCCGCCGACCGCGCCGATGCCGGCGCCGATCACGGTCCGGGTCGGGAATTCACGCTCGCCGGTCTCCGGATTGGTGACGCAGGCGGCGGTGGTGGCGAGGAGAAGGGCCGCGGCAGCAGTCGCGGCGATACGCTTGGGTACAGGCATAAGCATTCCTTTCTGTGGGATGCTCCATTGCGGAACGTCCAGACAACCGCCGTTCGCCGGTGAATGTTCCGGCGGCGGTTCGAAGCGCGCTTTGACCGACGGTCTGCGCGACTGGCAGCAAAGCGCGGCAAGCCTGTTCCGGTTCCACCGCCGCCGCCGGCGATCGCGAGCGGCCATTGCGGCCACCCGGGACAGACCCTAAGAACGGGCCGACGCCATGTCCGCGCCTCTCCCTTTGGATCCGTTCCCCTGGCTCGACGTGGCCATCATCCTGTTCCTCGTCGGGCTGAACGGGCTGTTCGCCATGTCCGAGCTGGCGATCGTCTCGTCGCGGCGGCCGCGGCTGAAGGCGATGGCGCGGAGCGGAAGCCGGGGCGCCAAGGCGGCGCTCGAGCTCGCCGCCGACCCCGGCCGCTTCCTTTCGACGGTCCAGATCGGCATCAGCCTGATCGGAATCCTCGCCGGCGCCTATTCCGGCTCCAGTCTCGGCGGCCCGGTGGGTCAGCGGCTGGCCGGGCTCGGGCTCGACCCGGAAACGGCGCTGACTGCAGGCTTCTGGCTGGTGATCATCCTCACCACTTATGCGTCGTTGGTGATCGGCGAGCTCGTCCCGAAGCAATTCGCCCTGAGAGCGCCGGAGCCGATCGCCGCGTGGGTGGCGGTTCCGATGATCTGGCTGTCCAAGGCGACGGCGCCGTTCGTCTGGCTGCTCGACCGGACCAGCGCCCTGATCTTCCGGCTGCTTCGGCTGCGCCGGGAATCGGCCGACCAGGTGACCGCAGAGGATCTCCATCTCGTCGTCGCCGAGGCCGCCACCGCCGGGGTCCTCGAGGAGAGCGAGCGAGCGATCATTTCCGGAATCGTCCGGCTGGCCGACCGGCCGACCCGCGAGATCATGACCCCGCGCACCGACGTCGACTGGCTCGACGCCGATTCCGATCCCCAGGTCATCCGGACTGCGCTGGTCGAAACGCCGCACAGTCGAATCCCGATCGCCGAAGGCTCGGTCGACAGGCTGATCGGGGTCGTCCAGGCCCGCGACATCGTCACCGCCGCGATCGAGGGGCGCCAGCTCGACCTTCGCGAGCTGATGCGGCCTGCGCCGGTCGTGCCCGACCAGCTCGACGCGATGGATACGTTGAACGTGCTTCGCGAAGCCGAGGTGCCGATGGCGTTCGTCCATGACGAATATGGCCATTTCGAAGGGATTGTGACCCCGGCCGACCTGCTCACCGCTCTGGCCGGCGAATTCGCGTCGGACCAGGACCTTCATACCGATCCGCCGTTCGTCGAGCGCGACGACGGCAGCTGGTGGGTGTCCGGATCCGCTTCGGCCGACATCCTCATCGACCCGCTCTGCATCAAGCTTCCGGAGGACCGCGACTATGCGACGGTCGCCGGCTTCGCACTGTCCGTGCTTCGCCACATCCCTGAGGTTGGCGAGCGATTCAATTTCGGTAACTGGCAGTTCGAGATCGTCGACATGGACGGCCGCAAGATCGACAAGCTGCTTGCGAGCGAGATCGTCCACCGCCGCCGCGGCGGCTGAGCAGGCTCCTTCGACAGGATTTTACGGGCACGGCATTCGCCCGGGTCAGCGCTGCTCAATGGGTGAGCTTGCCGAACCTTTCCTCGAAGCCGTCGACATCGCCCCGGGCAAGATAGTCCGCCTGCTCGCTGACCCGGTCGCGGACGAGGCGGCCTCGGAACGGGCCGAGCTTCTCGTCGAGCGCGGCAATCTCGTTCTCGTTGAACCCGGCGAGCTGCTCGTAGCGGCCGATCCCCAATTCGTTCAGCCGAGCCGCGAATTTCTGGCCGACGCCTTTCAGCCGGGTGAGATCGTCGGGATTGGCCAGGGCGCCGGGCAATTGCTCCCGGGCATTGGTGCTGAGCACGTCGCCGGCGACGTCGGTGGTCGCGGTCGCGATTTCGTCGGCGAGGCTGTTGCCTTGCGGGCCGTCCCCCGTCGGCGCTTTCATGTAGGGCCGCTCCTGGCTTGCGACATAGGGCTCGCCGCGCCGCTCGATTCGATCGGCCCCGCGGCGGGGCCGCATCACCAGGAAGGCGAGGATCAGAACCGCGAGAACGGCAATGACGACCAGGATAGTATTGAAGTCGAAGGTCATGACGCGCTTTCATCCTCTTCTTTTCGAGCAGGGGCACCAGCGTCGCTGCGACCGAAAGCCCACCAGCCGGTGGCGATTCCGATCAGCAGGGCCACGATCAAAGTCGGCAGATTATACTGGATTAGAGCCATCATGACCGCTCACCGCTCACAGGAATCCTTCCTTCTTCGCTCGCCCGAACAGCATTCGGCCGATGCCGAGTCCGACCAGCCAGGCGGCGGCGACGAGTAGCAGGGTTTCGATGAGCAAAGGCATGATCAATTCGCCTCCGGCGGATTGGTCCATTCGATTCCGGCCACTCCCGGAATCCCCTCTATCCGGTCGTTGATGCCCGGAAACAGGCCCTGTCCCTCGCGCTGGAAATCATTGGCAGGACCGGACAGAACGGCGATCCGGCGCAAGGGCCGCCGCTTCATCCTCGCCTCGACCCCGGGGACCTCCGTTTCGCGAAGCTTCGCTGCCGCCTGGGCTTCCAGCGATCCGATAAAGGCTTCGCCGCGGCCGAGCGGGCCGTGGCTGATCCAGCCGGCGGCCAGAGCGGCGACGAACCCGATCAGCACTTTCCATCTTCGCGTCATGCGTTTTCCAGCCCTACAGGATCGGCCCTTTTCCGTCAGCCCGCCAGCCGCTTTATTTCGCGCCAGCCGATGTCGCGCCGGCAAAAGCCGGTCCGGAAGCCGATCGAGTCCACCGCCTGGTAGGCGATGGCCTTCGCTTCGGGAACGGTCGACGCGCGCCCCGTGACGTTGAGGACCCGGCCGCCGCTTGCGACGAGCTTGCCGTCTTCCACCGCGGTTCCGGCGTGGAAGATCTTCGCTCCGGACTCCGCCGCCTTGTCCAGTCCGGTGATCGCTCCACCGGTCTGCGGTTCGGATGGATAGCCCTTCGCCGCCATGACCACGGTAAGGGCCTTCTCCTTCGAGAAGACCGGCGCCGGCGCCTGGCCGAGCGTTCCGCGGGCGGTTGCGAGCATCAGCTCGAGAAGATCGCTCTCCAGCCGCATCATCAGCACCTGGCATTCGGGATCGCCGAAGCGGACATTATATTCGACGAGCTTCGGACCCTCGTCGGTAAGCATCAGCCCGGCGTAGAGGATTCCGGAATAAGGCGTGCCGGACTCTGCCAGCGCACGGACCGTCGGAAGCACGATCTCGTCCATCGCTCGCTCCTCGAGAGCGCGAGTGAAGATCGAGGCCGGGCTGTACGCGCCCATCCCCCCGGTATTGGGCCCGGTCTCGCCTTCGCCCACTCTCTTGTGATCCTGGGCGGAACCGAACGGCACCACCGTCTGACCGTCGACGAGGGCGAAAAAGCTCACCTCCTCGCCGTTCATGAATTCTTCGATGACGACCGCTTCGCCGGCGCCGCCGAAGCCGCCGTCGAACATCGTCGCCAGAGCCGCCTCGGCCTCCGCTGCCGTCGCCGCGATGATCACGCCCTTGCCCGCGGCGAGGCCGTCGGCCTTGATGACGACGGGGAGCGGAAAATCCTCAAGCGCCGCCTCGGCCGCGAGACGGTCGCTGGCGCGGGCGTAGCGCGCGGTCGGGATTCGCGCCTTGGCACAGAGGTCCTTGGTGAAGCCCTTCGATCCTTCGAGCTGCGCCGGCAGCCGGTTCGGCCCGAAGACGAGGATGCCCATCGCCCGCAGATTGTCGGCCAGTCCGTCGACGAGCGGCGCTTCCGGACCGATCACGACGAGCCCGATCGAGTGGCGCCTGCAAAAATCGATCACCGCCCGGTGATCGCCGGCCTCGATCTCGACCAGCTCCGCCTCCTCGGCGATGCCCGGATTGCCCGGTGCCGCATAGAGCCGGCCGATCATCGGCGATTGCGCGAGCTTCCACGCCAGCGCATGCTCGCGTCCGCCCGAACCGATGAGCAACACATTCATGGACGATAATCCTCCGGCCGACCCGGGGCTGTTAGCAACCGAAATGCCGGGCGACAACGCACCGGCCTTGTCCGTGTCGGAGCTTTCGACCGCGCTGAAGCGGACGGTCGAGAATGCGTTCGACCATGTCCGGGTCCGAGGCGAGATTTCCGGCTTCAAGCGGGTCGGCTCCGGCCATTGCTATTTCACCCTGAAGGACGAATCGGCCTGCATCGACGCGGTGATCTGGCGGGGCAATGCCTCGGCGCTCAGGTTCCAGCCCGAGGACGGGATCGAAGTCGTCGCGACCGGGAAGCTGACCACCTATCCGGCGCGGTCGCGCTACCAGATCGTCGTCGAACGGCTCGAGCTCGCCGGGCAGGGCGCCCTGATGGCCCTGCTCGACAAGAGGAAGCGAGCGCTCGCCGCTGAAGGCCTGTTCGACCAGGCGCGCAAGCGACGCCTGCCGTTCGCGCCGCGATCGATCGGGGTCGTGACCTCGCCGACCGGAGCCGTCATCCGCGACATCCTCCACCGCCTCGAGGACCGCTTTCCCTGTCACGTGCGGCTTTGGCCGGTCCCGGTCCAGGGCGAGGGAGCGGCGGCTCAGATCGCTGCGGCTATCCGCGGCTTCAACGCGCTTGCCGACCCGCCCGACCTGCTCATCGTCGCCCGCGGCGGCGGTTCGATCGAGGATCTGTGGGCCTTCAACGAAGAGGAGGTGGTGAGGGCGGTCGCCGCCTCGGCGATTCCGGTCATCTCCGCCGTCGGCCACGAGACCGACACAAGCCTGTGCGATTTCGCCGCGGACGTTCGGGCGCCGACTCCGACCGCGGCCGCCGAGATCGCGGTCCCGGTTCGAAGCGAGCTGCTCGGGCAGGTCCGGGAACTCGGCCGGCGCTCGGAACGCTGTGCCCGCCGAACGCTTGAAAGGGCCGGGGAGCAGCTCCACACCTGCCTCCGCCACTGGCCGGAGCGGGAGGCGCTGCTGGCGCCTCAGCAGCAGAATCTCGACGAGCTGGCCGAAAGGCTCCCGCGCGCGTTGCGGGGCCGGCTCGACCGGGCCCGGGGCGAGCTCGGCCACGCCGGCGGAGCGCTTCGCCCGGGGCTTCTCGTCGCGATCGAGCAGCGTGCCCGCGAACGGCTGAAGGCGCTCTGGCGCGTTGCCGAAGCGGCTCACCCGAACCGGCCGCTCGAACGCGGCTATGCGCGGGTCGAGGATCGCGACGGCCGGGTCCTGGTTTCGGCTGAGGCGGCGCGCGAGGCGCAACGCCTCAGCCTGGTCTTCGCCGACGGCCGGCTCGACGTCGCGGCCGGCGACTCTCCGCCGCGGTCGCGAGGCGGCCCGGCGCGGGGAAAGGCTGACCAGCCCAAGCTGTTGTGATAAGGACGGCCCATGTTGATGAGCAGCAAGGGCCGGATGGCCAGGATCCACTATCTGCCCGGAACGATCAGGGTCCTGACCCCTGGCGACTATGTGCTTTGCGCCGTGACGGGTCAGCCGATACCGCTGACCGAGCTTCGCTACTGGAGCGTCGAGCGGCAGGAGGCCTATGCCTCGGCCGCCGCTTCGCTCGAGGCTGAAGCGAAGGCCTAGCCTTCTCTGCCGGCGCGAGTCCGCCGAGTCCGGCTATCTCTGCCGGACGACGTGAACGCCGGCGCGTTCGTCGATGCTCGCGATATAGGAACCGAGAGGGCCTCGGCGAACCCGGATCGGCTCACCCCGCCTGGGCCTTTGGCGGCGGCCGTCGGTCTGGACCCAGACGCTTCCGTCCGCGAGAACGAATGCCATTCGGCCGTCGGCTCCGGTGTAGAAGGAAGCGATGGTCGACGTGATCTCGCGGATCGCGGCGCTGTCCTCCCCCTCGTCATCATCATCTCCGAAGATACCAAGGTCGGGAAGCCGAAGGCCGAACAGGGATCGGCGAGCCCGGCGCACCTGTTCCCGATCGACGACCGCGATCTCGCGCGCCGCCGCGGCCGCCTCGAGCGCCGTGACGGCGCGGTCGAAACAGGCCAGCCGCTCCGCCGATTCCGCGATCGAGCGGCAGGCCGTGATGCGCTCGATCACCTCCGGTCGCTCGGGCGTGACGTCCTGAATGTCCTGGGCAAGGGCTGGCGTGGCGGCGGCGGCCGCCAGAGCGGCGATGGCAAGTCTCGATCTCATGCCACTTTCTCCCCCACTGCTCGGGGCTTGTCGAGCCCCCGCCTGATCCATCGGCCCACCGCGGCAAACTGTGACATTGGCGCAACAGATGCCGGAATTGTCACGGGATTGTGACGCAGGAGAATTGTGTTGGCACCCAAGCTCGCATAACCGACGCTCAAGGATGAAGCACTTCGTCCGGCTTTCAACCATGCGCCGCGCCGTTGCGGCTTAAGGGGGTTCAAACCAATGATGCAACGTTCCAAGCTCACTCAGGGTCGCCTGCTGGCATCGACTATCTTTGCTGGCTCCGCTCTGATCGCTTCGCCCGCTTTCGCGCAGGTCGAGCCGCAGACTACCGAGACGGTCGCCGAAACGGCCGTTCCGGGCGAAGATGAAGCCATCATCATCACCGGCACCCTCATTCAGAACCCGAACCTGGTCGCGACCGCTCCGGTCAACTCGGTCGGCGAAGAGGAAATCGAGCTTCAGCAGGCCAATGTCGCCGAAGAGCTGCTGCGCGAGCTTCCGGGCGCCGTCCCCTCGATCGGTTCCGCCGTCAACAACGGCAACGGCGGTAGCTCCTACGTCAATCTTCGCGGCCTCGGCTCCAACCGCAACATCGTCCTCCTCGACGGCGTCCGCGTCGTCCCGGCCGACCTTGCTGGCCGAGTCGATCTCAACAACATCCCGCTGGCTCTGATCCAGCGAGTCGACGTCCTCACCGGTGGTGCGAGCACTACCTACGGCGCCGACGCGGTGTCGGGCGTTGTCAACTTCATCACCCGCCGCGATTTCGCCGGTCTCGACGTCAACCTGTCGAACCAGATCACCGAGCAGGGCGATGGCCACACCTTCCGCGCCGACGTCACCATGGGCGCGAACTTCGACGACGGCCGCGGCAACGCGGTGCTGAGCGTCGGCTACCAGGAGTCGGACCCTGTCTATCAGGGCGCCCGCGACTTCGGCCTGTTCACGATCAGCTCGACCACCGGCACCGCCGGCGGTTCCGGAACGACGACACCGTCGCGCGTCTTCACTGGCGTCGGCTTCCGCCAGGTCACCGCGGACGGCACGGCATTCCGCCCGACGGCCGCGTTCGATGCCTTCAACTTCAACCCGTTCAACGTCTACCAGGTGCCCTTCGAGCGCTTCAACATCTACGGCACCGCCAATTACGAAGTCAGCGACGCGCTCGAATTCTACACCCGCGGCCTGTTCTCGAAGAACACGGTCGACACGATCATCGCTCCTTCGGGCGCGTTCGGCATCGGCGTCGACATTCCCATCAACAATCCGTTCCTGACGGCGGCTCAGCGCGCGACCCTGTGCGCTGGCTTCGAGATCTCCGCGGCGGATTGCGCCACGGCGGCCAACCCGGCTCTCCGTCCGGGCGACCCGGGCTATATCCAGGTGGAGTCGGCCCTCGCACGCCGCGCCGTGGAAGTCGGTCCGCGCATCAGCAGCTACACGAGCCAGGTGTTTGATTACCGGCTCGGCGCCCGCGGTGGGATCACCGAATCCGTCAACTGGGATCTCTTCGGCTCATATGGCGAGTCGGACCAGCTTCAGAGCATCGGCGGCTACACGCTCAATTCGCGCGTGCGCCAGTCGCTGCTTGCCGGCGGCACGGCCGCCAATCCGGTCTGCTTCGACGAGGCGAATGGCTGCGTTCCGGTCAACTGGTTCGGCGCGACCGGCAACGCCTCTTTCACGCCTGAAGCGATCGATTTCCTCAGCGACACCAGCACCGTCGCCACCAAGGTTTCGCTGGCGCAGGCCCGCGGCACCATCAACGGTGACCTCGGCTGGACCGTTCCGTTCGCGAGCGAGCCGGTCGCGTTCGCCGTCGGCGGCGAGTTCCGCGAATATACCGCTTCGCAGGTGTCCGACACGCTCGCCCAGGGCGGCGATCTCGGCGGCGCCGGCGGCGCGGCCCCGAACATCGACGGCGGCTTCAACGTCTATGAGGCCTTCGGCGAAATCATCCTGCCGCTCGTTCAGGACCGGCCGTTCTTCAACGACCTGACGGTCGAGGCGGGCATCCGTTACTCGAGCTACAACATCGATGCGCCGGGCAATCCGGGCTTCAACACCACCACCTGGAAGGTCGGCGGTAGCTGGGAGCCGTTCGACGGCCTCAGGTTCCGCGGTAACTACGCCCATGCGGTTCGTGCGCCCAATATCGGCGAGCTATTCTCGCCGGTGAACACGGTGCTCACCAACCTCACGGACGATCCCTGCGCGTCGATCAACGATGAAGGCGAGCGTTTCCGTGCCCCGCCGACCGGAGAGCTCCGCGCGATCTGCCTGGCTCAGGGTGCGACTCCAGACAATGTCGACGAGATTCCGCTGCCGATCGCCGGCCAGGCGCAGGTCACCGGCGGTGGTAACCTCAACCTTCGCCCGGAGACCTCGAACAGCTGGACGGTGGGGGCGGTGTTCAACCCGGACTTCGTCCCGGGTCTGTCGATGTCGATCGATTATTATCACATCAAGATTTCGGGAGCGATCACCTCGCCGACCCCGGACGACGTGCTCGACATCTGCTTCGGTGAGAACCCGCTGAGCCCGCCTGCCGGTGCTTCGACGACCGAAGGCTGCACGGGAATCCGGCGTAATCCGTTCACCGGCGGCCTCAGCGGCGATCCGGCGGACACTCCGGGTCTGCCGAGCACCCTGTCCAACCTGGGCACCCTGGAAACCAGCGGCATCGACTTCATCGCGAACTATTCGCGTGATCTCGGCTTCGCCGGCCTCGACCTCGGTCTCGTCCTCAACTGGACCGATGAATCGAAGTTCCGGGCGGTTCCGACCGGCGTGAACCGTGACTGCGTCGGCTTCTACAGCGCCAATTGCGGCCAGCCGAACCCCGAATGGATGTGGTCGCAGCGCACGACGCTGAGCTTCGGCGATGTCGACGTGTCGCTGCTGTGGAGGCACATCTCGGGAGTCCGTTACGAAACGGGTCTGACGCCGCTCTTCGAGGGCACTCTCGGCCCCGACACCGGCCCCGTGGCTGGCCAGCAGGTCAACTTCAACCGCATCTCGGCTCGCGATTATTTCGACCTGACGACCCGGTTCGCCGTGGATGAGCATCTGACCATCACGCTGGCGGTGCAGAACCTGCTCGACAAGGAGCCGCCGCTGGTTGGTGGCGAGGCCGCTTCGACGACGTTCAACAGCGGCAACACCTTCCCGTCGACCTACGACGCGCTGGGTCGCCGGTACGTCGCTTCGGCTCGCATCCGCTTCTAAGCGGAAACGAACCGAGACAGTTCAGGGGCGGGCCTTCGGGTCCGCCCCTTTTCTTTGTCCGCCACGCCTTGCGGGCGTGCGCGCTCAACTGGCTGACCTCTGCATTTGCTGGCATAGGAATCGCATGCAGCGCCGACATCCCCTGCTCGCCCAGGCCTTCGCCTTGTCGGAGGCGGGGCGGAACGCCGAGGCGGTTCTTCTCGTCAACCAGGTTGCCGCTCTGGGCGATCCCGAAGCCGTCTTCACTTTGGCGGAGATGAAATGGCGCGGGGGAATGGTGCCCCAGGACCCGGTCCAAGGGCGCGACCTCTATCGACGCGCGGGCGAGCTCGGCCACGCCCGGGCGGCTGCCACCTATACCAACCTGCTTGCCAACGGGGTGGACGGCGATCGTGATTGGCCACTGGCGCTCCGGCGGCTGGCCAAGGAAGCGCGGACCGATCCCCGCCGTCGCGAGGCCTTGAAGCTGCTCGAGCGCATGAAGATCGATGAGAAGGGCGACCCGTTATCGCCAGCGGAGCGCGAGCCGCTCAGCGATTCACCGGTCGTCGTCCTGCTCCCACGGCTCTTCTCGGGCGCCGAATGCGATTATCTCGTCAAGCTGGCGGAGCCCGGCTACATGCCCTCCACCGTCTATGACGCCCAGCGGCGGCTGGTCCGGGACCCGATCCGCACGTCCGATGCCTCCACCATCCACTGGCAGATCGAGGACCCGGCCGTTCACGCCCTCAATCGTCGCCTGGCCGCAGCGACAGGAACCACGGCGGAGCAGGGCGAGGCGCTTCAGATCCTGCGCTACCGTCCCGGACAGCAATATCGAAGCCATTTCGACTTCGTGCAAAGGTCCGACAATCAGCGGTCCCAGACCGCCCTGGTCTATCTGAATCACGATTATGAGGGCGGCGAGACCTGCTTCGTGAAGGCGGACCTCAAGGTGAAGGGGAGGAAGGGCGACGCGCTCCAGTTCGTCAACGCCCTTCCTGACGGCAATATCGACCCGATGTCGCAACATGCCGGCCTTCCGGTCGAGCGTGGCACCAAGCTTCTCGCCAGCCGCTGGATCCGTGACCACAGATGGACGCCCTGACGCCGACGCGGCCGTTGCGATAGGCTCGGCCACGCCGCGGGCAGCAGCGCCGCGGCTTTCGGGACCGCGCCGGCCGCGGGCTAATCGAGCAGCGGCCGCGGAAGCTGAAGCGGCTGACCGGCGCTGGCGGCGACGGTCTCGGCCCACGTCGCTACCTTGTCGATCTCCTCGGAGTGAACCGACACCGCGTCACGCTGGTCGGCCTTTCGCTCCTCGGCGCTGAACGTGGCGCCATCCTTGGAATGCCGCTTGAAGGCCTCGCTTCCGGCCAGGGCGGCTGGGTCGAGGTCCAGTTCGAAGAAGCGGCCGAGGCGGGTGAGCGTCTCCTCGACGTCGCCAAGGAAGACTTCGCTGTCGAGCGTCCGGACCCGGTCCGGAAAACGTTCGGCCATGGCCGCAAACAGGCGGTGCTGGCCCAGCCAGCCGATCGCCGCGATCTGAAGGTCGGTCTGCCGAAACATCTCCTCGCTCGAGAAGCCATAGTCGAGAAGTCCGCCCTCGCCGATCTTGACGAACAGCTCGCGAACCCAGAGCCGACCCCACATGCCCTTGCGGGCGATGGACCCGAGATAGGCGCGCAGGGGCGCGTGGAGGAGGAGGGCCCGGGAGCCGGGTCGCATCGCCAGCATCGGGTGGATGAACGGATTGACGACATTGGACGGCTTGACGATCACCCTCTCGCGCTCGTCGAACGGGCGGGCAAGGAGGGTCAGCGCCGAATCCAGCGCTCGGGCGACATCGGCTGGTGGCCCGCCCCGCCTCCGCCAGCCACTGATGTCGTTCAGGATGACCGGCTCCTTGAGCGCGAAGGCCACGCCCTCGACGTCGAGCGCCCTCGCCAGAAGCGTCGAGCAGCAATAGGCCGAATGGAAGATGAAATGGAGCGGTGATCCTGACCCGGCCGCCGCGACCGATGCGCCGCGGCCACGCGCGACCGGGCTGGCATGGCCCGGCAGGAATTCGTCCGTCAGGAACGTCGCCTGGCGATGGCCCTGCCTTGAGACATTGATGAAATGGACGGCGTCCTTGACGGGATCATAACGGTGGGCGAGCCAGCTGGGGTCGCGAACGATGTCGAGCGTCTGGCTGTCGATCAGGGCCATGGCCGGACTAGTGCACAGGATCGCCACATTCTTCAATGCGACGTGTCCCGGAAACGAGCCCGCATCGGTTGCGAAACGGCTCCAGGGAGGGCGGGCCGGATCCGTCGTCTGTGGTGGGTTGAAAGCTATTCCACCTTTCGCCTCCATTGGCTATTATCGGCACATGTGGTTGTAGAGACGGCCGCTTGAGACACGGGAGATGGATATGCGTAAGGTCGTGATAGTGGCCGGGGCAGCGCTGATTACCTTGGCAGCCGGAGCAGTTACGGCCCAATCGACTCAACCGGCACCCAAGGCGAAAGCGAAGAATGAACGCCTGATCTGCCAGACCATGCAGGAGACGGGTTCCCTCGCAAGACAGCGCCGGCAATGCTTCACGCGCGCCGAATGGGATCGTATCGCCGAAGCGGCCCGGGCCCGAGGCCAGCGCTTGCAGAGCGACATGACGTCCGCGGGCGCGATCAGTAACTGACGCGCAGCGAGGCGGGTCGCACACTCGGCGCAACGTGAGACCGGGGCGCAGCCCCGTGCGGCTCGAACCTAAGGGATGAACTTGACCGGCCGAGGCGCCGCGAAGGGTCCGCCCGCTTAGCGCAGGCAGGAATTCGCGCACAGTCTGGCCCGGCGGCCCGAATCAGTGCGGCGGGCGGCAGGCCATTAACCTGCGCCCACCATTCCGTTAGAAGCGGCCGCAAATTCGACCATTGCCTGCGCCGGGAGCGAAGAATTGGCCAGCCGCCTCATCGACGAACAGCAGATCAACCAGCTGCTCGCTTCCGCCATGGAAGCGCAGAAGCGGGGAAGCATCGAGCAGGCGGAACGCCAGCTCAAGCAGGTCCTGAAGCTTCGCCCGGAGCATCCCGGCGCTCTCAATTCCCTCGGCATGCAGGCGCTCGCCCGGGGCGATGCCGAAACTGCCGAGCGTCTCTTTTCCCGAGCGGCCGACTCGGACCCTCAGGCACCGGCGCTGAGGCTGAATCTGGCGACGGCCCGGCGGCGGCAGCGGGATGACGAAGGCGAGCGTGCGGCGCTGATGGGGGTTCTCGAGATCGACCAGCGTCACCTGATGGCGCATATCCGTCTCGCCGAGCTTCACGAGAGGCTGAACGAAAGACCCCAGGCCATCCGCCGCTGGGGCGGCGTTCTCGCGATCGCCCAGTTGATGCCTGAAATGCCTCCGGGACTGGATTCGGTTCTTTCACACGCCCAGGCCTATGTCACCGAACAGAATCGGAAGTTCGGCGACATCGTCGATAGCGGCCTCGAGGAGTCGCGGAGCGGGCTGGACGCCCGTGATCGCCGGCGGTTCGACGCCTGCGTCGATGCCATGCTTGGCCGGCGCGGCATCTATCACAACATCTGCTCCGGGCTTCACTTTCCCTTCCTGCCCGCCGACGAATTTTTCGATCGATCCCATTTTCCCTGGCTCGAGGAGATCGAGGCTCGGACCGACTCGATCCGAGACGAGCTCGAAGCGCTTCTGACTCCGAGCCTCGAGGGGTTCAGGCCCTATGTCGCGATGGATTCAGGGACGCCCGTCAACAAGTGGAGCGGCCTCGACAATTCGCTGGACTGGGGCGCCTTCTTTCTCTGGCACCATGGCAAGCGCGATGACGAAGCCTGCGCGCGTTGCCCGCAAACGGCCGAAGCGCTTGAGCGCGTACCGCGCGCGGAGATGATGAACCGCGCGCCCACGGCCTTCTTCTCGATCCTTCGCCCACGCACCCGATTGCCGGCCCACACCGGGGTCAGCAATGCCCGAACGATCGTCCATCTGCCGCTGATCGTGCCGCCCGGCTGCGGCTTCCGGGTCGGCGGCGAAATTCGCGACTGGCGGGTCGGTGAAGCCTTCGCCTTCGACGACACGATCGAGCACGAAGCCTGGAACGAGAGCGATCAGCTTCGCGCCGTATTGATCTTCGACGTCTGGAACCCCCATCTCACCGAGGTCGAGCGAGCGCTCCTCCAGGCCTTCTTCAAGGTGACCGACACAAGCGGCTTCAACCCCGGCCAGGGCGGCGACATCTCCGACTGATCACTGAACGGAGAGATTCAGGACTCCGTCGCCTTCCTCGACCTTCACCGTCTGGCCATCGGCGATCTCGCCGCGAAGGATCGCGTCGGCGAGCGGGTCCTGGAGATATTTCTGGACCGCGCGCTTCAGCGGCCTCGCGCCATAGACCGGATCGTAGCCGACCCGGCCGAGCCAGGCGCGGGCGCCGTCGGTGAGGTCGAGGCGGATCTTGCGGTCCTTCAGAAGGGCCTGAACCCGGTCGACCTGGATATCGACGATCGGGCCCATATGCTCGGCCGCGAGCCGGTGGAACAGGATGATCTCGTCGAGCCGGTTGAGGAATTCGGGACGGAAATGGCCGCGGACGACTTCCATTACCTGAGGCTCGACATCCTCGACCTTCTGGTCGTCGCTCAGCCCCGAAAGGAACTGGCTTCCCAGGTTGGAGGTGAGGATGATGATCGTGTTGTTGAAATCCACGGTCCGGCCCTGGCCGTCGGTGAGGCGGCCGTCGTCGAGAACCTGGAGGAGGATGTTGAAGACATCGCCATGCGCCTTCTCGACCTCGTCGAACAGGACGACCTGATAGGGCCGGCGGCGGACCGCCTCGGTGAGGACGCCGCCTTCCTCATAGCCGACATAGCCGGGAGGAGCGCCGATCAGGCGGGCGACACTGTGCTTCTCCATGAACTCGGACATGTCGATCCGGACCATGGCGTGGGGATCGTCGAACAGGAACAAAGCGAGCGCCCGGGTCAGCTCGGTCTTGCCGACTCCGGTCGGGCCGAGGAACAGGAAGGATCCGAGCGGACGGTTCGGATCCTGCAGGCCGGCCCGTGAGCGGCGGATGGCGCGGCTGACGGCGGCGACGGCGTCCGACTGGCCGATCACCCTCTTGCCGATCTCGGCTTCCATGTTGAGAAGCTTCTCGCGCTCGCCCTCCAGCATCCGCTCCATCGGGATGCCCGTCCAGCGCGCGACCACCGAGGCGATGTCCTCGCTGGTCACTTCCTCGCGAAGCATCGCCGTCTGGCTCGCCGTTTCCGCCTCGGCGAGCTGCCGTTCGAGCGCCGGGATCCGGCCATATTGGAGCTCGCCCGCCTTGCCGAGGTCGCCGGCGCGCTGCGCCTGCTCGAGCTCGAGCCGCGCCCGGTCAAGCTCCTCCTTGAGCTTGGCCTCGCCGGCGAGCTTCTCCTTC
Source organism: uncultured Sphingosinicella sp. (assembly GCA_966193865.1). Classification (GTDB taxonomy): domain Bacteria; phylum Pseudomonadota; class Alphaproteobacteria; order Sphingomonadales; family Sphingomonadaceae; genus Allosphingosinicella. Next base: position 16,812 of record CBIGXQ010000006.1, on the reverse strand, counting down.
TCGGCCCGCCAGCGCTGGGTCAGCTCCGCTGATTGCTGCTCGAGATTGGCCAGTTCCTCCTCGAGCGTGGCGAGCCGGTCCTTCGAGGCGCGGTCCTTCTCCTTCTTCAGCGCTTCGCGCTCGATCTTCAGCTGGATGATCCGGCGGTCGAGGGTCTCGATCTCCTCGGGCTTCGACTCGACCTCCATCCGAAGCCGCGACGCGGCCTCGTCCATCAGGTCGATCGCCTTGTCGGGCAGGAAGCGGTCGGTGATGTAGCGGTTCGACAATGTCGCCGCCGACACGAGGGCGCCATCGGTGATCCTGACGCCGTGATGGAGCTCGTATTTCTCCTTCAGGCCGCGAAGGATCGAAATCGTGTCCTCGACCGTCGGTTCGCCGATGAAGACCGGCTGGAAACGCCGCTGCAGCGCCGGGTCCTTCTCGACATGCTTGCGATATTCGTCGAGCGTCGTCGCGCCGATGCAGTGAAGCTCGCCTCGGGCGAGCGCGGGTTTGAGCAGGTTGGAAGCGTCCATCGCGCCTTCCGATTTGCCGGCGCCGATCAGCGTGTGCATCTCGTCGATGAACAGGACGATGTCGCCCTCGGCCTGCTTGACCTCGTCCAGCACGCCCTTGAGCCGTTCTTCGAATTCGCCGCGATATTTGGCTCCGGCGATGAGCGAGCCCATGTCGAGCGCCATCAGCCGGCGGTCCTTGAGGCTGTCGGGGACGTCGCCATTGGCGATCCGAAGCGCCAGCCCTTCGGCGATCGCGGTCTTGCCGACCCCGGGATCGCCGATCAGGACGGGATTGTTCTTCGTCCGGCGGGCGAGGATCTGGACGGTGCGCCTGATCTCCTCGTCGCGGCCGATGACGGGATCGAGCTTGCCGTCGCGAGCCGCCTGGGTGAGATCGCGAGCGAACTTCTTCAGCGCGTCGTAGCGATCCTCGGCCGACTGGGTGTCGGCGCTCCGGCCGCCGCGAAGCTCGTTGATCGCCGCGTTGAGCGCCTCCGCCTTCACCCCGGCGTCGGCCAGTGCCTTGCCGGCATCGCTCGACTGGGCCAGCACCAGCGCCAGCAATAGCCGCTCCACCGTGACGTAGGAATCGCCGGCCTTGGTCGCGATCTGCTCGGCCTGGTCGAGGATCCGGATCGTCTCACCATCGAGCGACGGCGCGGCGCTGGCGCCGCTCCCGGAAACGACCGGGATCTTCGCCAGTGCCTCGTCGGTCTCGCGCCGGGCGGCTTCCGCGCTTCCGCCGGCGCGCGAGATCAGCCCCGAGGCCATGCCCTGCTCGTCCTCCAGCAAGGCTTTCAGCACGTGGACGGGCGCGATCCGCTGATGATTGAGTCGGAGGGCGACGGTCTGGGCCGCCTGGAGGAAACCGCGGGCGCGGTCGGTGAACTTCTCGAGGTTCATGGCGTGATATCGACTCCCTGGGTCAATCCGGACGGCATGTAGTGTTGCCTATCTGCAACACAAGGGGGAGTCGACCTTTCGCGTAGGCCTGCTTCCGACGGATAAGCTCGAAGCGCGGTCTGCCTCTCTGAAGTCGCCGCCCGCCGCTCGTCTTGCCTTGATCGATCAAGGCGTTATGACTCGCCCCCGATTGAAGTGACGGGGGAGTTGTATGCGCAGGATTTTCACCGCTCTGGCGATCGCCGCCGGCCTCAGCCTTGCCGGCTGCACGACCACCGCCGACGAGGCCGCACCTTCGGCCGTCACCGCCGAGCCGGTCGCCGCAGCAAGTAGCGAATCTGCGGTCCAGCAATTGCTCGATCGAGTGGACATCCCGCACGAGACCTTCACGCTCGACAATGGCCTTCGAGTGGTCGTCCACGAGGACCGCAAGGCGCCGGTCGTCGCGGTTTCCATCTGGTACAATGTCGGATCGAAGGACGAGCCGGCCGGGCGAACCGGCTTCGCCCATCTGTTCGAGCACATCATGTTCAACGGCTCGGAGAACGCGCCTGGCGAATATTTCGAATATACGCGGGCGATGGGGGCCACCGATCTCAACGGCACCACCTGGTTCGACCGGACCAATTATTTCCAGACCGTCCCCCGACCCGCTCTGGAAAGGTCCCTGTTCCTCGAGGCCGATCGGATGGGCCATCTGCTCGGCGCCGTCACCCAGGAGAATCTGACGAACCAGATCGGGGTCGTCCAGAACGAGAAGCGCCAGGGCGACAACCAGCCCTTCGGGCTCGTCGAATATGCCCAGCTCGAGGCGCTCTTCCCCGAGGGGCATCCCTACCGCCACTCGACGATTGGATCGATGGCTGATCTCTCCGCCGCCTCGCTCGAGGACGTCCGGAACTGGTTCCGCGAGAATTACGGACCCAACAATGCCGTTCTCGTCCTTGCCGGCGATATCGACGCGGCCGAGGCCCGGCCGCTGGTCGAGCGCTATTTCGGCGATATTCCGCGCGGCCCGGTAAACGAGCCCGCCCAGGCGGCGGTGCCGACTCTGGCGAGCCGCGTCGACCAGGTCATGAAGGACCGGGTCGCCAATGTCCGCCTCTATCGCAACTGGGTCGTCCCTGGCCTCACTCATGAGGACGTCGTCCCGCTTTCGGTTGGCGCGACCGTGCTCGGCGGCCTCGCCAGCTCGCGTCTCGACAATATCCTCGTCCGCGAGGAGCAGACCGCGGTTCGGGTCTCCAGCTTCCTGTTGCCGTTCCAGCGGGTGAGCCTGTTCGAAGTCCAGGTCGACGTGAAGCCCGGCCAGGACGCCGACGCCGTGTCGCGGCGGCTCGACGAGATCATTGCCGAATTCGTCGCCAACGGGCCGACGGAGGACGAGGTCCGCCGGACGGTGATGCGCACCCTTTCAAGCCGGATCCAGGGTCTCGAACAGGTCGGCGGCTTCGGCGGCAAGGCCGTCGCGCTCGCTGAAGGCGCGCTTTATGCCGACGATCCGAACTTCTATCGCACCCGGCTCGAGCAGTTCGCCCAGGTCACTCCGGCCGATGTGCGCGAGACGATGCAGCGCTGGCTGACGCGGCCGGTCTACGCCCTGAGGGTGGAGCCGGGCGAGCGCGAAGCCTATCAGGAGGCGGCCGGGACGACCGGCGCCCGCGCCCCCGGGGTTCAGGTCAGCACCGCCAGCCAGCGGCCCCGCTATTACCGCGCCCCCGAGCCGGGCGAGCAGCCACTCGCTCCGACGCCCTTCGTCCAGGCCGAGCTTCCGCCGATCAGCGGTACGCCTTCGCTCGATTTCCCCGAGATCGAACGGGCCCGTCTCTCGAACGGAATCGAGATCGTCTACGCCCGCCGGTCGGTGGTGCCGGTGACTCGGGTCGCGGTCGAGTTCGACGCCGGCATCGCCGCCGATCCGACCAACCGGCTCGGTACTCAGGAACTGATGCTCGACCTTCTCCAGGAAGGCACGACGAGCCTCAATTCGATCGAGCTGGCGGAAGCCCAGGAACGGCTCGGCGCGACGATCAGCACCGGTGCAAGCCTCGATCGTACCGCCGTCCTCCTTACCGCTCTGACCCCGAACCTGGGCGCGTCGCTCGATCTTCTCGCCGACGTCACCCGAAACCCGGCCTTCGATCCGGGCGAGGTCGAGCGGCTTCGCCAGCAGCAGCTCGCGGCGATCGCGGCGGAGATGACCCAGCCGGGCGGAATCGCCGCTCGCGCGCTTCCGGTCGTGCTCTATGGAGCTGAGCATCCTTATGGAAAGCCGGGCACCGGCACTGGCGACGCCGAGTCGGTCAGGGCCGTCACCCGCGACGAGCTGATCCGCTTCCATCAGAGCTGGATCCGCCCCGACAATGCGACCATCTTCGCCGTCAGCGATCTGCCGTTGGCCGATCTCGTGCCCCAGCTCGAGGCACGGTTCGGCAATTGGCAGCCGCCCTCGGTTCCTCAGGGCACCAAGCAGTTCGCGGGTCTGATCCAGCAGCAGCAGCCGCGGATCGTCCTGATCGACCGGCCGCAATCGCCTCAATCCTTCATTCTCGGCGGACAGCTCCTTCCGGTCCAGGGTACTCAGGACCTGCTCCCTCTGAGTGCCGCGAACGAGGTGCTGGGCGGCGACTTCCTTGCCCGGATCAACATGGACCTTCGCGAAAGCCGCGGCTGGTCCTATGGCGCCCGAAGCGGCATCAGCCTCCGCGAGCACCAGGTACCTTTGCTGATCCAGGCTCCGGTGCAGTCGGACAAGACCGGAGACTCGATCCAGGTGATCCGCGATCATGTCACCGGCTTCCTGTCGTCCAACGGGGTCCAGCCGCCGGAGCTTCAGCGGGTCATCGTCGGCAATATCGGAACGCTGCCGGGGCAGTTCGAAACCTCGTCGGCCGTCCTTGGGGCACTTCGCTCGAATGCGCTTCTGGGTCGTCCCGACGATTATTGGGAGAATGTCGCCGACCGTTATCGCGGCATGACCGCGCAGTCGCTCGACCAGGTCGCCCGCCAATATATCGACCCCAACAAGTTCGTCTGGGTGGTCGTCGGCGATGCTGCCCAGGTTCGGCCGCAGCTGGAGCGGCTCGGCCTGCCGATCGAGGTGATGCAGCCCAGGTAGAGGAAAGCGGGACTGGGGATTAGGGACCAGGGACTGAAGGTCCGAACGGTTCTCGACTGGCGGTGCAGGGCGAGGCGCTCATCCCAGTCCCCAGTCGTCCCTACTCCGTGCTCTAGAATACCAAACGCGTCACATGGCCCATCTTGCGGCCTTCACGCGCTTCGCCCTTGCCGTAGAGATGGAGATGGGCGCTTCGATCGGCGACGATCGAGGGCCAGGCCTCCACGTCGCTTCCGATCAGGTTGCGCATCTCCACCCTCGGCGCGGTCAGCTCCGTCGAACCGAGCGGCAGCCCGCAAATGGCCCGGACGTGATTCTCGAACTGGGAGGTCAGGGCGCCCTCGATCGTCCAGTGGCCACTATTGTGGACCCTCGGCGCCATCTCGTTGAAGATTGCCTCGTTGCCGATTGCGAAGAATTCGAGGGTCAGGACCCCGACATAGTCGAGCGCGTCGGCCACTCTCCGGGCGAGCGCTTCGGCCGCCACGATTGCCGGCCGAAGACCAGCGTCCGCCGGGGCGGACGACGATTTCAAGATGCCGCCTTCGTGCCTGTTCTGGGGGGTCGGCCAGAGCCTGGTCTCGCCGTTCGCCGAGCGGCATAGAAGGACCGAGAATTCCGCGTCGAACGGCACGAAGGCCTCGAGCACGCACGGCGCCCCGCGAACCGAAGCCCAGGCCGCCTCGCAATCCGCCGAAGCCTCGATCCGGACCTGTCCCTTGCCGTCATAGCCGAATCGGCGCGTCTTCAGGATCGCCGGCGGTCCGAGCTCGGCGATCGCTGCTCCGAGCCCGGCAAGATCGTCGACGGCGGCGAAGGGCGCGGGCCGGCCCTGCTCGCCGACCACGAACATTTTCTCCCGAAGCCGGTCCTGAGCGATCTCGAGGGCCTCGCGGGGCGGATGAAGCGGCACCCGCTCGGCAAGCGCCGCGAGCGGGGCCGCGGCGATATTCTCGAACTCGTAGGTGGCGACGTCGACCTCGCCTGCGAAACGGGCCAAAGCTTCGGCATCGTCGAAGGCGCCGCGCGTGAAGCGGGCCGACACTCCGGCCGCCGGCGGATCCTCGTCAGGAGCGTAGATGTGGCATTTGTACCCGAGCTGGGCTGCGGCCATCGCCAGCATCCGGCCGAGCTGGCCCCCGCCGACGATCCCGATGACCGATCCCGGGGCGACCGTCATTCGGGCCGTTCGGCAACGGCGTCGGTCTGCTTCGCCCGCCAGTTATCGAGCCGTTCGGCCAGTTCGGAATCCGTGTTCGCGAGAATGGCCGCGGCGAGCAGTCCGGCATTGGCGGCGCCCGCCTTGCCGATCGCCAGTGTCCCGACCGGCACCCCCGCCGGCATCTGGGCGATAGAGAGAAGGCTGTCGAGGCCGGCAAGGCTCTTCGACTCGACCGGTACGCCGAGCACGGGAATCCGGGTCATCGACGCCGCCATGCCGGGCAGATGGGCGGCACCGCCGGCGCCGGCGACGATCACCTGAAGGCCGCGCGAGACGGCGCTCTTCGCATAATCGTAGAGCCGCTCCGGAGTCCGATGGGCCGAGACGATCCGCGTCTCGTACGGCACCTCCAGCGAATCGAGAATGTCGGCCGCATGGCGCATCGTCTCCCAGTCGGAGCGACTGCCCATGATGATGCCGACGAGGGGCGCTTCGCTCTCCATGTCTCCCCAACCCGCTTGGACCGACGAAGCGCAACCTCTTATCCAGCCCCCGGGCGTCCGGCAATCGCCCGCCTTGCCCTGGCAGGATTAAAGTGTGGCCTTGAAGAGGCGCCGAGGCCTTCGAGTCAGCGGTTGTGCTGCTCGCGCGCCGCCTTCCACGCCCGGTGAGCGCAGCCCGTCCAGCCGCCCGGACCGACGGTTGAGCAGGACCCGATTCCCGAATCGCCCTGTTCGTAGAGCTGGTGGCGTTCCCTCGAGACGCTGGCGACCGGTCCGTTAGGATCCCATGCCTGGCGGGGCAGGCGGTAGCGCTCGCTTTCGCCGCGACGCGCGCAGATGACGATCTCTTCTTCGTCGCCAGCCGGCTCACAGTCGCGAAGCAGGCGCGGAAGAACCAGCTCGCGTTCGCGGCCGTCGACGACGACCCTGTAGGCTTGATCCTGAGCCTGAGACGGCGACGTGAAAGCGGTCCCGCTCGAGGCGGCGGCGACCAGTCCGCGAAAAAGGAAGGCGGTGATCGCCCTTGGCATCCGCCCAGGGTGGGTCCCCAATCCTGCACGCCAGATGAATGGGGGCAGGGCCGGCGTCCGCAAGCGCCGCCGTTGATCTCTCCCGTCGAGCGATCAGGAGGCGGGCTGTCGGTCCTTCAGATAGTAGCGCTCGACTTCGGCAAGCTGTTCGTCGAGCTCGTAGACGATCGGCTCACCGGTCGGGATTTCGAGGCCGGTAATCTCGTCGTCCGGGATGTTCGAAAGATGCTTGACGAGCGCCCGAAGCGAATTGCCGTGGGCGGAGATCAGGACGCGCTGACTGTCGCGGAGGGCCGGCGCGATCCTTTGCTCCCAATAAGGGAGGACTCGAGCGATCGTGTCCTTCAGGCTTTCGGTCGCCGGGACCGCGATGCCCGAATAGCGGCGATCATTGGTCAGATCATATTCGCTTCCCGACTCCATGGCCGGCGGCGGGATGTCGAAGGAACGCCGCCAGATCCGGACCTGCTCGTCGCCGTGACGGGCGGCCGTCGCCGCCTTGTCGAGGCCCGTGAGCCCGCCATAATGGCGCTCGTTCAGCCGCCAGTCCTTCTCCTCGGGAAGCCACAGCCGGCCCATCGCCTCCAGGGCGATATGAAGGGTCTTGATCGCCCGGGTCTGGAGGCTGGTGAAGCAGAGATCGAAATCCATGCCGCGGGCTGCGAGCAGCTCGCCGGCCGCTTTCGCTTCCGCCGCACCCTTCGCGGTAATGTCGACGTCCCACCAGCCGGTGAAGCGGTTCTCCAGGTTCCAGGCCGACTGGCCGTGACGGATCAGGACCAGGCGAGGCATTAGCGGCGATACTCGCCGATCCGGTCGATGACGGCTTGGAGCGCGTCGAGGCAGGACCCGGCCAGCAATCGGCAGCGGTCGGGAGACCAGCCGTGGACCCGGTCGGGAAGGCTGTCATTGTCCTTGAACGGCATTTCCAGGGTCATCGAGACGGCGCCGAATCGCTCCGCCAGCTGAGCCGTCGACATCGACAGATTGGCCTTGCCCGGCGGCGGGATCTCATAGCCCTTCTCGGTCTGGAAATCCGGGGAGACCCTGACGAGGGCGTCGCTGAAGGCGTCGAACAGGTCCTGCTGCTCCTTCTTCCACCCCGGTATGCCTTCGAAGCCGGCGAGGAAATTGGCCGCGATCGCCTCGTCGCCATGGATGTCCATCGCGAAATCGACCCCGGTCTTCGCCATCTCCTGGAGCGCGTAATAGACCTCCGGACTGCGCTCCAGCGACGGCTCGTGCCACTCTCGGTTCAAATTGACGCCAACCGCGTTGGTGCGCAGGTGGCCCCTCTTCGAACCATCTGGGTTCATATTCGGGATGACGTGAAAGGTCGCCTTCTCGCGCAACCGGCGCGACACCGGGTCAGCATCGTCGAGCAGCTTGTCGAACGCGCCCTCCATCCACCATTCCGCCATGGTTTCGCCGGGATGCTGGCGCGCATAGAGCCAGACCTGAAGCGGCCCGCCGGGAATCCGGAAATAATCCAGCTCCTGGCCGTCGATAGTCTGGCCGAGCGAGCGATATTCCACTCCCGGGAAGCTGGCGATCGAGGCGACCAGCTCATGATGCCGCTCCATCGTGTAAGGCGCGAAATAGGCGAACCAGACGCTGTTCGAATCGGGCGTGACCCGGATCGTCAGAACTCCGTCCTCATAGCTTGTGTCGACCCGCTCCCAGTCTTCGCGGTCATAGGACATGCAGGCGCGATAGTCCTGCCAGCCGTGGGGATAAGCGGATCCGGCGCCATTGAGGATCCGCAGATTGAGGGACCGACCTTCTCCGCCGGTGACTCGGAAGTAGAACCATTGATAGAAATCGGACTGGTGGTCCTTGGCGATCTCGAGGTCGATATTGTCGCCGTCTATGCCGGCGAGGCGAATGTTGCCGCCGTCAAAGGCGCACGAAACGGATAGATTCATCTGACCCTGATAGTGCGGCCCGATTCCCCGGGGAAGCCTTGAAAGAGTGCCGCGGCTAGCCTATTGGCCGCCGCCGCCGGATGGGCCAGCGGGCTGCCCGCGCGCGCTTCGAGCTCGGCTCGCCCCTCCCACGCCACCGTCGCGTCGGAACGGCGCTGGATCCGGACTCCGAGCTCGGTGACGATGATCTCGTCCGAGCGGCCGCCGATCGGGATCGAGGCGCCGACACCGACTCCGACGCCGCTCCGCCCCCAGCCGCCGGTGCCGCCGCCGACGCCGATGCTGACCCCGGAGCGCTGTCGCATCGCCTCCCGGCTGCCTTGTTCGACCCGCACCACGGCGACCTGCTCGGAACGAGCATTGCCCCTCGTCACGCGCCAGCCGAGCAAGGCGAGCTCGCGCTCGACCGAGGTGGCGATCCGGTCGAATTCGAGGCTCGCGGCCCGTTCGGGATTGGCCGGCTCGACCCTGATCTCGCCGCGGGCGATTTCCTGGCCGAGATGGAATCGGGTGACGGAGGCGCTGCTTTCGAGGCCGGAGCCGCGGTCGGTCGCGCACGCCGAAAGCGACAAGGCGAGCAGTAGGGCGCCTGCGCCCGAAAGAGTTTTTTTCATGCCGCACCTCGTCCCGAACGAAGAGGAATGTATAGGGCCTGTAACAACTTTGTCGTGGATTCGCTGCATCGGCCAGCGAAGCGGAGTAGGGATGACGGATCGCAACGAAAGGCTGCCGGTGCTGGTGACCGGCGGCGCCGGTTATATCGGAAGCCATGCCGTGCTCGCCTTGCTCGATTCGGGCTGGCCGGTGGTTGTGATCGACAATCTCTCGACGGGGTTCGAGTGGGCCGTCCCCGAAGGCGTCCCTTTCGCCCGCGGCGATATCGCCGATCAGGATCTGGTGGGGCGGCTCATCGCCGATCATGGGATCGGCGCGATCATCCACTTCGCGGGTTCGATCATCGTTCCGGAATCGGTCGAGAATCCGCTCAAATATTACGAGAACAACACCGCCAAGACGCGATCGCTGCTGGAGAGCGCCGTCCGAGGCGGAGTTCGCCACTTCCTCTTCTCCTCGACCGCGGCGACCTACGGGATTCCCGAGCGTGTGCCGATCGACGAGCAGACCCGAACCCAGCCGATCAACCCCTATGGCTGGTCGAAGCTGATGACCGAGCGGATGCTCGCCGACGTCGCCTTGGCTCACCCGCTCAATTTCTGCGCGCTTCGCTATTTCAACGTCGCCGGCGCCGATCCGAAAGGCCGCTCGGGCCAATCGACCGCCGGCGCGACCCACCTGATCAAGGTCGCCGTCCAGGCCGCGACCGGCAAGCGCGACCATGTCTCCGTCTTCGGGACCGATTATGACACGCCCGACGGGACCGGCGTCCGCGACTATATCCATGTCAGCGACCTCGCCGACGCCCACGTATTCGCGCTGGAGAAATTGATCGCCGATCCCGGGTCCAGCCACATCCTCAATTGCGGTTACGGGCACGGCTTCTCGGTGCTCGAGGTCCTCGACGCGGTCGATCGGGTGACCAACCTCAGGATCGAGCGCCGGCTCGAGCCGCGCCGGGCGGGCGATCCCGATTCGCTGGTCGCGGACAACAAGGCGATCCTCGCCACCTTGCCGTGGCGGCCTCGGCACGACGATCTGGAGACGATCGTCAGGCATGCCCTGGCCTGGGAGCACAAGCTCGCGGACCGCACCCCGGCCTGAGCCGCGCAATATTCTGCCACCGCACGGGCGGATCCTGGCAGAAGATTGTCGGGAGTCGCGGCCGGCCGAGACTGGCCATGCAAAGTTGCGCCCGACGCGCTTGCCGCATTGCAGCAACGGCCGGCAAATGGTCTCTTGCGCGGCCCATCACTCAATCAGGGGGACTGAAATGAAGCTCCTTTCCACAGCACTTCTCGCGGCCGGACTGGTGGCGCTCAGCGCCTGCGGCGGCGAGGCCGAAGAAAATGTCGCTGCCAATACGGCCGTCGACGACCTCTACAACGTGACCGAGGAACCGCTGACGCTCGACAATGGCGTCGGCAACGACCTTGGCAACGATCTCGGCAACGTCACCGGCAATGACAGCGATGTCGGCAACGTCACCGACGCCAACACCACCGGCAATAGCCAGTAATTTCCCTCTTCCCGCCGCTGAGGTCTCCCTAGGTTGAAGCGGTCCGACTGGGCCCCCGGCGTCAGCGCCGGGGGCTTTTTTCGCGCTCGGGCCGGGCGCCGGGGCCGTGAGTCTGCAGCAGGCCCTGGAGCGGGAAGGCGGTCGTGCTCTTGACCCGCTCCATCGCGAATCGCGAGGTCACGTTCTTCAGCGGCACCTGGTCGATGAGCCGGCGGTAGAAATCGTCATATTCGGCCATGCTCCCGACCGCGACGCGGATGAGATAGTCGACGTCGCCGGCCATCCGGTACACCTCCATCGCTTCGGGCATCGCGGCGAGCGTCTCCGCGAATCGGGCGAGCCATTCGGGTGAATGGTCCGCAGCCTCGATCTCGACGAAGACCGAGATTCCGAGGCCGATCGATTCCGGATCGAGCAAGGCGACCCGCCGCTCGATCACGCCCTGCGCCTCGAGCCGCTGGATCCGACGCCAGCAGGGCGTCTGCGACAGGTTCACCCGGGCCGCGATCTCCGCGACGGGCAGCGAGCAATCCTCCTGGAGGATGGCCAATATCCTGACGTCGGTTCGGTCCATATCTCGTCCTGCCGGCGATATTCTTCCAATCCGCTCGCATGAGAGGGGCGATCAGGCAAGTTCCTGCTCCTGAGTCTTTTCGGGACGCCCGCTCCGTCTTTCGACGAAGCCGTGTCACTTTTCTGCGAAGAGGGCGCCGCGCCTATCCCGGTGTCGCGCCTCGTCGGCTAGTCACGATCGGCATCAACGATCGAGAAACGCACTCATGACGAGACATTTGAAGATAGCGACCCTCTGCCTCGCGCTGGCGGTCCCGCAGGCGGGTCCGGCAGCGGCTTCACAGGCGCAATCGCCTGTGGCCGCCGCTGCCTCCGCCCAGCAGCTGGTCGACGAGATCCTCGCCACCGACCGCGCCTTTGCGGCGGCGGCGGCAGGCAGCGACACGGCGACCGCCATCTCCGCCATGTTCCACGATCAGGTGATCATGCCGGTCGCCGACGGCCGTTTCGCCCGCGGCCGCGAAGCGGCGATCGAGGCGCTTCGCGCCAACCCTTTCAACAGCGCGTCGAAGGCGGAATGGACTCCGGTCCGAGGCGGCGTGTCCGCCGATGGCGATCACGGCTTCACGTTCGGCTATATGACCTTGAGGGGCGAGGACGGCTCCGTTCGCCTCGCCAAATATCTGACCTATTGGCTTCGCACGCCGCAGGGATGGCGGGCCGCCGCCTATAAGCGGATGGGCCGTCCCGAGGGCGAGGTCTCGCTCGCGCTGATGCCGCCCTCGCTTCCGGCGCAGCGGCTTGCGCCCAATGACGATAGCAGCGTCGTCGCCGGCCATCGCCGGACCCTGATCGCCGCCGAACAGGCCTTTTCCGACGAAGCCCAGCGGATCGGGATCGGCCCGGCCTTCCGGCGCAACGGCCGCGACGATGCCGTCAATGGCGGCGGCGAGGCGGGCTTCACGATCGGCGCCGAGGCGATTTCCCGGGCCGTCGGCGACGGCTCGGCGACGAGCCCCGTCAGTTGGGGCGCTGATGACGCGCTGGTCGCCTCGAGCGGCGATCTCGGAATCACCTTCGGCGTGATCAGGCCCAATGGTCCGCCCCCCGAAGGGCGGCCCGCCGCCTTCGCCTTCTTCACCATCTGGCGGCGGGAATCCCCTGACGAGCCGTGGCGCTACGTCGCCGAGTGACCGTCTTGACTTGGCTTGCGCCTCCCCCTAGGTGAGCGCCTCGCTTTTCCAGCAAACAGCATCGATTAGAAACAGGCAGGCGTCCCGGGCCATGAAGATCCGCAACTCGTTGAAGTCCCTCAAGTCGCGCCATCGCGACTGCCGCGTGATCCGCCGTCGGGGCCGCACCTACGTCATCAACAAGACGAACCGCCGGTTCAAGGCGCGCCAGGGCTGACGCCCTCTAGCGAAGCGACCAGACGCGTCCTGGGCGGGTCCCGGGGCGGACCGACATGACCGCCGCCTCCGACAAGGCGACGGCCGTCATCTTCGATGTCGGCAACGTCCTTTACGGCTGGGATCCCGAAAGCTTCCTCGTCCGCCAGGTCGCCGAAGACCGGCAGAGGCTCAAGTTCATCGAGGATGTCGGCCTCTGGGAATGGCACGACACGCTCGACGGCGGCCGCGACTTTCGTGAAGCGGCCGACGAGCTCAGCGCCAAGTTTCCGGAATATGCCCACCTCATCGAGGCGTGGGGCGAGCGCTTCGGCGAGACGATCAGCGATCCCATCCCCGGGGTCCACGCGATCGTCGAGGAACTGGACAGGCGCGCAATCCCCCTCTTCGCCATCACCAATTTCTCGGCCGATTTCTGGCCGCCCTTCCACGCCAAGGAGAAGGCCTTCTTCGGCCGCTTCCGCGATGTCGTCGTCTCCGGCGAGGTGAAGCTCCTGAAGCCCGATCCGGCGATCTACTTCCTCGCCCTCGACCGCTTCGGTCTTCGCCCGAGCGAAGCGCTGTTCATCGACGACCGCCAGATCAACGTCGACGGCGCCGAGGCGATCGGGATGAAGGCCCATCTCTTCACCAGCGCACAGGCGCTTCGCGCCCGGCTCGAGGCCGAGGGGCTGCTCTGAACTTTCCCGCTTCTGGCGCTTTGTTTCGGCCGTGCGACAAAGATGGCCCTCCCGATTGTGGATCGTTCGGCACGGCCAGAGCGCCGGCAATGTCGCTCGAGCCGCCGCGGTGGCCGCCGGCGCCCACCAGATCGGGCTGGAAGTCCGCGACGTCGACATTCCGCTGAGCGAGCTCGGCCTTCGCCAGGCGGAGGCGGTCGGCCACTGGTTCGCCGCAATGCCGCAGGAGGAGCGGCCCGAGATCGTCATCGCCTCCCCCTATGTCCGGGCCCGCCAGACGGCGGACGCGATCTGTCGCCAGGCCGGAGTCGCCGACTGCGCGAGGGGTCCGCTGATCGACGAGCGGCTCCGCGAGCGTGAATTCGGGATTCTCGACCGGTTGACCACCGAGGGCATCAGGGCGCTTCATCCCGACCAGTCGGAGCATCGCCGGCTGCTCGGCAAATTCTATCATCGGCCGCCGGGCGGCGAGAGCTGGGTCGACGTCATCCTCCGGCTGAGAAGCGCACTCGACACGATCAGCCTTCACCACGCCGATCGGCGGGTTCTCATCGTCTGCCACCAGGTCGTCGTGCTGTGCCTCCGCTACATTCTCGAGGAGCTCGACGAATCGGCGGTGCTCGCGATCGACAAGGAAAGCGCCGTCCTCAATTGCGGGATCTGCGAATATGATTTCGAGCCTGACGACGAACGGCTCTGCGTTCCAAGCCTTCGGCGCTACAATTTCGCCGCTCCGCTGAAGGAAGAGCATATGCCGATCACCGCCGAGCCGGACGAGATCGTCGGCGCGAGATGAGCAAAGCGATCGACATCGACCCGTCGCTTCTCGCCCGCTTCCCGCTGCCTCGGATCGCCGAGGATGCCGGCAAGGAGGATCGCGGCCGGCTGCTCGTCATCGCCGGCAGCCGCGAGCTCGCCGGCGCCGCCTTGCTCGCCGGTGTCGCCGCCCTTCGCGCCGGCGCCGGAAAGCTTCAGATCGGGACCGCCGCGAGCCTCGCCACCGCCCTCGCCGTCGCCGTCCCGGAGGCGCGGGTGATCGGCTATCCCGAGACGGACGAAGGCTGCATCGCCGAGGCGGGGATCGAGCCGCTGATCGGCTGGGCCAAGGCGGCCCAGGCAGTGGCGATCGGCTGCGGCCTCAAGCAGGGTCCGCCTCTCGAGACCTTTTTCGCCCGGCTGCTCGGCTGCGGCGCCGATATCCCGCTCGTGCTCGATGCCGCGGTTCTCGACTGCCTCGCTCCGCTCGAGGATCGAGTCTGCCGCTGGGGCGGCGGTTCGATTCTCCTGCCCCATGCCGGCGAAATGGCCCGGCTGCTCGGCCGGGACGAGAGCGAGGTCCAGGCCGATCCGGCAGCGGCGGCGCTCGAGGCGGCGAAGCGCTTCAACGCGGTGGCGCTGGTCAAGGGCCGCTTCAGCTTCGTCGCTTCGCCCGGCGGGGACGTGTTCCGGCTCGAAGGCGGCGGCGTCGGCCTCGGCACTTCCGGAAGCGGCGATACCTTGTCGGGGATCGTCGGCGGCCTCTGCGCGCGCGGCGCGGATCCGCTCGCGGCGACGCTTTGGGGGGTGTGGCTCCACGCCGAAGCGGGACGGCTGCTCAGCCGAAGGGTCGGGCGGGTCGGCTTCCTGGCGCGAGAGATCCCCGATCTGATCCCGGGCCTGCTGCCCGACTGAAGCGCGTGGCGATCGCTCGCCGGGCTGGGGCCGTCAGTCGGATTTGTGGCGGGCGAGCTCGTCGCCGATGAGGCGGGCGACATGGACGACGTTGGTCGATCCGGGCACTCCGAACGGGACTCCGGCGGTGACGATGATCCGGTCCTGAGCCTTGGCCAGGCCGTGGCGAAGCGCCATCCGCTTCGACTTGCCGACCATCTCCTCGAAGCTGTGGACGTCGCGGGTGCGGACCGCATGGGCGCCCCAGAGCAGGCCGAGGAGGCGGGCGGTGCGAAGCGAAGGGGTCAGGACGAGCAGGGGCACGGTCGGCCGTTCCCGAGCGACTCGCCGCGCTGTCGAGCCGGAGCTGGTGAAGCAGACGATCGCCGAGGCGCTGACGGTCCGGGTCATCTCGCCGGCGGCCCGGGCGATGGCGTCGTTGGTCGTCGCGTCCGGAAGCGTCTCGGTGAAGTGGACCCGGGCATAATGGCTGGGATCGGATTCGGCGCTGGTCGCGATCTTGTTCATCATCTCGACCGTCTCGCACGGGAATTGCCCCGAGGCGCTTTCGGCCGACAACATGATCGCGTCGGCGCCGTCATACACGGCGGTGGCGACGTCGGAGACTTCGGCTCGGGTCGGAGTCGGCGAGGTGATCATCGATTCCAGCATCTGGGTCGCGACCACGACCGGCTTGCCCATTCGCCGCGCCGCTTCGACGATCTGCTTCTGAAGCGGCGGCACGTCCTCGGGCGGGAGCTCGACGCCGAGATCGCCGCGGGCGACCATGACCGCGTCGGCCCGCTCCAATATCCCTTCCAGCCGGTCGATCGCCGACGGCTTCTCGATCTTGGCGAGCAAGGCGGCGCGGCCGCCGATCAGCCGCCTCGCCTCGGCGACGTCCTCGGCGCGCTGGACAAAGGAAAGGGCGACCCAGTCGACCCCCTGCTCGAGCGCGAAGGCGAGGTCGGACCGGTCCTTGTCGGTGAGCGGCGTGAGCGGGAGGACGACGTCGGGGACGTTGAGACCCTTGTTGTTGGAGATGGTGCCGCCGGTCTCGACCTGGGCGAGGATCCGGCCGTTGCCGACCTCGACGACGCGGAAGACGAGCTTGCCGTCGTCTACCAGAAGCCGGGTCCCGATCTCGACCGCCTCGAATATCTCGCGATGCGGAAGCGTGACCCGGCTGGAATCGCCGAGCGCCTTCTCGCTGTCGAAGACGAAGGTCTGGCCCTTCTCGAGCGTAGCCCGATCGCCCTTGAACTTGCCGACCCGGAGCTTCGGTCCCTGAAGATCGGCAAGGATCGTCGTCGGCCGATCGAGCTCCGATTCGAGCCCCCGGATCGCGTCGATCAGCTGCTTGTGATCGGCATGGGTGCCGTGGCTCATATTGATCCGGAAGGCGTCGGCACCGGCGACGACGAGCTGGCGGATGACTTCGGGCGTGTTGCTGGCCGGTCCCAGGGTGGCGAGGATCCGGACCTTTCGGCTGCGCGGAACGAAGCGGCTTGCAGGCGTCTCTTTGCTCGGCATCGACAGCGGCCATAAAGGCTCGGCAAGACAGTGCAACCCCGGCGACGAGGCAATCGCCGAGCAACGTTGCCGGATCGGGAGCGAGGCCCTAGAGCCTGCGCCTCAACCGAATCCGAGGGAGCAAGAAGTGGCGGAAGGAAACGTCGCGGCCGACGAATTGAGGCTGCTGATCGAGCGTATCGAGCGACTGGAAGAAGAGAAGAAGGCGATCGCCGACGACGTGAAGGACGTCTATGGCGAGGCCAAGGCGCG
>CBIGXQ010000005.1:0-45706 GCA_966193865.1 uncultured Sphingosinicella sp. | reverse complement strand
GCTGAACATGTCTATCTCCGGCCGACCGCCTTTGTGGATGCGCCGTTCGGCCTCGATGATCGGGTTGCCCGATTGGCAGGGGGGCTTGTCTGGTTTTCCGCCGCCGAATTGGTGAAGGTCGACGACGGTGGATCGGTGTCGGTCCAGCTCATCTCGGTGGAGGATCTCGTCGAATCCCTGGCGGAGCTGCCGCCGGAGGTGGCGACGGCCTGGTCGCGCCTGACGGCGCCACGACCGCCCCTGACGCTGCGGCATCGCACGATCCGATTCGATCAGCCGCAGGTCGTCGGAATCGTCAATGCCACTCCCGACAGCTTCTCCGACGGCCGCCAATATGCCGACAGCGACGGGGCGATCGCTGCCGGGCACGAAATGGCGGCCGCGGGCGCTGCGATCATCGACGTCGGCGGCGAGTCGACCCGCCCCGGTTCAAAAGCGGTCTGGGAAGGGGATGAAGCGGCCCGAATCCTGCCGATCGTCGAGCAGCTTGCAAGCGGCGGAGTCGCCGTCTCGGCGGATACGCGCAAGTCGGCGGTGATGGAGCAGGCTCTCGCCGCGGGGGCGACCATGATCAACGACGTTTCGGCGTTGACCTGGGATGATCGTTCGCCGTCGGTGGTTGCCGGTTCGGACTGCGCGGTCGTGCTGATGCACCATCAGGGCAGTCCGGAGACGATGCAGGACGATCCCCGATATGATCGTCCCGTCCTGTTCGAAGTCTATGACTGGCTCGAGGCTCGGATCGCGGCCGCGGTCGAGGCCGGCATCGCCCGGGAGCGGATTCTCATCGACCCCGGCTTCGGCTTCGGCAAGAACGTCCAGCACAATCTGCAACTGATGAACGGACTGGCGATGCTTCACGGGCTCGGTTGCCCGATCATGCT
The DNA here is from genome assembly GCA_966193865.1 of uncultured Sphingosinicella sp. Taxonomy (GTDB): domain Bacteria; phylum Pseudomonadota; class Alphaproteobacteria; order Sphingomonadales; family Sphingomonadaceae; genus Allosphingosinicella. The sequence continues at coordinate 44,822 of CBIGXQ010000005.1, read as the reverse complement.
CGGCGCCAGCCGCAAGCGCACGATCGGCGCGCTTTCGAACGAGGCGCCGGTGGACCGGCGGCTCGGCGGCTCGATCGCGCTCGCTTTGAAGGCCGTCGAGCAGGGCGTTCAGCTGCTGAGGGTGCATGACGTGCCGGAAACCCTTCAGGCGCTCAGGGTCTGGCGCGGCCTTCGCGACTGTGCCTTGACCCCGTCCTGACGCTTGGCTGGGGCCCGGCTTGCGCGAACCGGGGCGGAGCGGGCAGAGGCGGCAAAGTCAATCTGGGGGAATGTTGTGAGCGAAGTCTATGACAATGTGGCGGAGTCGCGATTCGAGCTGGAGGTCGAAGCAACCCTGGCCTTCGCCGCTTATCGCCGCGCCGGCGGAATCGTCACCTTCACCCACACCGTCGTGCCAGAAGCGATCGAAGGCCGAGGGATCGGCAAGCGGCTGATCGGCGGTGCGCTTAAGCTGGTTCGGCAAGAAGGCTTGAAGTTGATTCCGGTCTGTCTCTTCGTCAGCCATTATCTCGACAAGCATCCCGAGGAGCGCGACCTTCTCGCGCCCTGATCGGGGCATGGACGAAAGGCTTATTGCTTTGCAGCGGGGCGGGGCTCGCGCCTGAAGACGGCGATCATCGGCCCGAGCGAAGAATAAGGGTCCTGACGGCCGGCACCGGGGTCCCACAAGCTCGAGACGCCGCCGTCGAGGTAGAGGGCATCGGGACAATCGAGGACGTCGAGAAAGAAACGGGCGAAGCGCCCGAACGAAACCGCGCCTTCGCTGATGACGAACCAGGCGGTGTGTGGATCGGCGACCCCGACGCCGTTGCGGACGTGCACGGACTCGCCGTCAGGCTGGAAGGCAGGGTGAAGCTCGCCGTCTATGACCAGCATTGGCCCGGACTGGGTAGCCCAATAGGCTTGTCCGTCGAACTCTTCGCTTTCCCGGATCGTGACGCTGCCATCGCGGGCGACGGCGAAGACGCCATTCGGCTTGAGGTGGAAATTGCCGGTCCCGCTGTTGAGATTGAGCCGGTGGCGGCGACGTCCGCGTTCGACATAGAGCCCGATCGGAAGGCCCTCCTCGTCATACATGCCGCCGTTCATCGCGAAGAGAAGCTGATTGCCGCGCGGACCGAGATGGTCCTCGAGGCGGGCGAGGCTTCGCAACCGCCCTTGCGCGTCGTCGAGGATCATCTCGATCCGGTGGCGCCGGGAATCATAGCGGCACGCAATAAATTCGGAGCCCTCGAAGCTGTGCTTCTGGCAATGCGGCGCGCTGACGACCTCCGTCGGCGGCGCGGGCCGAGACTCCGGCTCCGCCTCGCAGCCCGCGAGAAGCGCACACAGCCCGATCAGGCTAAAGCGTATAGCCGCCATCGCTGACGAAACAGGATCCGGTGACGAAAGCCGTCTTGTCGGAGAGGAGGAAGGCGATCTGTTCGGCGATCTCGTCGGGCTGGCCGAAACGTTCAAGGGGAGTCGCCGCGCCGCCCATCGCCTTGAAGGCCGCTTCTTCACTGCCGGCGCTCCGGACCAGCTCCTGAAAGAAGGGCACATTCGACCAGATCGGGGTCTCGACTCCGCCCGGAGCGATGGAATTGACCCTGATCCGGTCAGGAGCGCCTTCCCGCGCGGCGATCCGGGCAAGATGGATCACCGCCGCCTTCGAGGCACCGTAGGCGCTTATTCCCGGCTCGGCCTTGATTCCGGCAGCAGAGGCGGTGAGGAGGATGGCGCCGCCGGTGCCGCCGGCCTTGATCGCCTTCATCGCGGCCTGGAGGGAGAGGAAGGCGCCGTCGAGATTGACGGACATCACCCGGCGCCATTCGGCCAGGCTCGTCTCCGCGATCGTCCCTCCAGCGCCGATTCCCGCATTGACGACGGCGTGGCTGAGTCCGGTGAGGTCGGCATCGGCCCATAGTTCTTCATCGCCGACGTCGCCGACGATGAGCTGCCGTTCGCAGGGCAGGGAGAAAGCGAAATCGCGGAGTCGATCCTCGTTGCGGTCAATCAGGATCAGCTTCTTGGCGCCGCCGGCGCAGAGCCGCGTCGAGACCGCCGCGCCAATTCCGGAAGCAGCGCCGGTGACCAGGATCACGGCATTGGGAAAGTCGTCCATGCGACAAGCCTAGCAGGCCGATGGGCCAGGCGGGAAGGGTTCAGCGCTGCGGCGCGAACCGCACGGATTCAGAGTTCGGCTCAGGCGGCCGCGTCGATGCCGAGCTCGCCGAGCTTGCGGTACAAGGTGGAGCGGCCGATCCCGAGGCGTCGGGCCACTTCGGTCATTCTGCCCCGATAATGGCCGATCGCGAGCCGGATGACGTCCGCTTCGATCTCTTCCAGCGGGCGCAGATTGCCGTCCGGCTTGTAGAGCGTGATGCCGGGGCCGTGAGCGAGCGCGGCGGTGGCGGACTGGCCGTCCAGTCGCTTGGCGTGATAATCGTCGGCGCGACGCCCGTGCTGAGATTCATTGGCGATGTGGGGGAAGTCCGCGGCCGTCAGAGCGTCGCTCTCGCAAAGGACGGCGGCGCGGAACAAGGCGTTCTGAAGCTGGCGGATATTGCCCGGCCAGCCGTAGCTCATCAGCACCTCGAGCGCGTCGTCGGTAATCGACAAAGGTCGCATCCCGGGCTGTTCCGCGATCCTCACCAAGAGGTGACGAGCGAGTGCCGGAAGGTCGCTGATCCGGTCGCGCAGCGGAGGAATCGGCACGTGAACGACGTTGAGCCGGTAATAGAGGTCCTCGCGGAAGCGGCCAGCGGCGACTTCCTCGATGAGACGGCGGTTGGTGGCGGCGATGATCCGGACGTCGACCAGCTGGGTGGTCCGGCTGCCGACGCGCTGGATCTCTCCGGTCTCGAGCACGCGCAGCAGCTTCACCTGCGTGTCGAGCGGAAGATCGCCGACCTCGTCGAGGAACAGGGTTGATCCGTCGGCATCCTCGAATCGTCCGATATGGCGGTCGAAGGCGCCCGTGAAGGCACCCTTCTCATGGCCGAACAGCACCGATTCGACGAGGTTCTCCGGGATCGCGCCGCAATTCACGGTGTGAAGCGGCTGCTTGCCGCGCGGGCTGGCGGCATGAATCGCCTGGGCGATGATTTCCTTGCCGGCGCCGCTCTCGCCTTCGATCAGTACCGACACTCGGGCGCGCGCCGCCTTGGCGGCAATGGCCAGAGCCGAACGGAAGCCGGAGGCGGAGCCGACGATCTCGTCGAAGCCCAGGCTCTTGTTGATCTTTTCGGACAGGGGCCGGAGCTCGCCGGTGGATTTGCGGCGATCGGTGGCGGTGTTGAGAGCCGCCAGGAGCCGGTCGGGTGCGAGCGGCTTGACGAGGAAGTCGCTGGCGCCGGCGCGCATCGCGTCGACCGCACAGGAGACGCTCGTCTGAGCAGTCAGCACGAGCAAGGGAAGGTCCGGACGAAGTTCCCGAAGGGCGCTAATCAGCTCGCCTCCTTCTTCGCCGGGAAGCCAGTCGAGCAGAATGGCGTCGAACTTCGGCTCCTGCGGATCGGCCAGCATCGCCCGTGCCGAATCGAGGTCATTGGCGCCGCGGACCCACCAGCCGGCGCGGGCGCCGATCGCGGTGATCAGGCGGCGCTGGGCCGGCTCGTCGTCGATCAGGAGCAGGCAACGGGTCGGTTCGGGGCGCATCTGTATCCCTCGTCCTAAAGAGGGACTGGTCTAGCGGGATGCGGTAAAGGGGAACTTAATGCCGCCGACACCGCGCCGCCCTTCACTGCATCGAATCCGCTTCCTGCACGTTCGGACCGGCAGACGAGGAGAGCAGACATGACCGGGATCGGCGAGATTCGCGAACATATGGAAGTGATCGGTGCGGACGGGGTCCATATCGGCACCGTCGACAAGGTGGAGGGAAACCGGATCAAGCTGATCAAGGCGGACAGCGGCTCGCACGAGGATCACCACCATTATATCTCGGGTGGACTCGTCGCGGCCGTCGAAGGCGACCAGGTGCGCCTGTCGGCCAATGGCGACGCCGCCGTCCTGCTCGAGGAGGAGGAAAGCGGCGATCCGCTCGCCGACCGCAATCCCTGACGCCCCTGTCCGCAAAAGACAGCGGGCCGGGTTCGGCTCGCGCCTTGCCCTTTCTCCTTCGCCCTTGCTAAGCGTTCCCGCCAAACAGGGATGAAAGGGCAGAAAATGGCAGCCGAAGGCGATATCGACCGCGAGGTCAGGCGCCACCACAATAGTTACGGCCTGTTCGTGACGTTGATGAAATGGGGCGCGATCATCAGTGTCGTGACGGCGCTGATCGTCATCGTCGTCATTCGCGCCTGATCCGGGCGCACCGGGTGAAGATCGCGGTCGTCAAGGAAAGCGAAGAGGGCGAGCGGCGAGTCGCGGCGACGCCGGAGACGGTGAAGAAGTTTGTCGGTCTCGGCGCCGAGGTGATGGTCGAGAGCGGAGCCGGGTCTGGCGCGTCGATCGCCGATTCCGATTATGAGGCCGCCGGTGGCGGCGTGGGATCCCGCGCCGAGGTGCTCGCCGGCGCAGCGATCCTGCTTTCGGTGCAGGGACCCGATCCCGACATCCTCGACGCCGCCGCCCCGGGCGCCAGACTCGCCGGAATCCTCAATCCTTTCGGCCGGCGGGATCGGATCGACGCTTATGCCGCCGCCGGAATCGAGGCGTTGGCGATGGAGTTCATGCCGCGCATCACCCGGGCGCAGTCGATGGACATATTGTCCTCGCAGGCGAACCTTGCCGGCTACAAGGCGGTGCTCGACGCGGCGGCCGAATATGGCCGCGCCTTTCCGATGATGATGACCGCGGCCGGGACGATTCCGGCGGCGCGAGTCTTCGTCATGGGAGTCGGCGTCGCCGGACTCCAGGCGATCGCCACCGCTCGGCGGCTTGGCGCGATCGTCTCCGCCACCGACGTTCGCGCGGCGACCAAGGAGCAGATCGAGAGCCTCGGCGCCAAGGCCATCTTCGTCGACAAGGTCGCCGGGATCGAGGGCGAGGGCGCCGGCGGTTACGCCACCGAGATGTCGGACGAATATAAGAAGGCGCAGTCCGAGCTGGTCTCGAGCCACATCGCCAAGCAGGACATCGTCATCACCACCGCGTTGATCCCGGGGCGGCCGGCGCCGCGCCTGATCAGCGACTCGCAACTGGAATCGATGCGACCGGGAAGCGTGATCGTCGATCTCGCCGTCGAACAGGGCGGGAATGTCGAAGGCGCCGTGGCGGGCAAGATTGTCGAACGGCACGGCGTTCGAATCGTCGGCCATCGCAACGTGCCGAGTCGTCTCGCCGCCGACGCTTCCGCCCTCTATGCCCGCAATCTGTTCAATTTCCTGGCGGCCTTCTGGGACGGCGAATCCAGGAGTCTTTCCCTGCCTGACGATGACGAGATCGTTCGCGGCGTCCGGCTGACTCGCGACGGCAAGGTGGTCAACGAACGGCTGCTCGGATGAAAGCGATCGGGCCGGCCGGAATGCTGGTGGCGATCCTGCTTGCCCCGGGCTGCGGCGAGGAAAAGGAAGCGTCCTCCGCCGCCCCGATGGAGCCGCTGCGCCGCGCCACTTTCCGAACCCTCGCTGCCCGCGATTTCCTCGCCACCTGCCCTGGCGGCACGGCGAGAGCAGCGACCTTGCCGCAGATTCGCCGCCTCGAGGAATTGAAGCAGCTTGCCATTCGCAAGCAAGCGGGCCGGGCGATATGGCTGGGCGAGAACGACTGGGCCGGAGTGGCTCGCTATTCGGATCGCGAGCCGTGCGAGCCGGGCGAAGAAGCCTATCGCGAGGCGCTGGCCGCCTTCAGCGGCACGCTCGGCGAGCTGGCCGGCCGGATTGCCGAATATCGGGAGTAGAGCGCGAATGGACTTCATCAGCATCCTGTCGATCTTCGTTCTGGCCTGTTTCGTCGGCTATTATGTGGTCTGGTCGGTCACCCCGGCGCTCCACACGCCGCTCATGTCGGTGACGAACGCCATCTCCTCGGTGATCGTCGTCGGCGCTCTCATCGCCAGCGCCGCGGCTGGGGCGCCGGGAGCGAAATGGCTCGGGCTCGTTGCGGTCGCGCTCGCCAGCGTCAACATCTTCGGCGGCTTCGCCGTGACGGCGCGGATGCTCGCGATGTACAAGAAGAAGGAGCGGCGCTGATGCACGAAGCTGTCGGCGCGCCCGCCTGGGTGATGCTCGCCTATCTCGTCGCGGGTATCTGCTTCATCCTCGCCTTGCGCGGTCTTTCCAATCCGGAGAGCGCCCGCCGAGGCAATCGCGCCGGGATGGCGGGGATGCTGCTCGCTGTCGGGACGACTCTGATTCATTATCAGCCGCTCGCCCCTGCCGGGATCGTCGGCGGAGTCGACAGCGTCGTTCTCGTGCAGATGCTGACGGCCATCGGAATCGGCGGCGCGATCGGGATCTTCACCGCCCGGCGGATCGCGATGACGGCGATGCCGCAGCTGGTGGCCGCGTTCCACAGCCTCGTCGGTCTCGCCGCTGTGCTGGTCGCGGCTGCGGCCTTCCTCAACCCGGAGGCCTTCGGGATCGCCGTGGGCGGCGAGATCGAGCCGGTCAGCCGGGTCGAGATGGGGCTTGGCGTGGCGATCGGGGCGATCACCTTCTCGGGTTCGGTCATCGCTTTTCTCAAGCTGAACGGCAACATGTCGGGCAAGCCGATCCTTCTGCCGCTCCGCCACTTCATCAATCTCGGCACGCTCGCGGCGATCCTCGGCCTGATCGCCTATTTCACCCAGGATCAGAGCCCGTGGGTGTTCTGGACCGTGACCGGACTTGCCTTCGCGATCGGTTTCCTTCTGATCATCCCGATCGGCGGGGCGGATATGCCGGTCGTCGTCAGCATGCTGAACAGCTATTCCGGCTGGGCGGCCGCGGCGATGGGCTTCACCCTCCAGAACAGCGCCATGATCATCACTGGAGCGCTCGTCGGAAGCTCGGGTGCGATCCTTTCCTACATCATGTGCCGGGCCATGAATCGAAGCTTCATCTCCGTCATCGCGGGCGGTTTCGGTGGCGATGCCGCGGCGGGGGGAGGGGAGGCGATCGACCGGCCATGGAAGCGCGGTAGCGCGGAAGATGCCGCCTTCCTGATGAAGCAGGCCGAGCAGGTCATCATCGTTCCCGGCTATGGAATGGCCGTCGCCCAGGCCCAGCATGCGCTTCGCGAGATGGGCGACCTCCTCAAGCAGGAAGGCGTCAGCGTCAAATATGCGATCCACCCGGTGGCGGGCCGCATGCCCGGTCACATGAACGTTCTGCTTGCCGAGGCGAACGTGCCCTATGACGAGGTCTTCGAGCTCGAGAATATCAACTCCGAATTCGCCCGGACGGACGTCGCCTTCGTGATCGGCGCCAACGACGTCACCAATCCGGCCGCAAAGACCGACAAGAGCTCTCCCATCTACGGAATGCCGGTGCTCGACGTCGAGAAGGCCAAGACGGTGTTGTTCGTAAAGAGATCGATGGGCGGTGTCGGCTATGCCGGTGTCGACAACGAGCTATTCTATCGCGACAACACGATGATGCTCCTCGCCGATGCCAAGAAGATGGTCGAGGAGATCGTGAAGTCGCTGGGGTGAATCTGTTCCCCGGTCGGCGGCATGACGTGAAGGGGCCGTACCGCCGATCTTGTCCCGAGCGGGTGCCGGTGGCAGGAGGAGGATGCGGGCGGTTAGCTCAGCGGTAGAGCGTCTCGTTTACACCGAGAGGGTCGGCGGTTCGATCCCGTCACCGCCCACCATCAAAAATTGATCCATCCGAGCAGGATCAGGATCAGCAAGGTGCCGATCAAGGTCGCCAGAAGCGAGCCGGCGCAGCCGAGACGATTTGAAAAGAAAAGAAACAAGGCCATTCTCCCTCTGCGGCAATGGCCAACGCCCACGGTCCGGCGAGGCTCCCGACCCGCCGATCATCCGCAAGAACCCAGAGGACGTCGAAGCATCCCGGAAGATCGCCGCTCTGGCCGAGCGGGCTAGAGGGTTCGGATCAGGGTCACGGCCACCGCGATCCAGGCGGGATCGGCGACCACGATCTGGCGCCGGCTGGCGCCAAGGGCGAGGATATGCAGCCGGTTTCCATCGCGACCGATCAACCTGCCGAAGACGAACCGGTCGCCCTGACGGGGTACCAGCACGTCCCGGTTGAAGGCGCTGGCAAGGGCCTCCGGTTCAAGTCGCCTGAGCCAGATCTCGTCGCCACCGCGATAATCGCCGGTGCCGGACTCGACGGTGATCGCAATCGTGCCCGGACCAGGCCTGGGAGCAATAACCACCACTTCGTGCCGAAGCGGTCGGACGCCGTCATGATCCAGGACCGCCGCGATCGGCACGTCGTCGCGCGCCGGGAGGAGAACGAGATCGGCGGCTTCGACTCCGAGCGCCCCGGCGATTCGATTCAGCCAGCGAACGGAAACGGTGCGCGCGCCGGTTTCGAGGCGTCCGATCGTCTGCGGCGTCGTCGGCGGGTCGCAACGCTCCGCGACGTCCTGAAGAGTCATCCCGCGTGCCCGACGAACTTCCCTTATGCGGCTGCGCATCGCGACCTTTCGCTCACCAGGACGGTTTGTTCATCATGTCGCCGAGTTACCAGACAGGCAAGGGCGCCGGTCCCTGTCGCAAATTGGCGGGGGTGCGCATTGCGCGATTTCGCAAGGATCTGCCCGTTGGGTTAACCGGATTTTAGCACCGACGGGTGCAAGCCCTTGGTCCTACGCCTGGGAACCGAGGGAAAATTCATGCGCGTTTTGGCTTTGTCCTCTCAAAAGGGCGGATCGGGGAAAACAACCCTATCCGGCCATCTCGCCGTTCAGGCACAGCGGGCCGGCTCCGGTCCCGTCTGCCTGATCGATATCGATCCGCAGGGGTCGCTTGCCGATTGGTGGAACGAGCGCGAGGATGAAATGCCCGCCTTCGCCCAAACCACGGTAGCCCGGCTCGGCGCCGATCTCGAGGTGCTTCGCCAGCAGGGCTTCAAGCTCGCCGTCATCGATACGCCGCCGGCGATCACGATGGCCATCCAGAGCGTCATCCAGGTCGCCGAGCTGATCCTGATTCCGACGCGTCCCAGCCCGCACGATCTGCGTGCCGTCGGCGCCACGGTGGATCTGTGCGAACGCGCCGGCAAGCCCCTCATCTTCGTCGTCAACGGCGCGACGCCCAAGGCGAAGATCACCTACGAAGCGGCCGTCGCCCTTTCGCAGCACGGTACCGTCGCCCCGGTAACCCTTCATCACCGCACCGATTTCGCGGCGTCGATGATCGACGGGCGAACCGTGATGGAAGTCGACGCCAATAGCCGCTCGGCAAAGGAAGTCGTCGAATTGTGGGATTATATTGCAGATCGCCTGGAGAAGAATTTCCGCCGCACCGTGTTTTCGGCGCCCGGCGGCATCGTGCCCCATCCGCTCGCTCAACGTCCCGCTTCCGGTTTCGGCCGGCGCGTAATTGGCCAGTGAGGGGGACGTGGCAATGAATGAAGCAAGATACGCCTCCCTGTCGTCCGGTCTGCTCGCCCGCAAGGGCGCTGCCAAGCCGGCGATGCGGCCCCAGGGTTTCACCCCGATCGAGGATCTCGGCTGGAACGACATGGGCTATGCCCCGCAGGTCGAGGAACAGCCCGAACCGGAAATGGTCGAGCATGTGCCGAGTTCGATTTCGGCCCTGACTCCGGCGCCGAAGCCCTTTCGCGCTGAAGTCGAGCCGCTGCCGGTCGTCGCACAGCAACGCGCAATCGCGGAGAGCTTCGACGTCGAGGAGGGCGAGCCGGCTCCGGCCGAACAGCCTTCGCCGAAGAAAGCCGCAGCCAAGGCCAAGGTCGTCTCGCTGCCGAATCGCACTTCGGTGCCCGCGGGCAAGAAGTCGGCCTTCACGCTTCGGCTCGATTCGGAGCGGCACTTGCGGCTTCGGCTCGCCTGCGCCGTGACGGGGCGGTCCGCGCAGCAGATCGTCACCAGCGCGCTGGACGCCTTTCTGGAGTCGGTGCCGGAGGTCGAGACGATGGTGCAGCGCATGCCTGCCGCGGGCTCGGCGCGAAACTAGGGGGAGCGGGAAGATGAACAGGATCGCGATCAACATTGCCGCCTCTACGCTGGCGCTGAGCATCGGCACTGCCGTCTTCCTCTCCAACTCTGCGCTGGCGAGGCCGGATTCGCCGCGAAGCGCGCCGGCCCAGGAAGCGATTCAGTTGCACAGCCAGGCGATTCGCTCGATCCAGCAGGGCCGGCTCGCCGACGCCCTGACCGAGATCGAACGCGCCGTCGAACTGTCTCCGCGCGATGCCGGCTACCGCCTGCTGCTCGCCGACATCTATCTGAAGATCGGGCGCTTCGAGGCGGCCCGAACGACCTATGCCGACGTTCTCGAGCTCGATCCCCCGCATGTCCGCGCCGGTTTGAGCTATGCCCTGATGCAAGTCGCGCTGGGGCGGCCGCAAGCCGCGGTCGGCCAGCTCGACGAGCTTGCGGGACGAGCGCCGGCCGCCGACGTCGGGCTCGCTTATGCGCTCGCCGGAATGCCGGAACGCGCGATCGAAATTCTCGAACCCGCGGCGCGCCAGCATGATTCGACTCCGCGGCTTCGCCAGAATCTCGCTTTGTCCTATGCGCTCGCCGGTAATTGGCAGCGCGCCCGAGCGGTCGCCGCTCAGGACATCTCGCCGGCCGAATTGCCCAGGCGCCTTCAGCAATGGGCAGCAATGGCGCGTCCCGGCGGCCAATCGGCGCAGGTGGCCAGCCTGCTTGGCGTGAACCCCGTCGCCGATTCCGGCCAGCCGGTCCGCCTTGCACTTGTCCAGCCGGCCGTTGCTCCCGCCGAGACCGCTCCGGTCGAGGCTTATGCGCAGGCCGCGCCAGCGCCAGCGCCCGCACCCGCGCCCGCATCCGTACCCGCACCGGCTCAGGTCTTCGCCTCGGCGGCGCCTGCACCGTCCATGCCGGAAACCACGGTTCTGGCCTATCAGCAGCCGACTCAGACCTCGGTCTCGCCGGAGCCGCTCGAGCCCCTCAGCTTGCCCGAACCCGCCGAATCTCAGGCCGAGCCCGATTGGTGGCCGACTCCGGCCGCCCCGGTCGAGGTCGCGCAAGCGATTGAGCCCGAGGTGCCGCAGGTGCCGGTGCCGCAGTCCGTCTCGGCCGACGAGCTCGACGTTCAGTTCGCGGCTGCCGCGGAAACCCTGACCCGCCCCAACCGGGCGATCATCCGCACCGCCGCGGTGAGCCGACCGATGGCGCCGGTGTTCCGGCCGCAGGCGGCGCCTACGGTCCGCCCCGTCAGCGACGGCCGCTTCGTCGTCCAGCTCGGCGCCTTCAGCAACGAGGGCAATGCCGAGCGTGCATGGCAGGAGTCGGAGCGGAACTACGGCCTGGGACGGCTTCAGCCGACCACCACCACGATCAACATCGACGGCCGGACACTCCATCGGGTTTCCGTCTCCGGCTTCGCCTCTTCGGTGGACGCCGGGCGTCTTTGCGCTTCGATCAAGTCGCTCGGCGGCGAGTGCTTCGTCCGCACCAATGCGGGCGACGCGGCGATCCGCTGGGCAGCGCGCTACGCACCGGACCGCAACCGGCAAGCCTGAACTTCTTCACGGTCCCTCTGGGAGGCGGTCAGCAGGCCAATGCTGGCCGCCTTATTCTTGATCAGGCCTCGCGGCGACTCCGGGTCAGCAGGTCGAGGCAAGCCATTCTCACGGCAACGCCAAGCTCGACCTGCTCGAGGATCGCCGACCGGTCCGGATCGTCGGCGACGTCGGAGTCGATCTCGATCCCCCGGTTCATCGGCCCCGGATGCATGACGAGGGCGTTCGGCGCCGCTCGGTCGAGCCGCTCGCGGCTGAGGCCATAACGGGCATGAAAATCGCCGAGCGAGCCTGAAACGGCTTCTTCCATCCGTTCGCGCTGGATCCGAAGCATCATCACCACGTCCGCGCCGTCGATTCCCCGCTCGAGATCGTCGTGCCCCTCGACTCCAGCCGGCAACGTTTCCGGCATCAGCAAGGGCGGCGCGACCAGCCTCAGGCTGGCGCCGAGCATCGGCAGCGAGCGAAGGTTCGAATTGGCCACCCGGCTGTGGCGTATGTCGCCGCAAATCGCGATCTTCAGTCCGTCGATCCGGCCGAAGCGGCGGCGGATCGTCAGCGCGTCCAGCAGCGCCTGGGTCGGGTGCTCGCCTCGTCCGTCACCGGCATTGATGACCGGGCAGTCCATGACGGCGGCGACGTCGGCGGCGGCGCCGTTCGCTTCGTGACGAATGACCAGCAGATCGGGGCGCATCGCGTTCAGGGTCAGTGCGGTGTCGATCAGGCTTTCGCCCTTGCGGACGCTGGATCCTGCAGGATGGAAATTGGAGACCTGGGCGCCGAGCCGCTTTCCGGCGATCTCGAACGAGAAGAGAGTTCGAGTGCTGTTTTCGAAGAAGGCGTTGATCTGAGTGAGACCCGAAAGCCGCCGGTCTTCCTTGCGCGCTCCGCGGTTGAACGCGATCCAGGGCTCCGCCTCGTCGAGAATCGATTCTATGTCCTGCCGCGAAAGGCCGTCGATCCCGAGCAGATGGCGATGTGGGAAAAGCGGCGCGGTCATCAGCTCGCGGCTGTAACGGGAGGTCAGCGGAGGCTCAACCCGAACCATGGTCGGGCACAAAAGCTCAAAGCAGAAGGATCGTCGACAAAGTCAGGAACACGCCCATGCTCGCGATGTCGCTGGCGGTTGTCAGGAAGATGCTCGAAGCCGTGGCCGGATCGGCGCCGAGCCGTTTCAGAGTCAGCGGGATGAGGGCTCCGGCAATGCCGGCAACCGTGCAACTCGCGACCATCGAAACCGCCACCACCACCGCCATGAGCCAGGGCTGAGCCTCGCTTTGCTGAGTGGCGTAGAAGAACATGCCGATACCGGCGGTGACACCCACGAGGGCGCCGTTGCAGACCCCGAGCAGGGTCTCCTTCATCATGAGTCGATTGACGAATTGCGGCTCCAGCTCGCCAAGGGTCATTCCGCGCAAGGTGACGGCGAGAGCCTGACAGCCGGTATTGCCGGTCTGCCCGGCCATGACCGGAAGGAAGACGGCAAGGATGACGAGTTGCGCCAGGGTGCCTTCGAAGACACCGACCACCGCGGCGGCGAGAAAGGCGGTGAGAAGGTTGATCTGAAGCCAGGGGTGGCGAAGCCACAGGCTTCGAAGGAGCGGCGTGTCGAGCCTTTCCTCCTTTTCGACACCGACCATCTGGCCGGGCTGGGCGCTGACCTCGACGAGCTGCTCGGCGAACAACTCGTCACCTCGGATCAGCCCTTTCAAGACGCCCTCGTCATCGACCACCGGATAGACCGGGAAATGCCGGGCGAGTGCGGCCCTCAACGCGTCGGCCAAAGGCATCTGTACGTTCAGTGCGAAGACGTCGCGAAGCATGATCTCCTCGAGTTTCGTCTCGGGAGTGGCGAGCAGCATGTCGCGCATGACGACCAGGCCGAGCAGCTTGCCCGCTTCGTCGGTGACATAGCCGTAAGTGATGAAGGCGGCGCGGGTCAGTTCTCGAAGCTGCTCGATCGTCTCCGCGACGGTCATCTCGCCGCGGAAGATCCCGACCGGCGGAGACATGAGGTCACCCGTCCGGGTGACGGCGTCGCGTGGACTGGCCTTCAGCGGCTTCGTCAGCTGCTCGGTCATGGCCGGCACAGTGACGTAACAACCTGCTGATCACAAGCCGAGAAAAGACCCTGTGCCTAGCCCATGGTGAGACCGTCGATCGCGCCCTGCAGAATGTAGGCGGCGGCCATCTTGTCGACCAGCTCGGCTCGCCGCGCCCGGCTGGCGTCGGCATCGATCAGGGTCCGCGTCACCGCCTGGGTCGACCAGCGTTCGTCCCAGAGAAGCACCGGCAAATGAAGCGCCTCGATATTGCGCGCGAAGGCCCGGACCGACTGGGTCCGGGGCGAATCGCTGCCGTCGAGATTGAGCGGAAGGCCGACGACGATGCCCTTCACTTGCTGATCGGAAATGAATGACTTCAGCGCTTCCAAGTCCCTGGTGAATTTGGTCCGCTGGATAAGCGTCGCCGCGGTCGCGATCGTCCATTGCGAGTCACACAGAGCGGTGCCGATCGTCTTCGTGCCGACATCGAGCCCCACGAGCCGCCCGCCCCCGGGCAAGGCTTCCCGAAACTCGAGAATCGACGACGTGATCATTCTAACGCGTCTCCGAAGCGGAGATTGGGAAGGCTGCACCGACGATTGTCTTCCGGTAGATCGTCACTGCTCCAGGAACGCATCGACGCGCCGTTCCGCGTCGGCCCTGATGTTCGCCCAGAACAAGGCATAATCATAGACATGGTAATTGTTGCCGGGGAGGACATAGGGGCCCATCTCCGGGACCCGATCATTGTCGCCGATCAACAGGAAGCCGCGAAGATCGCAGCGTGCCGAGACCGCCGCTCGCCTGAATTCCGCGCTCCTGAAATCGGCGCTTGGGATCAACGTCCCTCGATTGGCGGCGGCGGGCGCCTCGCCGCCGATCGCGCCGGTCAGCGGATTGGTGCACAGCATCGCCGTCCCGGCTCTCGAAACGCCGCCCGGGCCGGTGGATTGGTCATAGACCTCGGTGACCTGCTTCGGGTCGGCCGGCTCAGCGAAGCTCTGCCAGGAAAGAACGCAGCCCGCCTGGTCGGCGGTCTCGCAGGCCGGCAACGGCAGAGCGGGCAGATCGGCGGTCATCGAGACCGGCCAGCCGATCACATAAGCGGCGACGATTCGATCGGCTTCCGGTGACCCTTTAATCCGCTCATGGAGCAGCCGCATCAGGTGAAGGCTGCCCTGGCTGTGGGCGGCGAGGACGATCGGCCGGCCGGCCGGCGCCTCGCGGAGGAACTGGCCGTAAGCGGCGGCGACGTCGCGATAGGCGAAATCAAGCGCCCGCTGAGCGTCCCGCTTCGTCGTCAGGAAGGCGCCGAAGGCCGCCTGGCGGTATTTCGGCGCCCAGACTTCGCCGACCGAATTGAAGGCGCTGGCCTGGCTTCGGACGAACAGCCGAGCGCGCCATTGCGATTCCTCGTCATCCAGGGGCGCGTTCCAGGAGGACGTCTCGAGGAAGCTGGTGGGATGGATGAAGAAGACCGATACTCGGGGCTCAGCCGTCGGCTCCAGCCCGGGAGGAGTCCAGCGCGATGGATCGGCTTCAAGACCGGGACGCGCGAGCCACAAAGCCGCCTGCCGGTAATTCGCCCCCGGCGGCATCGGCACCTCCTTGAATTCCGTCTTCGGCACCATCACCCAGCGCATCAGATCCTGCTCGAAGATCCGGTAGGCGACGGCGCCCGCGATCACGAGCACCGTCAGGCCCGCCACGATCCACAGGAAGCGAACGGCTGGATGCGATCTTTTCCGGGCTTTCCGGGACTTTGCCATGGGACCCTCAACCCGATGCCGCCGCTGGTTGCAAGTCCGACAGTCGTGATTGGCAAAACGCCACCTGCTGCTACAACGGCAAACGCGATCTGTGTGAGGAGAGGGGCATCTTCCGGAACAGCAATCGACGCCGCAGATGCAGCCGACGGGACGTCATTGCCGGCGCCGCCGCCACCGCCGTCCTCGCTTCTCTTCCACGGACGGCCCGCGCCTTCTCGAACTCCAGACCGAACATCGTCTTCATTCTCGCGGACGACCTCGGCTATGCCGACCTCAGCTGCTACGGCCGGCGAGAATATCGGACGCCTCGCCTCGATGGGATCGCCGTCGATGGGCTGCTGATGTCCCAGGCCTATTCCAGTTCGGCGGTCTGCTCGCCGACACGAGTCGCCCTGATCACGGGACGATATCCGGGCCGATTACGGGCGGGGCTCGAGGAGCCGATCGCCCGGCCCAATGAACAGGTCGGGCTGCCGCCGACCCATCCTACCTTGCCTGCCCTGCTCCGAAGCCACGGCTATCGGACCGCGCTCGTGGGCAAATGGCACATGGGCTGGCCGCCCCATTTCGGACCCTTGAGGAGTGGCTATGATCGCTTCTACGGCATAATTCCCGGCGCCGCGGACTATTTCACCCACGGCGGCATGGACGGAGCCGCGCCGGCCGGCTCCGGTCTGATGGAAGGTGATGATTACGTCCGGCGAGGCGGATATCTCACCGAATTGCTTGCCGACAGGGCGTGCGCCGAATTGCGCGACGCGGCAGCCGCGGCGCAGCCCTTGTTTCTCAGCCTGCACTTCACGGCGCCGCATTGGCCCTGGCAGGGACCTGGCGATGCGGATGTCGATTTCGAGCTTCGCGACCTCTTTCACCGCGACGGTGGGACTCTGGAAAAATATGCCGAAATGGTAACCGCCATGGACTCGGCCGTCGGACGCGTTCTCGATGAGATTCGGACCCTTGGCCTGGAACACGATACGATCCTCGTTTTCACCAGTGACAATGGTGGCGAGCGATTTTCGGACAATTGGCCGTTGCGCGGCGAGAAGGCCGACCTGCTCGAAGGCGGCATCCGAGTGCCGCAACTGGTCCGCTGGCCGGGCCGGATCGCAGCCGGATCGCGATCGGCCCAGGTCATGGCATCGATGGTTTGGCTGCCGACCCTGGCCGCCGCTGCCGGCGTTTCGCCCGACCCGGCTGCCCCGCCCGACGGAGAAGATTTGCTGCCGGTGCTGACGGGTGCCGAACCGGCCCGGGAACGGACGATCTTCTGGCGCTTCAAAAACCGGGGCCAGGCCGCGGTCCGTTCGGGAAACTGGAAATATCTTCGCCAGCGCGACCAGGAATCCCTGTTCGACCTGGCGGGAGATCCGCGCGAGCGGGCCAATCTGAAAGACCGGCATCCGGACATCTTCACCAGCCTGCGCCAGCAATATGAGAGCTGGAATTCGCAGATGCTCCCTTATCCGGAAGGCTCGGTGAGCGCCGGGCCCGGATAAACCCCGTTCCGGCAAAGGGCTGCCTTGATGCACCGCAGCAGCGGTGCTAGCCGCGCCGCCATGTCCGTAGACACCAAGACCGTCCGCCACATCGCCAAGCTCGCCAGGATCTCGGTGAGCGATTCCGAGGTCGAGGCGCTCGCGCCCGAGCTGTCCAATATCCTCGGCTGGATCGAGCAATTGCAGGAAGTGAACGTGGCCGGCATCGAGCCGATGACCGCGGTCATCCCGAACAAGCTTCGCCTTCGCGAGGACGTCGTCGATGACGGAGGAATCCGCGATGACGTGCTTCGCAACGCGCCCGTCGCCGAACATGGCTTCTTCGCCGTCCCGAAGGTGATCGAGTGACCAACCTTACCGATCTGGGCGTCGCGGCGATCCGCGACGGAGTCCGCGCCGGCGATTTCAGTGCCCGCGACGTCGCCTCGGCGTTCGTCGAGGCGGCTGAGAAGGCGAGGGGCCTCAATGCCTTCATCGTCGAGACTCCCGAACATGCGCTGGCCGCGGCAGATGCCGCCGACAAGGCACGCGCTTCAGACCAGCTGAAGCCGCTTTCCGGCGTCCCGCTCGGGATCAAGGACCTGTTCGCGACGAAGGGCGTCCAGACCACGGCCGGGAGCCGGATCCTCGACGGCTTCGAGCCGGTCTATGAAAGTACCGTCAGCGCCAATCTGTTCGAGGCCGGGGCGGGCATGATCGGCAAGCTCAACATGGACGAGTTCGCGATGGGCTCCTCCAACGAGACGAGCGGCTATGGACCGGTCATCTCGCCCTGGCGGCGAAGCGACGGCGGCAACGCGCCGCTCGCGCCCGGTGGCAGCTCGGGCGGCTCGGCAGCGGCGGTCGCCGCCCGGATCGCGCCCGGAGTGACCGGCACCGACACGGGCGGATCGATCCGTCAGCCGGCCGCCTTCGTCGGCATCTCGGGAATCAAGCCGACCTATGGCCGCTGTTCGCGCTGGGGCATCGTCGCCTTCGCCTCGAGCCTCGACCAGGCGGGGCCGATGGCCCGCGACGTCCGCGATTGCGCGATCCTGCTCGAGGCCATGGTCGGCTTCGACCCGAAGGATTCCACGTCGCTCGACCTTCCGGTTCCGGCGTGGGAAGCGAACCTGTCCGCCGACCTTCGCGGCAAGCGGGTCGGAATCCCGCGCGAATATCGGATCGACGGAGTGCCGGCCGAGATCGATTCCGTCTGGCAGCAGGGCATCGAGTGGCTCCGCGACGCCGGCGCCGAGATCGTCGAAGTGTCGCTTCCCCACACGCGCTACGCGCTTCCAACCTATTATATCATCGCTCCGGCGGAGGCGTCCTCGAACCTCGCCCGCTACGACGGCGTCCGCTACGGCAACAGGGTCCAGCCCGATCAGGGCGGATTGAACGACATGTACGAGGCGACCCGCGCCGCCGGCTTCGGCGCCGAGGTGAAGCGGCGGATCATGATCGGAACCTATGTCCTTTCGGCCGGCTTCTACGACGCCTATTTCAACCAGGCGCAGAAGGTCCGGACCCTGATCGCTCGCGACTTCGAGCAGGTCTGGAGGGAAGTGGACATCCTCCTCACGCCGACCGCTCCGAGCGCCGCCTTCGCGCTCGGCGAGAAGAGCGCCGATCCGATCGCCATGTATCTGAACGACGTCTTCGCGGTGCCAGCCAGTCTCGCCGGGCTCCCGGCCATGTCGGTGCCGGCCGGTCTCGACGGGCAGGGCCTGCCGCTCGGCTTGCAGCTGATCGGCAAGGCGCTCGACGAGCAATCGGTGCTCGACGCCGGCCTTGCGATCGAGCAGCGTGCCGGCTTCACCCATCGTCCGGAGTCCTGGTGGTGAGGGAGGAAAACCCCTACCAGAAGCGGGACTTCACGCTCGGCCTTGCAGGCTTCCTCGCCGGCATCCATGCGCTCCGGATCCTCGCCGAGCGGGGAATCGCCAGCGCCGACGACATGGAAGTGTCGCTTGCCGGAATCAGGGCCACCCTCGGCACGATGCCGGTGGGGATGATCCCCGAGACCCAGCTGGCGGGCATCGAGGACATGCTCGACCGGATCCACAAGGCCGCCGTTGAAGCGGAAGCGAACAATGCCTGAATCCGAATCCCCTTACCGAATCCAGGGCACCACCGGCGACTGGGAGGTCGTGATCGGGCTCGAGGTGCATGCCCAGATCGTCTCCGCCGCGAAGCTCTTCTCCGGCGCCTCGACCGAATTCGGCGCGGAGCCGAACAGCCAGGTTTCGCTCGTCGACGCGGCGATGCCGGGAATGCTTCCGACCCTCAACGCCGAGTGCGTCCGCCAGGCGGTCCGAACGGGCATGGCGCTGGAGGCGAAGATCAATCCCTGGTCGCGTTTCGACCGCAAGAATTATTTCTATGCCGATTTGCCGCAGGGCTATCAGATCAGCCAGCTTTATCACCCGATCGTCGGCGAAGGGGTGATCGAGATCGAGCTCGCAGACGATCGGACCAAGAAGGTCGGCGTCGAACGAATTCATATCGAGCAGGACGCCGGCAAGATGCTTCACGACCAGCATCCCAGCTTCTCCTATGTCGACCTCAACCGATCGGGCGTCGCCCTGATGGAGATCGTCTCCCGCCCGGATATGCGGTCTCCTGAAGAAGCGGGCGCCTATGTGCGCAAGCTGAGAGCCATATTGCGCTACGTCGGAAGTTGTGACGGCAATATGGAGCAGGGGAGCATGCGCGCTGACGTCAATGTCAGCGTTCGCCGCCCAGGCGGCCCGCTCGGCACGCGCTGCGAGATCAAGAACGTCAACAGCGTCCGCTTCGTCCAGGCCGCGATCGAATATGAAGCCAGTCGCCAGGTCGACATCATCGAGGCGGGCGGAACGATCGTCCAGGAAACCCGCCTGTTCGATCCCGACAAGGTCGAGACCCGATCGCTCCGATCGAAGGAGGAAGCGCATGATTATCGCTACTTCCCCGATCCCGATCTGCTGCCGCTGGAGCTGAGCGAGGATTTCCTCAAGGCGTGCCGTGAATCGCTGCCCGAGCTGCCCGACGCCAAGCGCCGGCGCTATGAGGAGCAGCTCGGCCTGCCGCATTACAACGCCGCCGTCCTCACCGCGGAGGTGGAGACGGCTCGCTGGTTCGAGACCCTTCTCGCCGAGGTCGGCGATGAACATGCCCAGCGCGCCAGCAACTGGGTGATCTCGGACCTGTTCGGAGCGCTCAATCGTCTCGGCAAGGGAATCGAGGACAGCCCGGTCACGCCCTCCCAGGGCGCCGAGCTGCTCAGGCTGGTCGTCGACGGCACGCTCTCGGGAACGCTCTCCAAGCAGGTGTTCGAGATCATGCTCGAGACCGGCGAGGATCCGGCGGCGATCGTCGAGGAGCGGGGACTCAAGCAGACCAGCGACACCGGCGAGATCGAGAAGGTCATCGCCGAGGTGCTTGCCGCCAATCCCGACAAGGTCGCGGAATATCGGGGCGGCAAGGACAAGTTGTTCGGCTTCTTCGTCGGCCAGACGATGAAGGCGATGGCCGGCAAGGCCAACCCGCAGGTCGTCAACGCGCTTCTGAAGAAGACGCTCGGCTGAACTCCGGGCCTGTCCCGAATCCGTCACAGCTGACAGGCATTTAGCGGCTCCTTTCCGGCTGTACTGCGGTGCCGCCGATGTTATGCCTCGATGCAGACCGATTCTTCGATCGGGCTGCTTCACCGAAGGCGTGAGGGAGAGGCCGAGGTGCACTGGGTACCCCGGCATTCGAGCATGGGGGAAGAATCATGGCCGCTGCCTGGATCAACGAATTCCATTATGACAATGCCAGCACCGACGCGGGCGAATTCGTCGAGATTGCGGCTCCCGCCGGCACCGATCTGACCGGCTGGCAGATCATCCTCTACAATGGCAGCACCGGCGCGCCTTACCACACCCTCACCCTGGCTGGCTTCGTCCCCGACCAGGAGAATGGCTTCGGCACCCTTTCATTCCTTTACGCGGTCAACGGGATCCAGAACGGATCGCCGGACGGGATCGCGCTCGTCGATCCGGCCGGAAACGTCGTCGAGTTCATCAGCTACGAAGGGACCATGACGGCGGTCGGTGGTCCTGCCGACGGAATGACCAGCGTCGACGTCGGGGCGAGCGAGTCTGGCACCGCCAGCAATACCGCGATCGGCCGCACAGGCAGCGGCGACGAGGCGGCGGATTTCGCCTGGACTCTCATCGGCGACGACACGCCGGGCGGCGTCAATCCTGGCCAATCCTTCAGTGGGGTCATCGTCGACAAGCCGGGAAGCTTCTCGATCGCGGACGCCAACGCGATCGAAGGCGATTCCGGCAACAGCCCGATCAGCTTCACCGTCAGCCGAGGCAGCGACAGCAACGTCGCCGCCGACGTCAGCTATACCGTGACTCTCCCAGGTGGAGCGGGCGGCGCCAATGCGGGTGACTTCGTGGCGCCGGTCCTTTCGGGCACGCTCAGCTTCGCCGCCAACGAATTCAGCAAGACGATCATTCTGAACATCGCCGGCGACCTCGTGAACGAAGCTGACGAGACTTTCACCGTCACCCTTTCGGGCCCGACCAACGGCGCGACCCTCGCCGATGGCGACGCGACGGGTATTATCGCCAATGACGACGGCGCCGTTGGCCCCGGCACCGCCTTCATCAACGAAATCCATTACGACAACGCCGGGACCGACGCCGGCGAAGCGATCGAAATCGCCGCGCCCGCGGGCACCAATCTCGCCGGTTGGTCGCTCGTTCTCTACAGCGTCAGCAGCGGCGCGACTCAAGGCACCGCCTACAACACACGCGCTCTTTCAGGCGTCGTCGCCGAACAGGACGACGGCTACGGCACGATCAGCTTCTCCTATCCGGTCAACGGCATCCAGAATGGCGAGCAGGACGGTGTCGCCCTCGTCAATCCGACTGGGCAGGTCGTTCAGTTCCTGTCCTACGAAGGGAGCTTCACCGCCCTGAACGGACCGGCCGCGGGGCTGACCAGCACCGACATCGGCGTTTCCGAAGGCGGATCGTCGCCGCTCGGCTTCTCGCTCCAGCTTGTCGGCGCGGGCGCCAGCGCGGCCGACTTCAGCTGGGCCTCCGCCCGCGACGACAATTTCGGCTCGGTCAACACCGACCAGGATTTCATCGGCGCCGGCGCCACCGGCCTGGTGCGGATCGGCGATTCCAGCCTCGTCGAAGGCGATGGCGGTGAATCGCTCATGATCTTCACCGTCTACCGGGCAGGCGGACTGGGCCAATCGGCTTCGGTCGACTGGCTGCTCAACCTCAGCGCCGGCCAGGCCGATTCCGCCGATCTCGGCGGCGGTCAGGCGCTGTCCGGTCACGTCGACTTCGCGCCGGGCATATCCAGTGTCCAGATCGCTGTCGCGATCGCCGGCGATTCGATTGCCGAGGGCAATGAGACCTTCAACTTGCTCCTCGCCAATCCGGTCGGCAACATCGCCATCGTCGACACGTCGGCGACCGGAACGATCCTCAACAATGATCCACTCGACCTGCGCATCTTCGAGATCCAGGGCGAGGGGCATCGGACCGCTTTTGACGGCCAGCCGGTCACCACGACGGGCATCGTCACCGGAATCGTCGACAATGGCTTCTATCTTCAGGACCCGGCCGGGGACGGCAATAGCCGAACCTCGGATGCGATCTTCGTCTTTACCGGCGGCGCTCCCGGAGTCGCCGTCGGCGACGGCGTGAAGGTCACCGGGACCGCCCAGGAATTCCAGGCCGCCGCCGGAGCGCTCAGCATCACTGAGCTCGAAGCCCATTCGGTGATCGTCGAATCGAGCGGCAACATCCTTCCGGGTGCCGTGCTGATCGGGATTGGTGGACTCCAGCCGCCGACCGAGACGATCGATGATGACGGCCTGACGTCCTTTGACCCGAGCAGCGACGGCGCCGATTTCTACGAGGCGCTCGAAGGAATGCGGGTGACCGTCGACTCCCCGGTCGCCGTCTCCAGCACCAATGGCAATGGCGAGACCTGGGTGCTCGCTTCGAGTGGCGCCGGCGCGACCGGCGTCAACGCGCGCGGAAGCATCACGATCTCCGCGGGGGACTATAATCCCGAGAAGATCCAGATCGACGCGGACAGCGATCTCTTCGCCGGCTACGCGCCGTCCCACAGCCAGGGCGACCAGCTGTCGGACGTGACCGGAATCCTCTCCTACAGCTTCAACAATTACGAGCTTCTCGTCACCGAGGCCGTTTCAGTGGCCGAGGACGTTTCCGCTACCCGAGAATCGACCAGCCTTCAGGGCGACCGCGACCATCTCACCATCGCCAGCTTCAATGTCGAAAATCTTTCTCCGGCCACCGATGCCGTCAGATTCGACCTGCTGGCGCAGAATATCGTCTTCAACCTGGCGGCACCCGACATCATCGGGCTCCAGGAGGTCCAGGACGGCAACGGTCTCAACGGCAGCGATCCGCTGTCCGGGGTGGTGAGCGCGCAGACCCTGATCGACGCCATCGCCGCGATTGGTGGCCCCAATTACGTCTATGTCGAGGTTGCGCCTTCCGTCGCCAATTCCACCGGGGGCGCCGGCGGCGGCAACATCCGCAACGGCTATCTCTACAATGCCGATCGGGTCGATTTCGTCGAAGGCAGCCAGATGCTCATCGAGGATCCGGCCTTCACCGGAAGTCGCCGGCCGCTGGTCGCGGACTTCGTCTTCAACGGCGAAACCGTGCGCCTGGTCAACGTCCACTTCACCTCTCGGATCGGAAGCGATCCGCTGTGGGGCGAGACCCAGCCGCCGGCCGATGCCGGTGACGGCTCGCGCACCGCGCAGGCGACCGCCGTCAGCAACTATGTCAACAATGCCCTCGCGACCGATCCGGCGCTCAAGCTCGGCGTTCTCGGCGACTTCAACGGCTTCTATTTCGAGGAGGTCGTCGGCGTGCTCGAGGCCGGTGACGTGCTCGCCGACCTCCATCACCTGCTGGCCGAGGAGGAGCGCTATACCTACCAGTTCGACGGCAACATGCAGGCGATCGATCATCTGCTCGTTTCGGGCGGGCTGCGGTTCGGCGCCGCCTTCGACGCGGTTCACATCAACGCAGAGCAACCCTCGGCGCTGCGAAGCACCGATCACGACCCGATCGTCGGCCGCTTCTTCATCGAGCATGCGAACGAGGCGCCGATCGCGAACCCGGACTCGATCGCCGTCGACGAGGATATGACGACGACGAACCTTTGGGAGCTGCTGCTCGCCAACGATACCGATCCCGATCCGGAGGACGTGCACGTCATCACCGGCGCTGACGACAGCGCCTCGCTCGGCACCATTATCTTCGACCCCACGACCCAGAGCCTCCGCTACGTCGCCGACGGCGACGCCTTCGATTCGCTGGCGCCGGGCGCGACCCTGACGGACAGCTTCACCTACACCGTCAGCGACCAGCACGGCCTCACCAGCACCGCCACCGTCACGGTGACCGTCACCGGTATCGACGATGGAGTCACGATCGACGTCGGCAACGGCAAGGACCTCCTGTCGGGAACCGAGGGCGAGGACCGGCTTACCGGCGGCAATGGCGCGGACAGTCTCGCCGGCGCCGGCGGCCACGATTATCTGATCGGCGGAAACGGCGCGGATCTCCTGTTCGGCGAAGACGGCAATGACGTCCTCGCCGGCGGCAACGGCAGCGATTACCTTCATGGCGGCGCAGGGGCGGACATCTTCCTGTTCGGCCGCGGCGGCGGCAAGGACGTCGTCGCCGGCTTCGACCTGGAGGAGGACAGGCTGTTCCTCTCGGACGGGCTGGACGTCAGGGACTGGAAGGTCGCCGACACCAACGGAGACGGCCATCTCGACCTTACCATCGCCTTTGCCGACGGCACCGGCTCGGTCACGTTGCTTGGAGTGACCGACTTCGGAGCAGTGGATTTCGCGTCGCCGGCGGATCTCGCCGCCCACCCGCTCTTCTAGAGCAAGCGGAGCGCTGCTCCGATCTATTTGCCGCCAGGCTTGGGGCCTCGGCCCGGGCCGCGGCTTGGGCCTCCATTCCGCGGCGGCGGGCGGCCGCCGGGACCCTTGCGATGGCCGCTCGGCGGTCTCGGCCCGCGCTCATGGCGGGGGCCCTCGCGGCGGACGGCGGCGCTTCGCGCCGGTGGTGCCGGCTGGCCGGTCGAGACGGAATAGCCTTCCTTCAACAGGCGCGTGAACGCCGACCTGACACTTGCGACGATCGATGCCTGAACCTCCTTCGGCAGATCGGCGAAGGTCGTGTTGGCATGGATCGAGTTGACGTCGCGAAGCAGATTGTTCGGCAGGCCTTTCGACGCGGTCTTCAGCGCCGCCAGTGAGTCGAGGACGGCGGAGAAGATGATCTCCTGCATCAGATCGGTGGCAGATTTGGTCATGCCTCGTCCGTAGACCAGCCGCAGGCCTTTGTCGCGGGCGACGTCGAATGTCGGAACCGGGACCGTCGATGCGCAGTTCGTTGGCGGACTATCTGGAGACCTGTGCCATGCCGACCGACGCCGAAATCGAAGCCCGTTTCTGGAAATCTCTCGGATCCGACATGACCGTGATGCTCGGACTGGCCGGCGGCGAGGACGGACATGCGCAACCGATGACCGCTCAGCTCGAGGAGGGCCAGGAGAGCGGCGGGCCGATCTGGTTCTTCACCGCGAAGGACGTGGATCTGGTTCAGGCGCTTGGCTCCGGCGGACCGGCCATGCTTCATTTCGTGGCGAAGGGGCACGATCTGTTTGCGTCGGTCGAAGGCCGGCTGACGCCCGACAATGACCGAGCCATGATCGACCGCCTTTGGAATCGCTTCGTCGCGGCCTGGTTCGAGGGCGGCAAGGCCAATCCAAAACTCCAGCTTCTGCGCTTCGACCCCGAACGGGGGCAGATCTGGCTGAACGGCAACTCGATGATCGCCGGGATCAAGATGCTGCTCGGAGTGGATCCCAAGAAGGACTATCGCGACAAGGTCGCCGAGGTCGACCTGGCCTGACCTGAAATCTCGACCGAATCGAGCTCGAGCCAGCGGGCCATCAGGTGGAGCTCGGCGGCGAGCCGCTCGGCCGCCTCGGGCGGCGACTCGGGCTCGAAACCGATTCGCCTCGCAAGCAGCCGCGAGCCCTGGCGGTCGGCCTTGAGATCGACCCTTGCGACCAGGCGGTCGTCCATCAGAAAGGGCAGGACATAATAGCCGTGAACCCTCTTGTCGGCGGGGGTGTAGATCTCGATCCGGTAGCGGAACCCGAACAGGCGTTCGGTTCGGGACCTTTCCCAGACGAGCGGGTCGAACGGGGCGAGCAGTGCCTGGCCAACGATCCGCCGCGGCCGCCGCGAATCGCGGTGAAGATAGGCCTGGGCCTTCCAGCCGGCGACCCGGGCCGGGATCAGCCTTCCTTCCTCGACCAGCTCGGCGACGGCCGTCCTGGCCGCCTCCGGCTTGAGCCGGAAATAATCCCGAAGGTCGGTCGTGGTCGCGATTCCCAGCGCCCGCGCCGACCGTTCGATCAGGGCGCGATGAGCGTCCTTCGCGGACGGCGTCGGAAGAGCGAGGATCGCGGCGGGAATGACCCGCTCGCTGAGGTCATAGACGCGCTCGAAGCTGCCTCGGCGGGTGAGGGTGGTGACGTGCCCTGCCCAGAACAGCCATTCCAGCGCCTTCTTGGTCTCGCCCCATTCCCACCAGCCGCTTCGGCTCCGGCCATGCTCGAAATCGGAAGCGGCCATCGGGCCGTCGCCGCGGATCCGCTCGAGCACAGCCTCGGCCACCGGCCTCTGCTCCCGAGCGAAGGCGCGCATGCTGTTCCAGCCGATCTCGCCGCGATCCGCCGCCGCCATTCGCCAGCGAAGCAATGGATGAAGATCGAGCGGCAGCAGCGACGCCTCATGCGCCCAATATTCGAACAGGCGGCGCCGGGATCGCGGTCCCCAGGCGGAGCGATCGAGAAGCGCCCGGTCGTAGACGCCAAGGCGGGAGAAAGCGGGAAGATAATGGGCACGGGCGACGACGTTGACGCTGTCGATCTGGTGGAGCGAGAGCCGCTTTAAGGTGCGCCGCAAATCGCCCTGATCGACCCGGCTCGGCCGCGGCTGACCGAAGCCCTGAGCTGCGAGCGCGATCCTTCGGGCCGACGGCAGCGACAGCGTCTCAGCCATGAGCCGATTTCGAAGATCTCATAACAGCCTCAGCTGCGGCCCCTGGGGCGGCTCGAACAGGTCGGTTCGTAGCCTCTGCCGATCGCTGCCAAAGCCATGGGTGCGTTTCGCCCGCTCGAAACGGGTCCGAAGCAGATCTGCCCAGGCACCGAAGCCCTGCATTCGGGTGAACCAGTTGGGGTCATTGTCCTTGCCGCCGCGCATGTCGCGGATGATCGCCATTACCTTCGCGGCGCGATCCGGGAAATGCTCGTCGAGCCAGGCCCTGAACAAGGGCGCGACTTCCCAGGGCAGCCGCACCGGCAAATAGAAGACGGCGCCCGCGCCCGCGTCGGCCGCCGCCTCGACCAGCGCCTCCAGCTCGTGGTCGGTGATGCCCGGAACGACCGGGGCGATCGCCACCGTGGTCGGGATGCCCGCCTCGGCGAGCCTCTTGACGGCGGCGAGCCGTTTGCGGGCCGCAGGGGCGCGCGGCTCCAGCGTCCGCGAGATTTCGGAGGTGAGGGAGGTGATGGACAGCGCCACGCTCGCGAGCCGATCGTGGCCCATCGGCTCGAGCAGGTCGATGTCGCGGAGCACCCGGTCCGACTTGGTCGTGATCGTCACCGGATGCCGGGTCTCGGCGAGCACCTCCAATATGCTGCGGGTGATCCGCCATCGGCCTTCGATCGGCTGATAGGGATCGGTGTTGGTGCCGAGCGCGATCGGCCTGACGACATAGCCGGGCCGGCCGAGCTCGGCGCGGAGAAGCTTCGCTGCGTCGGGCTTGGCGAAAAGGCGAGTCTCGAAATCGAGGCCTGGCGAGAGATCGTGATACGCATGGGTGGGCCTGGCGAAGCAATAGATGCAACCATGCTCACAACCGCGATAGGCGTTGATCGACCGGTCGAAGCCGATGTCGAGCGAGCGGTTGTAGGTAATGATGGACTTCGGGTGCTCGACGGTGACCGTGGTTCGAAGCGCCGGCCGGTCGCCGTCGATGGAGTCGCGGTCGTCGAGCCAGTCGCCGTCCGTCTCGCGGATCGGCAGGTTGAACCGGTCCGGAGTGCGGTTCTCGGGGGCGCCGCGGCCGGAACGGGCATCAGGTCTCACGGGACAGGTCCCAGATGTGTCGGGGCAGAGACATTCATGTTCATGTTATGTTCTACCACCATGGATGGTCGAACTCAAGCTGTCAGCGGGAAGCGCCCGCGACTGGGGTCTCGCTTGGAGCGACTGTCCCGCCTTGCCTCGTCAAATGCGCTTCGGCGCGGAGCCTGCCGATCTCAATCGTCGGCGGCGGCCGAGGCGGTTTGCGCGCGCCGTGGCGGGATCCGAACGGCGGTTGCGCCGCTCAGGCCGGGGAAACGCGGCCACAATCCCTGGGCGAGCGCGCGCCGGCTCGAAGACCGATCGGCCGACTGCTGCTCGTAGATCCAGTAATTGCGAAGGACGATCGGAACGTAGCCGCGAGTCTCCCAATAAGGGATGGATTCGATGAAGAGCAGAGGATCGCTCTGGTCGAAGCGGCTGTTCCACTGCTCGATCGGCGCCGGACCCGCATTGTAGGACGCGATCACCTTGGGCAGCAGGCCGCCGGTGCTCGGCAGGTCGCGCAGATATTCGAGATAGGTCTGGCCGAACTCGATATTGGTGACCGGCTCGTTGAGGCGGCCGGTGTCGCCGCTGGTGCGGCCCCAGCGCACGAGATCGCCGGCGGTCCCGGGACGGACCTGCATCAGGCCGCGCGCGCCCGCCCCGCTGACCGCGTCTGGGCGAAAGTTGGATTCCTGCAAGGCGTGGGCGAAGACGAGGGCCTGGTCGACCCGCCAGCCGCGCTGCGGCCGCCAGCTCGGGGCAGGGTAACGGTCATGGGTCTCGGTTCGGGCGCCGCGCGGGCCGTTATGCGCCAGCCACATCTGGGTGCCGGTGAAATTGAGCCGCCCGGCGAGGTGAAGGAGCGGCTCGTGGTCGCGCGAACTGCCGATCCGTGCCTGGTGACGAAGAAGATCGCTCGCGAGGCCGTTCTCCCCGATCTCGGCCAGGGCGACCGCGGCGCGAACGTTGCGCAGATCGGCCAAGGCACGCCAGTCGGCGGCGGTGAAGGCCTCGAGATCGGCCGAGCGCTGGCGCATTCCGAGCGCGCTCTGGGCGATCAGGCCGTAGAAGGTCTCGGTCAGCCGGGCGGCGTTTCGAAGCCGGGCCTGGACCCGCTCGGGATGGCCGCAGGCGGTGTCGGCCCGCGCCGCCCAATAATGGCCGGCGGCGGTCAGCTCGATGTCGGTCGAGCGGGTGGCGACATTGTCGAAATGCTCCGCCGCCGCCCGGCAATCGTCGAGCCTCCAGGCGGCCAGGCCGGCGACCCATTCACCGTGGACGGCCCATTCGGTGACCCCGGCCCGGGCCTGGTTGGCCATCCTCAGCGCTTCGCGGTCGTTGCCGTTGAGGAAATAGACCCACGCGATCCTTTGCTGGAAGGCGGTCCGCGCCTCGGGGCTCAGACCGAAGCCTTGCTCATTGAAGAGGTTTTCCGCTTGAAAGGGCTGGTCGGCGACGAGCAGCGGCTGAATGAGCGGCTCGAGCGCGTCGGCGACCGGATCGCCCTGAACGCTTCGCGGCCGCGCCCGCCGCGGTTGTCCGGCAAGGCCGGCGAGGCGCTGGACCTCCGGCATGTTCGGAAGCGAGGTCGCCCCCCGAGCGACCGCGAGGCGGGCCAGATCGGACGAATGCGGCAGTTCCGGCGCCCGATCGAGAAGCTCGAGCAGCGGGCCGAGCTCGACTCGGGGCGAGCCGGGCAGGGTGTAGAGCATCGCCCGGGCGACATGGTGGAGCGGCCCTTCGCTCATGCCGTCCAGGCGCGCCGTCGCGCCGGCCCAGTTCTCGGCACGAAGATCGGCGAAGATGGCACGATAGGCTTCGCGCTGCGACTCGCTGAGCTGGGCCGGGATCGTCACCGACCGTTCTTCGGCCTGGGCCGAGTTGCCGGCTGCCGCGGCCAGCGAAGGCGCGGCGCAGAGGAGAAGGCCCGCCGCACTGGCGCCCGTGCGCAGCTTCTTCATTCCTTCAATCCTTCCTCGAGCATCTGCAGGTCGGCCCAGGCGAGCTTCTTCAGATTGGGCTGCAGGTTCAATTGTTCGGGCTTCATCGTTACCAAAGCCCTGATCCGGCCACCGTTCGTCTCGATTTCGTGCCACTTCGACCGGGTCTGGCTGACGGCTCCGCCGACCAGGCTCCTTGCGCAGACATCACCGAGCAAAAGCACCACCCTGGGTGTCACGAGAGAGATGTGATGGCGGGCGATTTCGGCGAAGCGGCGAGCCGCGGCCGCATCGAGGGTTCCGGAAGGGGGACGAAGCGGTGACAGCGAGGCGATGTAGACCGATTGCCGGTCGAGCCCGACTCCGATCTTCTTCGAAGTCTGTTCAAGCATCTTGTCGAACAAGCCTTCGCTCGACAGGAGCTTTCCGGCGGCAAAATCATCGGCAGCCGGAATGTCCGTAAGGACCATCAGACCGGACGATCCGTCGCCGGCGGGGCCGAGCCTCGGCGCCGACGGTGCCGCCCCGGGCAGCTGCTGGCTGGTCATCAGCCAGGCCTGAAATTCTGCAAGGCTCTCCGGCAGCGGCTCCGCGGCCGGTGGTTCCGCGATCGCGGGCGCGTCCGGCCTGGGAGGCTCGACAGTCATGGGAGACGCGGGTTTCAGCCAGTCGCGCGGGCTCTCGCCGACGATCATGTCGACTCCCGCATCGGACCACCATCTGAGCGTGCTTGCCGCCCAATCCGAGGACATTTCGTCCCGACCCCCCAACGCTTCTACCCGCGGCCATTGAGTCAGGGGTCGGCGGGCTGGTCAATCTTATTATCGCTGTTTATCTGCCAGACGTTGGCGGTTTGCGACGACAGGAGTCCGGTACATGGTTGAGCGGGAGTCGATGCCCTACGACGTGGTGATCGTCGGAGCGGGACCGGCTGGGCTCGCCGCGGCCATTCGCCTCAAGCAGCTGGCCCAGCAGGCAGGCCGCGAGCTCAGCGTCTGCGTCCTCGAGAAGGGCTCCGAGGTCGGGGCTCACATCCTGTCGGGCGCGGTCGTCGATCCGCGCGCCCTGGACGAGCTGCTGCCCGACTGGAAGACGCTTGGAAGCCCGCTCACCGTAAAGGTCACCCGCAACGAGCATTGGGTGCTGAGCGAGAAGAAGAAATATAATTTTCCTCACTTCGTCATGCCGCCCTTCATGAACAACAAGGGCACCTACACCGTGAGCCTCGGCAATCTTTGCCGCTGGCTGGCGGGGCAGGCCGAGGCGCTCGGAGTAGAGATCTTCCCGGGCTTCGCCGCCGCCGAAGTCCTGTTCAACGAGGACGGCTCGGTGAAGGGGGTGGCGACCGGCGACATGGGCGTGGCGCGGGACGGCACCCATCGACCCGATTATCAGCCCGGAATGGAGCTTCACGGGCGCTACACCTTCCTTGCCGAAGGCGCCCGCGGCCATCTCACCAAGGAGCTGGTTCGGATCTTCGAGCTCGACCGGGAAAGCCAGCCGCAGGTCTACGGCATCGGGCTCAAGGAATTGTGGGACGTGGATCCGGAAAAGCATCAGCCCGGCCGGGTCATCCACACCCAGGGCTGGCCGCTTGCCGAGGGCAGCTGGGGCGGCGGATTCCTCTATCACCAGGACAATGGCCAGGTCGCCCTCGGCTTCGTCGTCGCCCTCAACTACCGGAACCCGTTTCTTTCGCCCTTTGAGGAATTCCAGCGCTGGAAGCAGCATCCGGCGATCCGCCAGTTCCTCGAAGGCGGCCGCCGTGTCTCCTACGGCGCGAGAGCGATCAACGAAGGCGGTTACCAGGCGATACCGAAGCTGGCCTTTCCCGGCGGGGCCTTGATCGGCTGTTCGGCAGGGTTCGTGAACGTGCCCCGGATCAAGGGCAGCCATACGGCGATGAAATCGGGGATGCTCGCTGCCGAAGCCGCCTTCGAGGCGATCGTCGCCGATCGAAGCGGCGACACGCTCGACGCTTACGAGAAAGCGCTCCATTCCAGCTGGGTCGCCGACGAGCTGAAGAAGGTCCGCAACGTCGAGCCGATGGTCGCCAAATGGGGCGGCACGATCGGCACCGTCCTCGCCGGCCTCGACATGTGGATGCGCCAGCTCAAGATCGGGCTGCCGTTCACGATGCGTCACCATCCCGACAGCAAGACCTTGTTGCGGCAGGACCTCGCGCAGAGAATCGACTATCCCAAGCCGGACGGAATCGTCAGCTTCGACCGCCTCTCCTCGGTGTTCCTGTCGAACACCAATCACGAGGAGGACCAGCCGATCCATCTGACGCTGAAGGATTCGGCGATCCCCACCGAGGTCAACCTTGCGCTCTACGCCGGCCCGGAGCAGCGTTACTGTCCGGCGGGCGTCTACGAGTTCGTCGAGGAGGCGGGTAGGACCCGCCTTCAGATCAACGCCCAGAATTGCGTCCACTGCAAGACGTGCGACATCAAGGACCCTACCCAGAATATCAACTGGGTCGTTCCCGAAGGCGGGGGAGGGCCCAATTATCCCAATATGTGACCCGGGCGGCGAACGGCCGCCGGCCGCCGGCTCCCGCAAGCGCGGGGCTCAGACCCTATCGAACGAGATGAGCAGAAACATGGATGTCGCCCCAGCACGTCGATCCGCCGATTTCCGACCGAGTCGGAAAGGCGTTCCCGGATGGGCGAGGGCGGCGAGCATCGCCGTCGCTGCGCTGGCGCTCCCGTCCGCCGCTTCCGCCGAGGAGGCGTCGCCGCTTGCCAATTATGTTCAGGCGCGCGCCGCCGCCTCAGCCGGCGCCGTCGAGCAGGCGAGCGCCGCCTTCGCCGCGATCCTCGCCAGCGAGCCGGACAATGAGCTGGTCGCCGCCCAGGCGCTGAGCCACGCGGTCGCGGCCGGAGACTGGGACCTTGCGCTGGCAGCGGCCCGGGCGCTGGAGCGGCGCAACGCGCTTCAGCCCGACGTCCGGTTCCTGCTTCTCGCCGACGCGTTCCGGAGCCGCGACTGGGCCCGGGCAGATCAGCAGATCGGCCTGATCGAGCAGGAGCAATTGTTCGCCTTCGCGGTGCCGGTGCTTCGCGCCTGGCGGGCCCATGGCTCCCGCCGCGGCGATCCCTTCTCCTTCCTGCCGGAGCAGGGGCTGGAAGGCGCCGCCGCCTCCTACGCCGCTGAGCACCGGATCCTGCTCGGAATCGCGAGGGGAAGGATCGAGGATCCCCAGCGGATCATCGCCGGACTCTCCTCCGCCGGTGCCCGTTCGACCCGGCTGCGTTTCGCCGCCGCGGCCGCGCTGGCGGAGCGCCGCAATCGCCGGGCGGCGCTGGCGCTGCTCGACGGCCAGGATCCGGCCACGGCCGCGGCCCGCACATTGGTCGAACGCAAGCGGCTTCAAGGCGCGATCGACTCGCCCGCCGCGGGACTGGCGGAACTGCTCGTCCGGCTGTCGCTCGACCTTCATTCGCAGAACCTGACTCCGCTGGCGTTGAGCTTCACCCGGATCGCGACCTGGCTTGCCCCGGACAATAGCGAAACGTGGATGATCGCCGCGGAGCTGCTCGCCGACCGGGACCGCGATCGCGAGGCGGTGGCCTTGCTCGATCGGGTCTCCGCCGACGATCCCTTCGCCGCTCAGGTGCGCGACCTGCGAGTCCGCTTGCTCGTCCAGGCCGAGGAGGGCGAGCGAGCGCTTGCCCAGGCGGTTGCGGCGACTCAGGACCCCGCTGCTTCGATGTCGGATTGGGTCAGGCTCGGCGAAGTCCAGCTCGCCACCGACCGCCCGGCCGAAGCCGCAGAGGCTCTCGCACGGGCGATCGAGGCTCATGGCGGTCAGGACGAGTCGATGGAGCTCTGGGCGTTGTGGCTGATGCGTGGGAGCGCCCATGACCAGGCCGACCAGTGGCCGGAGGCGAAGGCGGCGCTTCAGGAGGCCTATCGGCTGGCGCCGGAGCAGCCTTTGGTGCTCAACTATCTCGGCTATGCCCAGCTCGAGCGCGGCGAGAATCTCGTCGAGGCCGAGCGGCTGGTGCGCGAAGCGCATCGGCTGGCGCCGGACAGCGCCGCGATCACCGATTCCCTGGGCTGGGCGCTTTACCTGAAGGGCCAGCTTCCCGAAGCGATCCAGCTGCTCGAGCTGGCGGCCCGGGGCGAGCCTGCCGACGTCGAGATAAACGAGCATCTGGGCGACGCCTATTTCGCCGCCGGCCGCCGCCACGAGGCGCGCTTCGCCTGGCGAGCGGCGCTCGTCTATGCCGAGGACGAGGATGCCGAGCGATTGAACGCGAAGATCCGAACGGGACCTCAGATCGCCGCGCGGTGATCAAACCGGCTCCGTTCGTGCTCGGCAGGCTCAGGGCGAACGACGATCGAGGCCCGGCGTGAAGCGCGAAACCGCCTACGCGAAGATCAACCTGGCGCTCCATGTTCGCGAGCGCCTGCCCGACGGCTACCACCGGATCGAGACGATCTTCGCCTTTTGCGAGGAGGGCGACGTGTTGAGCGCCGAGCCGAGCGATCGCCTGAGCCTCGAGATTGGCGGGCGCTTCGCCACGCAGCTGGGCGACGACAGCGACAACCTCGTGCTTCGCGCGGCCCGAGCGGTCGGCGCGACGGCAGCGCTCAGGCTGGACAAGCGCCTGCCGGTGGCGGCCGGGATCGGCGGCGGCTCGGCCGACGCGGCGGCGACCCTTCGGCTGCTTGGACAAGGGGGTGAGGAGGGGATCGCCGCCCAGCTCGGCGCCGACGTGCCCGCCTGCCTTGCCAGCCGGACCGTCCGGGGTGACGGCCGAGGTGACCAACTCCAGCCGATCGATCTTCCGGAGCTGAGCGGGATTCCGGTCCTCCTGGTCAATCCTGGAGTCAAGCTTTCGACCGCCGCCGTCTTCTCGGCCTGGGAGGGCGTGGATCGCGGCCCGCTCGGTGACTGGAAATCCGGGCGTAACGACCTCGAGGCGGCGGCCTCACGGCTGGTTCCCGAGATCCACGCCGTGCTCGAGGCGCTCGGTGCGGCCGAGATCGCGCGGATGTCCGGGTCCGGAGCGACCTGCTTCGGTTTGTTCGAGACGAGCGGCGAGCGCGATCGGGTCGCGGACCGGATCGCCGAGGAGAGGCCGCATTGGTGGACGCTTCGAACGCAACTTCGAACCTGTCCCTGATGCCTCATCATTCCCTCGATGGAACAGTGAAAGACGAGCATTAACCATCGGAAGCCGCAGCTTTCCGTCGTGGCACGGCTCTTGCGTTGAGATCGGCGACGGGTCGAGGCGCGAGTAAGCGCCGACATTCGCCCGCGGCCCCCGCCCCCACCGGACGGGCGCCGCGGATCCCAATTGGGCCGGGTCGCCGCGTACAGGGCGACCCGGCCTTTTTTTTCGCGACAAACAGCATGACAGGCGGCAACAGGCCTGCATGTTCCGCATCGAACAGGAAGGGGAGATTGCCCGGCTCGTCCTCGACCGGCCGCAGGCCCGCAACGCGATTCCGCTCGAGGCCTGGGCCCGCCTCGCCGACGGGGTCGAAGAGCTCGGCCGATCCGGCGCGCGCCTTCTGATCCTTTCCGGCGCCGGCGGGGCCTTCTGCGCCGGCGCGGACCTTGGCGATTTCGGCCGGCTTCGCGAAGATCCTGCGGCGCGGACCGCCTTCCGGGTCGACATGCGAAGAGCGCTGGACTCGATCGCCACCCTCGAAGTGCCGACGATCGCCTGGATCGAGGGTCCCTGCTACGGCGCCGGAGTGGCGCTCGCCATGGCCTGCGACCTTCGAGTAGCGGCGCCCGGTTCGAGCTTCGCCATCACGCCGGCGAAGATCGGCATATCCTATCCCCAGGAAGACGTTCACCGGCTCGTCGAACTGGTCGGGACCGGCCAGGCGGCGAGGCTCCTGTTCAGCGCGCAAAGTATCGATTCGAGCGAGGCCCACCGGATCGGGCTGGTCGAGGTGCTCGCCGACGAAATCGGTTCGATCGCCGAGGCACTGCTCGCCAACGAGGTCGAAAGCCTGAAGGTACTGAAGCGGTCGATCCGGCTCGCGGCTGGGGGCCGGCGGCAGGTTGAGGATCTGGACGACCGCTTCGACGCGCTGATCGGGGGCGAGGCGCTCGAGCGCCGGCTCGAAGCGTTGCGGCGCAAGTGATAGACTATGCGCCGATGTCGACAGCCTTGCTGACCATCCGGCTGCTCCCCGCAGCCGTCACTCCGTTGCTGCGGAAGCGGCCGGTGCGGCGGTGAGTCGAACCATCCTCACGGCGGCCGAAATGCGCTCGGCCGAGGCAGCGGCGATCGCCGCCGGAACCCCGGTCGAGACTCTGATGGAGCGCGCCGGCCTGGCGGCGGCGGAGGCGGTCTGGCGCTTTGCCGGGCCGCTGCCGGCGCTCGTGCTGTGCGGGCCGGGCAATAATGGCGGCGACGGCTATGTCGTCGCCCGAGCGCTCAGCGAGCGGGGAATGAAGGTCCGCGTCGCCACCCTGGGGGAGCCGAAAGGGGAAGCCGCCCGAGCGGCGATGGAGGCATGGAACGGACCGGTCGAATCGATCGCCGAGGCCAGGCCTTCGCCGCTTCTGATCGACGCCCTTTTCGGGACCGGTCTCGGCCGCCCGCTGGATCCCGCTTTTTCGCAACGTCTGGAGCAGCTCGGAGCGGCGGCGAAGGTGAGGGTGGCCATCGACCTGCCGAGCGGCGTTGCCACCGACGACGGCGCGATCCTGTCGCCGGTGCCGGATTACGACCTGACGATCACCTTCCAGACTCTGAAGCCGTCACACCTGCTTCAGCCGGCCGCGCGCCACATGGGCCGGCTCGTCGTCGCCGATATCGGGATTGGAGCCGTCGGCGACCTCCGGGAGATCGGCCGGCCGAGGCTTCGCTCACCCGGCCCCGACGACCATAAGTATCGCCGCGGCCATGTCGCCGTCATTGCCGGCGAAATGCCGGGGGCCGCTGCCCTCACCGCCTCGGCAGCTGCCAGGTCCGGCGCCGGCTATGTCAGCCTTGCCGCGTCGGAGACGGTGGCCGGAGTGCCGAGATCGGTGGTGCAAGGCGGACGGAGTGTCGCCGATCTGCTCGGCGACGACCGCGTAGGCGCGGTCGCGATCGGCCCTGGCCTGGGCCGCAGCGGGGACGGGCGCCGGCTGCTCGACCTTGCGCTTGCCTGCGGGCGGCCGCTGGTCCTCGACGCCGACGCCCTCGTCCTTCTCGGTGAAAGGGGAACGAGCGCGCTGGCCGAGGTCGCGGACATGGCCATTCTCACGCCGCATGAAGGCGAATTCGCGAGGCTGTTTCCCGCCACGACCGGGAGCAAGCTGGAGAAAGCGCGCGCAGCGGCGGCGCAGAGCGGTGCCGTCATAGTCTACAAGGGACCGGACAGCGTCGTCGCCGCGCCGGACGGCCGCGCCGCCATCGCCCATCCAGCACCGTCCTGGCTGGCCACCGCAGGAACCGGCGACGTGCTCACCGGAATCATCGCCGCGATCCGGGCGGCCGGGGCCGACCCCTTCGATGCGGCCTGCAATGCCCTCTGGCTCCATGGACGTGCCGCGGAACGCGCCGGAGCCGCGATCATCGCCGACGATCTCGTCGAGCATCTCGCGGACGCGTTCCGCGACGCCTTGTGAGCGACCGCGATCCTGTCGTTCGCCTCGCCGCGCGCGGCGACGGAGCGACCGCGAGCGGCCGCTTCATTCCCTTCGCCGCGCCCGGGGACTCGGTGGCGGACGACGGGTCGATCGTGCCTGGCCCCCATCATTCCACTCCGCCCTGCCGACACTTTCCCGAATGCGGCGGCTGCCAGCTTCAGCACGTCGATGACGAGGCCTATGGCGATTATCTGACCGACCGCATCGTCTCCGCTCTGGCCGCTCAGAATGTGGCGGCGCCGGAGATGAAGGCGCCGGCCCTTTCACCGCCCCGGACCCGCCGCCGGGCGGCGCTTCGGACGGAGCGGCGCGGCGGCCAGGTCCTGCTCGGATTCAATGCGCAGGCGAGCCACCGGATCGTCGACATGCGCGAATGTCACATCCTCCATCCGCAGCTGTTCGCTCTGGTGGCGCCGCTTCGGACATTGCTCGCCGGCCTGCTTTCCCCGCGCGGGGGCGGGGAAGTGCGAATGACGCTGGCGGAGCAGGGGCCGGACCTTCTGCTCGAGAGGATCAAGGTCGAGGGGCTCGCCGCGACCGAGCAGGTGACGGCCTTCGCGGCGGAGCATCGCCTCGCTCGGCTCGCGATCGACGACGGTTACGGTCCTCAGACCCTCTGGGAGCCGGAGCCGGTCACGATCCGTCTCGGCCCGGTTTCGGTGTCCTTGCCCTACGGCGCCTTCCTCCAGGCGACGGCCGAAGGCGAAGCCGCTTTGGTGGCGGCGGTCGCCGACGCGATGGGGGAGGCGCGGATCATCGCAGACCTCTTTGCCGGACTCGGCACCTTCGCTCTGTCGCTGCCGGGACGAATATTCGCCGCCGAAGGCGCTCGCGACGCCGCGCTCGCGCTCAAATCGGCGGCGAACCTCGCCCAGAGGCCGGTCTTCGTCGACCATCGCGATCTGTTCAGGCGTCCGCTCGACCGGGAGGAGCTGGCCCGGTTCGAAGCCGTCATTCTCGATCCGCCGCGCGCCGGGGCGAAGGATCAGGTCGCTTCGCTCGCAGCCTCGCCGGTAGCGAAGATCGCCTATGTCTCCTGCAATCCGGCGACCTTCGCTCGGGACGCGGCGACTTTAATCGCCGGAGGCTATGGCCTGTCATGGGTCAAGCCGGTCGGCCAGTTCCGCTGGTCGACCCATGTCGAACTTGCCGCCTGTTTCGAAAGGATAGTGGCCTCGGCCTAGTTGGATCCGGAGGCCAGTTCGATAGCGCTTCCAACCCTTATATCGTTTAGATTGTTGGTCGCGATCGCCAGCGCCTCGTCCTCGCTGATCGGCCTGTCGACGATGTGGACGGTGGCGCCGAGCTGGGTCACCCCGAAAAGATTGCGGGCGAAAGAATTGGGCAGCCGGATGCAGCCATGCGAGGCCGGATAGCCTGGGATCCGCCCCCCATGAAGGGCGACCCCGCTCCAGGTCAGCCGCTGCATGAATGGCATCGGCGCATTGTCATAGAGGTTCGAATAATGTTCCCGCCGCTTTTGGAGGATCTCGAACGTGCCCGTGGGCGTCTCGTGGCCGGCCTTGCCGCTTGAAATGGTGGAAACGCCGATCAGGCCGTCGCCGCGATAGACGAAAGCCTTTTGAAGCTGCAGGCTGATGACGATCGTGACATCGCCATTGGTTGAATTTTGCGGCTGCCAGACATATTCGCCCGGTTCAAGCGAAGCAGCACGCGCTTCGATAGAAGTTGATTCGCGGGCGTGTGCCGGATATGTAGGCGCAATGGCGGCGAACAGGGCCAGACTAGCGACTGCCCCGAGCTTTCCGAATCGATGACGCATACTCTCAATACCTTTGCTTTTCTTCAGACAAGCGGCATCGATCGTCGTTCTCCATGACGCCGACACCAGTCGTCTTGACCTGAGTTAACAACGCTCTTGGACATGTTCGGTGCCCTGGAGCAGGTGAAAACATCGAAAATTCAGGCAGATTGAGTCAGCGGAGCGCTGATTTGCGCCCTCTTCCCGGCAGCTTCGGGTGGGGACTCCGGTTCAGAAGGAGTCGTGGAGGACCATCGCGCCGGCGTGCACGGTGAGGCCGAGAAGGCAGATCGACGCCGCCATGAAGAGAAGGAAGCGCCAGCGGACGACGTTGACCGTCGCCTGCACGAGGCTGTGGCCGATGCGGAAGACGACATAGCCCCAGGCGAGCCAGACGTTGATCCAGATGTCGCCGCCGCCGAGCAGCGCCAAGGCGATGCAGATCGCGTAGAAGAGGGTCGGCTGCTCCATCAGATGGTTGTAGTTGTGCGCCTTCCACTGGACGTGGGGCTCGACCACGCCGTCCAGGTCCCCGCCCTTGCTTCCGACCCGGCCCTTGAGCGAGATTCCCTTGCGCGCCATTGCGGGGAAACGGACGGCGTAGAGCCAGATCATCATCACCAGCGTCCAGGCGACCAGGGCGACGACCGGAGCCAAAATCCGAGCGGGTTCTTCCATCGTCATTTCCCCCTTGCGACCGGCCGAGAGTGGCGAGCCGGACCGCACTTGTCAAAGCGTGCTAAGCCGCTTCAATCCCTCGGTCTTTGTGCTACAGCCGGGGCTTGAGAGAAGCGGGAGCGACGCAAATGGTCAGGATTGCAAGGGCCGCGCTGGCGGCGGCACTGATGGTGCCGGCCGGGTCGGTGTCGGCTCGACCGGCGCAAATTGCGCCGGTCCCGGTCCAGATACAGCCCCGAACCGTCGTACCGGCGCCGCGGGTGACCGGCCGCTCGCTGCTCGCCATCTGCAACGAGAACCGGGCCGCCTGCCTCACCTACGTGACGGGCGCGATCGACGGGGTGGTGATGGCGGCCACCCTGGTCGCCGGCCGCAATCCTCTGTGCCTTCCCGGTGATGCCACCAATTTGCAGCTGATGGACGCCGTCATTCGCTACCTGCGCGCCCATCCCGAAGACAGCGACGTGAGCGGTGCCGCCG
Source organism: uncultured Sphingosinicella sp. (assembly GCA_966193865.1). GTDB lineage: Bacteria > Pseudomonadota > Alphaproteobacteria > Sphingomonadales > Sphingomonadaceae > Allosphingosinicella. The sequence goes on along the minus strand of CBIGXQ010000005.1, from coordinate 4,291 downwards.
TCGTCGTCGCCGGGCTGCTCGGCGCCTATCCCTGCCCACGCCAATAAAGGGGCGACGGCCTCGAAGGTTCGCTCCCCCGGCGAGGGAACGCGCCTGAAGGGCTTCTTCGCGCTTGAAGTTGATCAGCTGATCTTCAGCTGACCAAAGGCGTCAGTCGAACAATCTGGCGAAGCGGCGCTCCGTCCGCTCGCGCCAGTGGCCGCGGTGGAAGGCGTCGCTGGCGAGCAGCGGCAGCACGCTGGTCGCTTCGGCGAACACCATCTGCTCGAGCGCGGTGCTCACCTTGCCCCAACTCGCCGCCTCCTGGAGCGTCGAGGAGGAACAGGCGCCGTCGCGGACGTCGGCGACGGTGATCTGGATCGCATATTTGTGCACTTCGACGTCCTCGTGGCCGAGGATCTCGGCGCACACGACCGTGTCCTGGGTGAAGTTCTTCGGCACGCCGCCGCCGATCATCAGCAGGCCGGTGGTTCCGGCCTTGATCTTGATGTCGGTCAGCTCGCGGAAGTCGGCGATCGAATCCATCGTCAGATAGGGCTTGCCCGCCTTGATCCGGTCGACCTGGTGCTTGACCAGGCCGAAGCCGGCCGAGCTGTCGGTGAAGGCCGGGCAGAAGATCGGAACGTCATGCTCGAAGGCGAGCTTGACGAGGCTGTGCTCCTTCTTGCCGTGGGTCTGGAGCCAGCGGCCCATCTCGCGGATGAAGGCGCGGGACGAATAGGGCTTCGGCTCGAGCGAATCGGCGATGTCGCCGATCGTGTGGTCGGTTTCCTGGAGCGACTCCTCGTCGATATAGGTGTCGTAGATCCGGTCGATGTAGAGCGACCGAAGCGTGTCGTCGTCCGGGATCTCGAGCGCCTGGTAGTGCTTGTGACCGAGCGCCTCGAAGAAATCCATGTCGACGATGGCCGCGCCCGTGGCGACGATCGCGTCGACCATGTTGTGCTTCACCAGGTCGGTATAGAGATCCATGCAGCCGCCGGCCGAGGTCGACCCGGCGATGACGAGGATGATCGAGCAGTCCGGATCGGCCAGCATCTGGTTGTAGATCTCGGCCGCTCGGCCGAGGTCACGCGACGTGAAACTCATCTTCTTCATCGCGTCGACGATCGGCCGGGCGTCGAAGCTCTTGATGTCGATATGCTCGACCTCGGTCGAGAGCAGCTCGGCCTTGCGGGTGTCGTTGACGGGAAGGTCGTTCATCTCAATCTCCAATATCCGAGTCACCCCGGCTCAGCCGAGGTCCCAGGCGGGTCATCATGGATTCCAGCTTCCGCTGGAATGACGTTTGGCGGTGAGTGCTACAGCGTGACGACGTTCGACGCCGCCGGCCGTTCCTCGCTCGAGGCATAAAGACTCGCCATCGGCTCGTCCTCGACGATCACCCGGGCGACGTCGCCGAAGCCGTTGAAGCCGGTGCGCATCGCGCAGCCATAGGCCCCCAGCATGCCGATCTCGATATAGTCGCCGGCAGCGACGTCCGCGGGGAGCAGGAACGGTCCCGCCATATGGTCGAGATCGTCGCAGGTCGGCCCGTAGAAGCTGAACGCCATCTCGCGGGTCTCCGACTCCTCCTCGCGGATCAGCTGGACCGGAAAGCGCCAGCCGATATGCGCCGCGTCGAACAGCGCGCCATAGGCGCCGTCGTTGATGTAGAGCTGATCGCCCCGGCGCTTCTCGACCCGGACCAGAACGCTGGCATATTCGGCGCACAGAGCGCGGCCCGGCTCGCACCAGAGCTCGGCCGAATAGGAGATCGGCAGGCTCTCGAAGCTGCGGTGGATGATCTCGAAATAGGTCTCGAGCGGAGGCGGCTCCATGCCCGGATAGACGGACGGGAAGCCACCGCCGACATCGACGATGTCGACCGTCACCGCCGCCTCGACGATGGCGGCGCGAACCCGCTCCATCGCCTCGCCGAAGGCAGCCGGCGACATCGCCTGGCTGCCGACGTGGAAGCAGATTCCGAGCGCGTCCGACGCCTGCCGGGTCGCCATGAGCAGAGCCTTCATCTCGTCGGGCTCGGCGCCGAACTTCGACGCCAGGCTGAGCTTGCTATGCTCCGAGGAGACCCGGATCCGGACGAGCAGGTTGAGATCGGTGGCGCCACGGGTGGCGCGCAGGATCTTCTCCAGCTCGTCGATCGTGTCGAGCGAGAAGGTGCGTACCCCGTGCGTGAAATAGGCTTCCTCGATCGCTTCCTCGGCCTTCACCGGATGCATGAAGCAGAGCACGGCCTCGGGCAGAGTCCGGGCGACCAGACGCACCTCCGCGATCGAAGCCACGTCATAATGCGTGACTCCGCTCTCCCAGAGGATGGTGAGCAGCTCCGGCGACGGATTCGCCTTGACCGCGTAGAGCGGCCGGCCCGGAAACCTCTCAACGAAGAATCGGGCGGCGCGCCGGGCGGCGTGCGGACGAAGAAGCGTCACCGGCTGAACCGGATTCTGCTTTGCGATCACGGCAGCGCAAGCGGTGCCGGTCGGGGCGGTAGCTAGCCCCAGCGCGCTATGATGGCTGTGCAACTCAAGGGACCTCCAGGAGATTAGTTGACGACAAGGCAGCCTTGCGGTTTGGAAGTCCCCATGGGGCTGCGGGGCGCGATATATGGACGTTGGACCCCCCTGTAAAGACCTGCGGATTTCCGCGATTTTCCAGAGGTTTGCATGGAAGAGAGAAGGCCAACGGCGAACGGTGTCGGTGACGCGGCGAGGCGTATCGCCGCAGCCGTGACCCGAACGCCTTTGCTCCCGCTCGATTGGCAGGGGCGACGGATCTGGATCAAGGCCGAGTGCCTGCAGCAGGGCGGAAGCTTCAAATTGCGCGGCGCGACCAACCGTCTGCTCCTGCTCGACGCCTCCGCCCGAGAGCGCGGCGTCGTCGCCTTTTCGTCGGGCAACCATGCCCAGGGTGTCGCTCTGGCGGCGCAGCGGCTGGGGATCGCTGCGACGATCGTCATGCCGGGCGACGCTCCCACGGTGAAGATCGAGGCGACCCGCGCGGCGGGTGCCGAGATCGTCCTGTACGACCGGGAAAGGGAAAGCCGCGAAGAGATAGGGGCCCGGCTGGCGAAGGAGCGGGGCGCGACGCTGGTGCCTTCGTTCGACGATGTCGACATCATCGAAGGCCAGGGCAGCGTCGGGATCGAGATCCGGGACCAGCTCGGACGGGCGCCACCGACGCTTCTGACACCCTGCGGCGGCGGCGGACTCGCGTCCGGAATAGCTCTTGCGCTCCCGGAAACGGAGATCGTGATCGTCGAGCCGGAAGGCTGGGACGACATGCTCAATTCGCTCGAGGCGGGAAGGATCATGCCGGTCGAGGAGCCTGCGCCGCCGACCCGTTGCGACGCGCTCCAGACCAAGCGAGTCTCGCCGCTGACCTTCGAAGCGCTCATCGCCGCCGGAGCGCGCGGAGTCTCTGTCAGCGAGGAAGAGGTCGCGTCGGCGATGGCCGCCGCGTTCCGCCGGCTGCGGATCGTGGCCGAGCCGGGAGGGGCCGTGGCCCTGGCGGCACTGCTTTCGGGAAAATATGACGCGCCGGAAGGATCGGTCGTCGTCGTTTCGGGCGGAAATGTCGATCCGGGCCTCTACGCGCGGATCCTTGCCGATCAGGACTGATCGCAGGCGTCGGCGGTGACCGCGGCGAGAAAGCGGGTCAATTCGATGATCTGACGGCTCATGTCGCGGAGTTCCGCGCTTCGCGCATCATATGCCGTGCCCGCGACAGCCTTGTCGGCGACGGCCTGGAGAAGGGTCGACAGTGCCGGCAACACGTCCGCTTCGATCGTGGCGAGCGCCTTGTCGAGGGAATCGGCTGGGATCGGCTGGGCCATCGTTATGCTCTAGGACCGATCGGGTTAAGCCGGCGTAAAGCGCGCTTTTCAGCGCGGCGGTAATCAAGATCGATCGCGGGCTTTCCCGGCAGGCCGGGCCATGGCATCAGCCGGCGATGACCGGTTTCGGCGCCGCCTTGCTGTCGATCATGATGATCGGCGTCTTCGCCCTCGCGGCGGGCGGGACCTATGTGCTGATCAGCCGGCGCGACCGCAAGCGCGGCGTGCTGATGCTCGCAGCGGCGGCGGTGATCCTCGTCAACGTGCTGATCTGGACGGTCTAGACCTTGACCGCTTCAGGCGGATCCAGCCTGAAGCGAAGGTCCCGGCATCGCGCTAGCGGATCGGGCAGCTCGGATCGAGGCGGAAGTCGAGATAATCGTCCACCTCCTTCATCAGCTGGTCCATCTCGTTGACGAAGAAGTGGTTCGCGCCCGGGATGGTCTTGTGCTCGAT
>CBIGXQ010000004.1:0-47463 GCA_966193865.1 uncultured Sphingosinicella sp. | reverse complement strand
GCCCATGAAGGCGCCTCGTCGGCGGCATCCGCGGGCGGAGCCGCCGACGAGGCGCCTTCATGGGCACGGCGGCTGCGCTCCGAGCAGACCGCGCGTCACCATCGGCACGTCGCTCTCCAGGCGGTTCGCGAAGGCGATCGCGGAGGGGCGGCCGCCACTCCCGACATCAAGGAAAGAGAGGACTGACAGGATGAAGTTCAGGCGCTCGCTTCAGCGCTACGGGCGGACGCCCGAGCCCGAGACACCCTATCAGAGAGCGGGGCAGGTCTGGGACGAGCGGATCGGCTCGGCCCGGGTCCAGGCCCGCAACTGGAGATGGATGGCCTTCGGCGGTCTTCTGCTCTCGACCGGCCTGTCCGGCGGACTGCTCTGGCAGTCGATGCAGAGCCGGGTCGTTCCCTATGTGGTTGAGGTCGACCGGCTCGGCGAGGCAAGGGCGGTCGCGCCGGTCGGCGCCGACTATCGACCGACCGATCCGCAGATCGCCTGGCACCTGGGACGGTTCATCGTCAGCGTGCGGTCGATCTCTTTGGACCCGGTGCTGATGCGGGAGAACTGGCTCTCGGCCTACGACTTCGTGACGGAGCGCGGCTCCCGGTTCCTCGGCGAATATGCGCGCTCGGCCGATCCGTTCGGCCAGGTCGGCACCCGAACCGTCTCGGTGCAGGTGACGAGCGTCGTCCGGGCCTCGGACCGCTCGTTCCAGGTCAAGTGGACCGAGACCGCCTACGAGCGGGGAAGCCTCGCCGGCACCTCGCGCTGGACGGCTATCCTGTCGGTCGAGGTTCGGCCGCCTTCCTCGGCCGAAGCGCTCCGCAAGAATCCGCTCGGGCTCTACGTGGACGCGATCGACTGGTCGCGCGAGCTCGACGTGCCGCCGGCGATGCCGGCACCGGCCCGGCCGCCGGCGCCGGACCCGGTCCCGAACGTGCCGCTCGGATCGCCGCTCGATCCGGGTTTTCCGGCGCCTCCGGCGCCTCAGGCCATGCCTTCCGAAAGGACTCCCCGATGAAGCCTCTTGCCCTCCTCACGATCTGCTCTGCGCTCGGCCTCGCCGCCTGCGCCGGAAGCCCGCGCGCCGAAGCCGCGGCGGCCGCTCCGTTCGAGTTCACGCCCGCCGTGATGGTTGCGGAAGCTCCGCCGCCTCCGCCGTCTCCTCCGGCCGCTCCGGCGGCGAGCCTGGCCGCGGTCGAGGACCAGCGCCTGCCGCCGCCCACGCGCGGGAGACGTGTCTCGGGCGGAGCGCCCGTCGAGCGCGTCGAAGCCGCGAACCGCGCGGCGGTTCGCGAGCCGAGCCGCGAGAGCTATGTGAACGCGGTCCAGGTCTATGCATGGGTGGAAGGGGCGCTCTATCGGCTCTACACCGCGCCCGAGCGGGTCAGCGCGATCGCGCTCCAGCCGGGCGAGACCCTGATTTCGGTCGCCGCCGGCGACACGGTGCGCTGGGTGATCGGCGACACGACCAGCGGAAGCGGCCCAGGCCGGCGGACCCACATCCTGGTCAAGCCCTCCGCGGTCGGGCTGAGCACCAACCTCGTCATCACCACCGACAGGCGGGTCTATCATGTGCAGGTCGAGAGCACCGCCAGGACGGCGATGGCGGGCATTTCCTGGACCTATCCCGCCGACGAGCTCCTGGCCGTTCGGCGAGGCGAGGGGGCCGCGGACTCCGCGCCGCTCGCCGGAGTCGCGGTCGAGACGCTCGACTTCGGCTACAGGATCGAAGGCGACGATCCGCCCTGGCGCCCGGTTCGCGCCTTCGACGACGGGAGTCAGGTGTTCATCGAGTTTCCGTCGACCCTCCCGCAGGGAGAGGCGCCGCCCTTGTTCGTCAGCGGGGCAGGCGGCCGCACCGAGCTCGTCAACTACCGCCTGCGCGGGCGCTATTATGTCGTCGACCGCCTCTTCTCCGCCGCCGAGCTGCGGCTTGGGGAACGGCGCCAGCAGGTCGTCCGGATCGTTCGCGCCGACTTCGGGCAGCAGCGTCGCCGCGGGAGGTCCTCGTGAACGAAGTTCGGGACAGTGGGGTCCTTGCCGCTCCGCTGAAGGAAGATCCGGAGACTCTGGTGCTTCGCGGAAGTCCTCGACCCGTGGTCCGGTTCAGGCGCGGCCTCATCATCGGCATCACCGCCGTGGTGGCCGGCGCTCTGGTGACGGTAACCTGGTTCGCGCTCGAGCCGCCCAGCTTCCGGCTTGGCGCCGAAGAGGAAGAGGTCGGCGACCCCCTTCGCAAGGCGGCGCCGGACTCGCTTGCCAATGCGCCCGCCAGCTATGGCGACGTGCCCAGGCTCGGACCGCCTCTGCCCGGCGATCTCGGCCGGCCTATCCTCGAGCATCAGCGAAGCCTCGCCGAGCCCGTTCCTCTTGCAGGAGCGGCGCCGGCCGCGCCGGATCAGGCCCGGGCCGCCGCCGAAGCCGAGCGCCAGCGCCTCGCCGCGGCCCGCGAAGCCGCGCGCGCCTCGGACGTGATCGTGCAGCTGCAAGGCGCGGGACAACCTCCTGCGCAGCAGCGGGCGGAGCTGGACGCGGCGGTGGGAACGCCGGCGCCGGCGTCCCCCGCTCCGGATCTGGCCGCCGCGGGGCAGGCGCGGATGAGCGGTTCGGCGGGGTTCGACGCGGGCGGCGCCAACCCGCATCCGCTCCGTCCCTCGCCTTCGCCCTGGACGCTCAGCGCCGGAACGATCATCCCGGCGAGCCTGATCACCGGCCTCAATTCGGATCTTCCGGGGACCGTGTTCGCCCAGGTGACCGAGAATGTTCGCGACAGCGCGACCGGGCGCACGGTGCTGATCCCGCAGGGGGCGCGGCTGATCGGCAGCTACGACAATGTCGTCGCCTACGGGCAGCGCCGGGCGCTGGTCGCCTGGCAGCGGATCGTCCTTCCGGACGGCTCCTCGATCCGCCTCGACAACATGCCGGCGAGCGATCTGTCAGGTTATTCGGGGCTCGAGGACGAGGTCGACTTCCATAGCTGGCGGCTGCTCAAGGGCATGGCGCTGTCGACCCTGCTCGGGGTCGGCACGGAGCTCAGCCTCGGCAGCGGCGAGAGCGACCTCGTTCGGGCGCTGCGGGAATCGACGCAGCAGAACGCCGCGCGCGCGGGCGACCGGGTCACCGCCCGTAATCTCGACGTGCAGCCGACCCTCACCGTCAGGCCTGGCTGGCCGCTCCGCGCCATCGTCCACAAGGACCTGGTGCTTCGCCCGTGGAAGGAGTGACAGATGTCGGAACTTCGCCTTCGCAAGCTGCCCGACCGGACTCCGGTCAGGATCACGATCAGCGTCTCACCCGAGCTCAGCCAGGCGCTCCAGGATTACTCGGCGGTCTATCGAGAGGTCTATGGCCAGCTGGAGCCGGTGCAGGAGCTGATACCGGCGATGCTGGCCAGCTTCCTCGACCGGGACAAGGCTTTCGCTCGTCGGCGGCGCGAGCAGGGAAGGTCGACGTGAACGGGTTGTCGTGGCAAGTATCCGCTGACCCGATCAGCGTCAGAATCGCGGAGGCGGTCAGGCCGACGGGGCTGAGCGGATCGCGTGCCGACGAGTTGATCAAAGAACGAGTCTTAGGCCGAGTCTCGAGTTCGGGAACAAAGCCCTCCTCGCCCCTGCTCGGAAGGTTACCGGGTCGCACTACTTCGACTTTCCAAAAAATTCCAAAATAGGTGGACGTGTCGAGTTCGAGCGCGAGACTGGAGATAGAATCCGCCCCTTTCCCGCTGCTGCGCATCTCCAAGCCGTTGCTCAGGTAAAGACGAGCTTGCCGCTCACATAGTCAGCCAAAGACAACTTTGGAGTTTACAAAGACAAGATCGCATTGACTCGATTGTCCTTCTGGCATTTCATGCGGTCTCGTTTCTGACATCCGACTCGCCATCGACTTGCAACCCGACAGAGGAGGCTCTCTCATGTCCCTTCCCGAAAGATATGGAAAGCGGATCCGCAGGATTCTCGGCGCCGTCGCCGTCTGGCAACCGGGAACGCCGATCGCCCTCGGCACGGTGATGGGGCGAGAGGACGGCCGTTATCGCCCGATCGACGATATCGGCTCCTTCACCGACCTGATGAAGTCGACGCCCCACCAGGATCAGAATCTCAACCTCGTCTCTCAGGGCGTCCGCCAGCGCCTCTTCCAGGCCAATGCGGAGCTTCCGAGCACGGCCGCGCTGGATCTCACGGCCGAGGCGAGCGTGAAGTATGAGTTCTCGAGCGAATCTCAGTATGTGCTGAAGACCCCGACGCTTCGCGGCAGCCATATCAGTAACCTCAACAGGATCGCCGCTGCGCTCAAGGGGCATGCCGACTGGGACCACAAGAAGTTCTACCTCGTCCATGAGGTCTATGACGCGGACAGCTTCTCGTTCGTCGGCAACGAGACGAGGAAGAGCGGGATCGAGATCAGCGGCAAGGGCTCGGCCATCCTCGGATTCCTCACTGCCGGCGTTTCGGCCGGGCTGAAGAAGACGGGGTCGGCCGAGGTCGAGATATTGGGCAAGGGCGGGAGCCTCGCCATGGGCCTTGTCCGGATCAAGCGGGACGGAACGACTGACTTCGTGCCCTGACCGTAATTAGGGGGATATGGTCTGATCTCCTGTCGGAAGTTTCTGCGCGGGATCGCGGATTTGGATTACTTGCAAGCGAGCCGGTCCTTCCGGAACCGACCGCCGGCGCAGTAGCCCAGCAGCGCAACGAGATACTGGAACGGCAGCAGCCACAAGGCGAAGGTCCACAGGCCGAGCATCAAGACGGCGGCAGTCCACAGGACCAGAGTGACCGTGAACGGCCGCCAACCCTTCAGCACCCATCCTGCAGCGAGGAAGGTAAGAAGAGTGACCACAGCAATGACCAGGCCGAGGCCCATCAGATATTCCCTTCACTTCATTCAGGGTTGAGACGAGTCGGGCCCGGCTTGCAGCGCTGCATGTGGTGCTGATAACCGAACTCGCCTTCCTGCGAGTAGCAGATTCCCGCCAGCTCCAGGCGTTGCGAGGCCTCACCGTCACGGTCGTCGCATGCTGCGCTCACCGCCTCAGGATCGGTTACCCCTCGGCAGTTGTTCAGGACGCCGGCCTCGGTCGCGGCCTCGCCTGCGAGTCGCTGCGCCAACTCGTGAGGGAGCCGCCCCGGGGCAGCAGCCGCTAAACTCAATATAGTCCCGGCGCCAGTCAGGTCATGTCGGAAAAAAACGTCTGCCTGAAGAAATAAATCCGTTTACGCGTCCTGACCTGTGTGCTGTCTTGAGGGCTAGGCAGCGCCGTCTTGCGGCAGGGTCGATGCCCTTTCTGCTCGGCCCTTGGATTGATCTTGATGACTTCGCTCGGGTAGAAAACCTTGGATCGCGCAGTACTGGGATTCTGTGGTCCAGGACAGAAAGGATAAAAGCCTGGCCACAGCGCGGATATACCGCTTCTGTGGCCGCGGGCTTTCGTGATTTTTCTGTGCCATGTAGCCACATGGTCCGTCCTTTTGTACTCCTGATCTCATCATATGTTCTGGCTTTATTCGCCGGGATTGATGCGATGGCTTGTTTTACCTAACTAAACATGTATCAATTTCATCTGACTTGGGAGGCGACTCGCCCCGCCTTGTCCGCGTTCGGTTCCGGGAGAGGGACTTGCGGTGAGGACTGGATCGTCCACGGCCGGCTCGCCTGATCGGGCATCCTCGAACGTCCTGTCCCGGGCGCCTTTGGTGGCTACGGCCTTTTCCGATTGCACCGCGGCGTGAGGGACGATCCGTCCTCCGGTCCCGGCGAGGGCGGTCGGGGCGCGGTCGAGGCGCCGTCTCTTCCCAAGGGCGGCGGGGCGATCCGAAGCATGGGCGAGAAGTTCGCTGCCAACCCCGTCTCGGGCACCGGGGCGACGACCGTTCCTCTGGCGGTCAGTCCCGGCCGCTCCGGCTTCACGCCCTCCCTCACCCTTTCCTACGATTCCGGATCGGGCAACGGACCCTTCGGGTTCGGCTGGGAGCTTTCCCTTCCGTCGGTGACGCGCAAGACGTCGAAGGGGATCCCGCTCTATCGGGACGAAATCGATTCCGATGTCTTCGAGCTCTCTGGCATGGAGGACCTTGTTCCGGTCCTCAGGCAGGATGCGGCGGGCGACTGGGTGATCGGCCCGAGCGGCGCGAGGCGCGTCCACGAGGAGGTAGAGGAGGGCCATGTCGTCCGGCGCTACCGGCCGCGGATAGAGGGGCTGTTCGCCCGGATCGAGCGCTGGTCCCGGATCGACGACCCGGCCGACATTCACTGGCGGTCGATCACCAGGAACAATGTCCTGACGATCTACGGTGCCGGGCCGGAAGAGCGTATTCATGACCCTGCTGATCCCCGACGCATCTTCTCCTGGCTGATCAGCGAGACTCGCGACGACAAGGGCAATGCGATCCTCTATCGCTACAAGGCGGAGGACGGGGCCGGGGTCGATCTGGCTCATCCTGCCGAGCGCAACCGTGGAGCGGCGGACGACCCGGGACGGACCGCGAACCGCTATCTGAAGCGCGTCTTCTACGGCAACCGGGTGCCGCTCCTCGACCCGGCCGGTCGCCGTCCGCGATTCATCGACAGGGCCGAGGTCGACGCCCGGATCGCCGACCGCGGCTGGATGTTCGAGGTTGTGTTCGATTATGGCGACCATGACCGCGATTTCCCGCTTCCGGCCCCCGACCGGGCCTGGACCTATCGCAAGGATCCCTTCTCTTCCTGGAAGTCGGGGTTCGAGGTTCGGACCACCCGGTTGTGCCGGCGGGCGCTCATGTTTCATCATTTTCCCGGTCGGGCCGGGGTCGGCGCGGACTGCCTGGTTCGGTCGACCGACCTCGCCTATTCTGACGAGAGCGACCCGGCGGGACCGGCAGGGCAATATTATACATTCATCCGGTCGATCACTCAGAGCGGCTATGTCCGTGGCGCCGGTGGCTACGAACGTGCCAGCCTGCCGCCGCTCGAGTTCGATTACAGCCTTCCCGAGATCGGTGAATCCGTCGAGGAGCTGGACCCGCACAGCGTCGCTGATCTTCCGGTTGGCCTCGACGGTTCGGACTATCGCTGGGTCGATCTCGACGGCGATGGGATCCCGGGAATCCTGACCGAGCAGGGTGGTGCCTGGTTCTTCAAGCGCAATGTCAGCCCGGCACCGCTCCCTGCGGCGTCCTCGTCGGCGCAGTTCCTCCCGATGCGCCGTCTCCCCGAGCGGCCGAGCGCGGCCCTGTCGGCGGGCGCGGAGATTCTCGACCTTGCCGGCGACGGGAGGGCGGACCTGGTTCTTCTCGAAGGCGACGTCCAGGGAATGTACGAGCGGGACGAGAGCGATAGCTGGAGCGATTTCCGGCCATTCAGGTCGAGGCTGAACCGGAGCTTCGCCAATCCCGACCTTCGACTGATCGACCTCAATGGTGACGGCCGCGCCGACATATTGATCACTGAGGACAATGCGTTCGTCCGTCATGATTCTCTCGGGGCGGAGGGGTTCGGGCCGGCGCGCCGGGTCGCTCAGGCGCTCGACGATGAGCGGGGCCCGAGGCTGGTGTTCGGCGATCCCGAGCAGTCCATCCACCTCGCCGATCTCAGCGGCGACGGGCTCACCGACCTGGTTCGGATCCGCCAGAACGAGGTCTGCTACTGGCCCAATCTCGGCCATGGCCGGTTCGGGCCGAAGGTGACCATGGCCGACTCCCCCGCCTTCGATGAACATGGCCGGTTCGATCCCGACCGGATCCGGCTCGCCGATATCGACGGAAGCGGCACGACCGACATCATCTATCTCCATCGGGAAGGGCCGAGGCTCTATTTCAACCAGTCGGGCAATGGCTGGAGCGAGGCCTGCCGGCTAGCCGGCTTCCCGGCCATCGACAATTCCAGGAGCATCGCCGCCGTCGACCTGCTCGGGACCGGGACCGCCTGCCTCGTCTGGTCCTCGCCCTTGCCGGGCGGCTGCCAGATGCGGTTCGTCGATCTCATGGCCAGGGGCAAGCCGCACCTTCTCGTCGGGATGCGCAACAATCTGGGCGGTGAGACTCGGATCGACTATGCGCCCTCCACCCGCTTCTCCCTGGAGGACCGCCGATCCGGCCGGCCCTGGGCTGAGCGGCTTCCGTTTCCGGTCCATGTCGTCGAGCGGGTGGAGCGCATCGACCATGTCGCCCGAAGCCGCTTCCTCACCCGCTACGTCTATCATCACGGCTATTTCGACGGCGAGGAGCGGGAGTTTCGCGGCTTCGGGATGGTCGAGCAGATCGATACAGATTTCTTTGCCGGCCATGTCGAGGCGGTCGGCTCGGCGGGCGGGACCCAGGCGGTCGAACGGGACCTGTTCCAGGCGCCGGTCGTCACCAGGACCTGGTTCCACAGCGGCAGCTGGAAGGCGGGAACCTCGCTTCTTCATCCGCTCGCCTCGGACTATTTCGGGGGTCGGAATGAGTTTGCCGACTCCGAGATCCCGGAAGGGCTGAGCCCGAGGGACCTTCGCGAGTTCGTCCGTGCCCTGAAGGGGCTTCCGCTTCGCCAGGAAACCTACAGTCCGGACGGGTCGCCTGAGCAGCATCTCCCCTATGCAGTGTCGGAGACGAGTTATCGGGGGCGAAGGCTCCAGCCCTCGGCCCCGGGACGGCATGGCGTGTTCTTCCCGATTGCCCGGGAGTCGATCTCGCTGGCCTATGAGCGCAATCCCGGCGATCCGCGAATAACTCACGATTTCGCGCTCGAGGTGGATGAATATGGCGACGCGCTGAAGAGCGCCACCGCCGTCTACGGCCGCCGACGGAGCGACGGCTCGCTCCCGGCCGAGGTCATCGCCGACCAGCAGCGGACCTGGGTCACCTATGTCGAGACCGAATATACCGCCGACCACTCGTCCGGCGGCGTCGATCATCATTACCGGCTCCGGGCACCGTTCGAGACCCGCAGCTTCGAGATTAGCGGCGTCGTACCCGCCGGCGACAGGTTCGACTTCGAGGAACTGGCCTCGGCAATCGCCGGCTCCGCGCCGATCGATTACGAGGAAGTTGCGAACGGCGCCGATGCCCAGCGCCGCCTTCTCTCGCGAAGCCGGACCCTCTTTCTCGACAATGGCCTCGCTCCGATGCCGCTGGGCGAGTGGGACACGCTCGGCCTTCCTTCTCGAAGCCTCGAGCTCGCCTTCACGCCCGGGATCGTCGAATTCCTCGAGGGCGAGATCAGCGACAGCCTGTTTGCCGCATCGGGCTACCTCGAGATCGACGGCGACTGGTGGATACCGTCGGCGACCGCCATCTATCCCGCGGATCCGGCGGAGCATTTCTACATGCCGGTCGGCGCCCGCGACCCGTTCGGGCTTGAGTCGGTCGCGACCTATGACGAGGACGATCTGCTGGTCGAGCGGGTCGCCGTTCCGCAGGCGCCCTGGAACATCGTCGCGACCGTCAACGACTATCGGGTGCTCGGACCGGTGATGACGATCGATCCCAACGGGAACCGGTCGGCGGTCGCCTATGACGCGCTCGGAGTCGTCACCCGCTCGGCGCTGATGGGCAAGGCCGGGGATGGCGACGGGGACACTCTGGACGACCCCACCGCCCGGTTCGAATATGAACTGTTCAACTGGATGGACCATCGCCGGCCCGTCCGGGTCCGAAGCTTCGCCCGCGAGGCTCATGGGCCCGCCAATCCGCGCTGGCACGAAGGCGTGGCCCATTTGAACGGCACCGGCGGAGTAGCGGTGGTCAAGGCCAGGGTCGCACCGGGCAAGGCGATGGCGGTCGGCGCCGACGGCTCGCTGGTCGAGGTCGATGCCGATCCGCGCTGGGTCGGGAACGGGCGTACGGTGCTCAACAACAAGGGCAGGCCGGTCAAGCAGTACGAGCCCTATTTCAGCGCCAATGACGGCTTCGAGGACGAGGCCCTGCTCCGCGAGATCGGAGCAACTCCGGTCATCCATTACGATCCGCTCGGCCGGGCGGTGCGCACCGACCATCCCGACGGCACCTTCTCGAGGGTCGAGTTCGACCCGTGGAAGACGACCTCCTTCGATCCCAATGATTCGGTGCTCGAAAGCGGCTGGTATGGCGCCCGGGGGAGCCCCGATCCGGCGGAGCCGGAACCGCTCGCCGATCCCCAGCGCCGGTCCGCATGGCTCGCCGCCAGGCATGCGCATACTCCGACGATCTCCCATTCGGACAGTCTCGGGCGGGCGCTCTACCAGCAGGTCGATCATGGCGGCGGGATCGTCTCGGGGCTGCGTTCGCAATCCGACCTGACCGGGCGCTTCGCCCGGATGTTCGACCAGGAAGGTCGCGAGGTGTCCTTCGCCTTCGTCGGACTGGCGGGAATTCCGATTCTGGGCGAGAGCGCCGAGCGCGGCGCACGCCGGGTTTTCCACGACATCAACGGCTCGCTGGTCCGGAGCTGGGACGAGCATGGCCGAAGGATCCGGATCGGCTTCGACCCATTGAGGCGCGCGGTCAGCACGTTCGTCCGGCAGGGTTCGGGCCCCGAGCGGATGATCAGCCATGTCGTCCATGGCGACCGGGTCGACGGTGCCGCCGACCTCAACCTGCTTGGGGCGGTTCACCTGTCCTTCGACCAGGGCGGAATGGTCCGGGTTCCTGAGATGGACTTCAAGGGCAGCCCCAAGTCGATCGAGCGGATTCTCGCAAGCGACTACAAGGGCGACATCGACTGGTCTGCGCTTGATGGTGCCGCCGATCTCGATGACCTCGAAGCGGCCGCGGCGCCCTTCCTGGAGACCGAGATCTTCACCGCAACTTCCCGCCAGGATGCTCTGGGCCGGCCGGTCGAGGTCGTTCTTCCGGACGGAACGCTGATCGTCCCGGCCTATGACGTCGGCGGTCGGATGAGCTCTCTCAGGGTCCGGGTCGGCGGCCAGGGGGCGTTCGTCGAGTTCCTGAAATCCCAGAGCTACGATGCGAAAGGCCAGCGCCTTCTCGCCCATTACGGCAATGATCTCGTCAGCCGCTGTTCGTACGACCCGGCCAGCTTCCGGCTGACCGACCTGGTGACCGAGCGAATCGTGGCGGTCCCGGGAGCCGAACCTCTCCAGGCCCTTCGATTCACCTATGACGCGGCCGGAAACCTGACCGACATCGCCGATTCCGCTCAGCAGACGCACTATTTCGACAATGCGGTGGTCAAGCCCGAATGGCGGTTCGAATATGACGCCTCCTACCGGCTCGTCCGCGCCACCGGGCGGGAGCATTCCGGGCTCGTCAACGACTCGCTCCGGACGGATTCGGATCTTTCCCAGGCGCCGCTTCCGAACGCCAACGACCTCGAGGCGGTCCGGACCTATACCGAGACCTATTCCTATGACCGGCTCGGCAATATCCGGTCACTGAGCCACCGGTTCAGGCCGAGGCCGGGAGTCGGGGACGGGTGGGTCCGCCATTATCGCTACGCGTTCGACACGGCGCCTGGAGACAGGACCAACCGGCTGTCGGCGACCAGCCTTCCCGGCGATCCTGACTCGGGTCCGTTCACCGGCACCTACGATCATGACGTCTACGGCAACATGACCCGGATGCCGCACCTCTCGGCGATGGAATGGAACTCGCTCGACCAGCTTCGCCGGACGGACCTCGGCGGGGGCGGCGAGGGCCACTATGTCTACGGCTCCGGCGGCCAGCGGATCAGGAAGGTGATCGAGCGGCCGGGCGGGATCGATTTGGAATGGATCTATCTCGGCGCGGTTCGCCTGTTCCGCCGGCGGCGCAGGAGCGACGGCGATGTCAGGATGGAGCGCTGGACGATCCATGTCTCCGACGAGACTGGACGGATCGCCCAGGTCGACACCAAGACAAGGGACGCGGATGGCGCCGATCCGGCCAACCCGCTCGGCGTTCCACTGATCCGCTACCAATATGGCAATCACCAGGGCTCGGCCTCGCTGACGACCGACCAGGCCGGTGCGCCTGTCTCCTACGAGGAATATCATCCCTGGGGAACGACGGCCTACCGCTCCGCGAAGCCGGGCGAGGACCTGAGCCTCAAATGCTACCGGTTCGCGGGAAAGGAGCATGACGAGGAGACGGGCCTCTATTATTGCGGCGCGAGATACTATGCGCCGTGGCTCGGCCGCTGGACCAGCAGCGATCCGGCGGGAATGGCCGATGGACCCAATCTCTACGCTTATTGCGGCAACGATCCGGTCGGCTTCTCGGACCCCTCGGGCCTTGAGAAGAAGGAGAATCTGAGGTCGGTCGGCAAGGTCACGACCGGAATGTCGGAAGCAGAGACGCTTCGCGAGTTCAACTCGCAATATGCGCTCAGCCGAAACAAGATCGTCACCGACATCGAGCCTTATGGCAAGGACTGGAGGATCGTCGCGGAACGTCCGCTCACCGAGGCGGAGCTTCACGGCCTGGTCAAGGAGCTTATCCCTGGCGGCGATAGTTCCGCCGCACCGGGCGGGACCGCGACTCCGGACGCAGGGACCCAGACCGGCCCGCCGCCTGCGGCTCCGGCCGGCGAAAAGAAGGGCGCCGGCGGGACTCCTTCGGGCACCGGCGGAACGCCGTCGGGAACAGGCGGTCCGGCGAGTGGCGGCGGCAACCAGAGCGGAGGCGGCCAGGGCAGTGGCGGCCAGGGCGGTGGCGGCCAGGGCCGCGGCAACAATGGCAGCGGCAACGGCAATGGCGGGTCAGGATCCGGCGGCGGCGGCGGCGGATCGTCCGAGCCCAAGGCCTGGTACGAGAAGCTCGGCGCCGTGATCGGCGGAGTCTTCATGGGCGCCATCGACATAGTCGGCGGCTTTCTCAACGCCGCTCTCCACCCGATCGAGACGATCCAGAATATCGGCTCGGCCATCGCCAACGGCTACGAGGAAGACGGAATCCTCGGCGCGATCAACGCGGTCAACCCGGCCTATCATGCCCTGGTCGCCGGCTATGAATCCTACCAGGCCTATGAGCGGGGGGACTATTTCGGGGCTGGCCGGCAGGGATTCCATTCCGCCTTCAACGTCGTCGCGACCGTCGGCGTCGCCGCAGGCGGCGCCGGGCTCGCGGTCAAGGCGCTCGGGATGGGCGAGGTCGCCGGCACGGCCGCAATCGCTTCCGAGGCCGCTGCGGTCACCGCTCCGGCGACCGAGGTGGTGACGATATCCACGACGACCAGCGCATTGCAGCGACTGGCGAGCGTCGCCGAGAGCGGGCAGGTCAGGTGGATCGCCGGCAATGAAGGACTGCTCAACACGTTCAACCAGGCGCTGGGTGCCGCCAAGTCGACCAAGGGGGGCCGGGCAGGCTTCAACCTTTTGCGTGAAAGGCTGAAGCGGCGGATGACGGTCAACGGCCCGATCCACCACTGGAAGTTCCCGATCAGGCAATTCACCAACGAGGCGATGGCGGCCGAGAACCTCTACCTGACGGAAGGGTCGGCCCACGGGATCATCCACGGCGCGGTCGGACGAAGGGCGATGGGCCCTGGAATGGCCGAGCCTGGCTTCCAGGCGATGTTCAATTTCTGGCTGAAGTGAGAGCGCCTCGGAATTCGGGAGACACATCAGAGACTCAGGACGGGTGAAAAATGGCAAGGATCGTTGCGCCACTGTCTCGCGGAATGAGCGGTTCCGAGGTCGCCGACCTCCAGGAGGGGCTCCAGCTTCTTCTCGAGCGCAATCAACTCTTCCGCGACGACGATTCGGTCCGCCGCGAGCTTGCCGCCGCCCTTAGGCGCGAGCAGGGCCGGAAGGCCTTCGGCAACGCCACCGCGAAGCTGGTCGCCGGGTTCCAGGATCAATATGGGCTCGAGTCCTCCGGCCAGGTGGACGAGCGAACGGCCAGCGTCATGAACGACCTTCTCGGTCGCGGCGGCGGTCCGGTCGAGCCGGAGCGGCCGGTCGAGCCCGAAAATCCGGTCGAGCCTCCGCCGGAATTTCGCTGCCTGGTGCGCGGCCACGTCAAATATCGCGGAGGCCTGTCTATCCCGGACGCCACCGTCCGGGCGTTCCATCGCGAACTCAGGTCGGAGGTCGAGCTGGGTGAGGCGAAGACCGACGAGGACGGCAATTTCGAGATCTATTACAATTTCGACGGCAGCCGGGCGCGCGGAAGCAGCGACCGTCCGCCCGACCTCTTCGTCCGGGTCTCAGACCAGTCCGGCGAAGGGGGAAGCGAGCGGGTCCTCGGCGAGTCGCCGACCCATTTCGCGGCCCAGCCGATCCTCAAGATCAGGGTCCAGATCAACGGCGGACCGGCCAGGATCTGGTCCGATTTCGAGCAGATCGAGCGCGAGGTCGCCCCCTATCTGAACGAGCTGAAGGCGTCCGATCTCGTGGAGGACGACAGTCACCAGGACGTCAGCCTTCTTGCCGGCAAGCTCGCGGTGGAGCCCGAGCGGCTTGCGGCCTTCGTCGCCGCCCACCGGCTCGCAGCCGAGGTCGACGGCGATCCGGCCGTCTTCTACGCGCTGGTCCGCCGAGGGCTTCCAAGCAACCTGTCCGAGCTTCTCGCCGTTCCCGCGGGGGCCCGATCGCGGGCTCTCGCGGGGGCGATCCGGGCAGGGGTCGCGCCCGGCCGAATGGTCGGCGAGGTTCGAAAGGTCCGCGAGGCCTTCAAGACCTATGCCGCCCGCTATTCCGCCGCCGACAAGACGGACGAGGGGAGGGCTCGGCTCGGAGCACTTCTGAAGGCCGGAATCGGCAATGGCGCCAAGGCCGAGAAGCTGGCCGCGGCGATGATGAGCCACAAGGGTCCGACCGAGTCGATGTGGGCTGGACTGAAGGAAGACCGGAGCCTCGCCTCAGCCGTTCCGAAGGCCCAGCTGACGCTTCAGCTGGCCGCCGCCACCGGCCGGCATCTCCCGCTCATTTCCTCGCTTCTCGAGCGGCGGGTTGATCGGGTCGAGGATCTGGCGTCCTTCTCGAAGTCCGACTGGCTCGACATCATCAACGCTCAGGACGTTCCCGAGGCCGACCGGGTGCCGCCGACGATCGAGGGCAAGGACCTGTCCGAGCGGGCGGAAGTCTATGCCTCGACCATCACCCGCCTGATCGCCGACACGATGCCCACCCAGGTGCTCGCCCGCAAGGCGCTCGCCGACGAGGCGAACGACGCCCCGGTCCGGGCCTTCTGGAAGAATGTCGCCTCGAAGGGATCGGGATTCGAGCTCGGCAAGGGGCCGGTCGGCCCGCTTCTCGAGTCACGCTCCGAACTTCTCGACGGGATCGACGACCGGGAGGCGGTGACCGCCCATCTCGGCGAGACCCAGCGGCTGTTCGCGCTGACTGCGGACTATGAGGAACAGAAGGCGCTCCGGGCGGCCGGCCTGACCTCTTCGCAGGCGGTCGCCCGGGTGGGGCAGGGCGCCTTCGTCCAGAAGATGGGGGGAACGGCGTTAAGCCCTCGGAAGGCGGTGATGATCTATGACCGTGCCGCCCGGGTCTCGGGAGCCGCGCTCACCCTTCTCGGCACCTACGCCCCCGCTCTGGCTCGCGCCGACGCGATGGTGATTCCGTCGGTCTCGCAGCGCAAGATCCCCAATCTTCCGGCCCTGTTCGGCTCGATGGACCTTTGCGCCTGCCAGCATTGCCGCTCGGTTCACAGCCCGTCCGCTTATTTCGCCGACCTTCTCGCCTGGCTCGATGACCGCTCGTCGCTTGCCGCCGGGCGAAGCGCCCGGGAGGTCCTGTTCAGCCGACGGCCGGATCTCGGCGAGATCGAGCTGACCTGTGCCAATACCCATACCGTTCTTCCCTATACCGATCTCGTGAACGAGATTCTCGAGCGGCGGATCGCTCCGTTCGAGAAGTTCGGGCTCGCTGGCGGAGCCTCGGCCGAACTGGATTCGAGGACCCTTTCCGACGAGGTCCGCGACGAGTTCGCTGGCAAGGGCCACGAACTTTCCGCTCGTGCCCGGGTGGTGGTCGCAAGGGCCGGCGAGCGCTGGTCGGTCACCGACGGATCGATCCTCTACAGCATCGAGAAGGGCGCGGCGGGTCCCCGGGTCACCGGCGCTTGGCCTCAGACCGGTGCACCGGCCGAAACGCTTGCGGCCGTCCCCGAACATGTCAATCAGCGCGCCTATGAGCGCCTTCGCGAGGCGGTCTATCCGCTCGTCCTGCCGCTCGACCTGCCGACCGAGGAGGTTCGAACCTTCCTCGGCCATCTCGGCTGTCCGCGGCACCAGCTCATGGCCGAGCTGCTTGCGTCCGGGCCAGCGGCCGCGCTCGAGGACGTCTCGATCGCCGCTGAATATCTCGGCCTGAGCGACATCGAGCGGGCCTATGTCACGGGCGATTCCGCGGCACCCGACCACGAGGCCTGGGAATATTGGGGGCTCGACGAGGATTCGAACGCGATCATGACGTTCGATCCGGCGGCAGGGGAGTTCGTCGAGGCGAACCTCCAGTGGCTCAAGGCACTCGGCTGGATCCCGGAACTGCTTCGCCGCTCAGGGCTCGACTACGAGATTCTGGTGCGGATCCTCGGCTGCGAATTCGTCAATCCCGGCCGAGCCGCCAGGATCGAGTCGATCGACCCGGCCGACCCGGCTACGTGCGATACTGGAAAGCTCGTCCTCAAGGGCCTGACCAAAGCGATGGCAGGACGGCTGACTCGCTTCGTCCGCCTGTGGCTGAAGGTCGGCGGGGAGCCCGAGGAGCTCGACCTCTTCCTGAGCGCCCTGTGCAACGGCAAGCTCAACGATCTGGCGCTCGTCAAGCTGTCCCATCTGGCCCGGCTTCGTTCCGAGCTCGATCTCGGTACGGAGCAGCTGGTCGCCCTCTGGTCGCCGATCCCCAGTGACGGCGAGAGCAGCCTCTACCGCCGCCTGTTCCTCAACGCCGACGTCATCGCTCCGCTCGATCCCGCATTCACCCTCGCAACGACTGGAGAGCTCGCCATCGTCGCCGACGATCCGGCGGAGGCCAGGATCGCCAGGCACGCGTCGCCGGTCCTTGCAGCGCTTCGGCTGTCGTCGGCCGATCTTGCCGCCCTTCAATCCGCCGGCGTCGCTTCCGACGACAATCTGACCCTCGCCAATCTCAGCCTCCTTCACCGCCACGCTCTTCTCGCCCGGAGCCTCGGTCTCGGCGTGGCGGACCTCCTTCTCCTCAAGGCCATGGCCGGGATCGACCCGTTCTCCGCCGGAGCGACCGCGGACACGCTTCGGTTCGTCGAACTCGCCAGATCGCTTTCCCAGACGGGACTTCAGCCGAGCGACGTGGCCTACCTGCTCTTCCACCAAGCGCCCGGAACGGCGCCGATCGCGCCCCCGCCGGGCGCCATATCCGAGCTCGTCGCGGAACTCCGACGCCAGCTTCGCGTGGTTCGCGATTCGACCATGCCCCGGCCCGATCCGGCGGGCGAGGCGCTTCGCCGCGAACTGGCCGCGCTTCGCTGGCCTTCGGCCATGATCGACGAGGCTCTTGCCGCCATCGGTGGCACTCGGGTCAGCCGGGCTCAGCTCGATCCGGCCCCACCGGACTTCGCAGTCCCCGCAGCCTATGCCGAGCGGCTCGTTCACGACCCGGACGCAAAGACCCTGACCCTGACCGGTTCGCTGACCGCAGCGGAGCGGACGGCGCTTGCCGCCGCCTTCCCAACCCAGTCGTACAAGGACGCGATCGAGGCGCTGTTCAACGCTCCTCGGCAGTTCGCCCAGGACCGGCTCCGCGCCTTCGGCTGGCCGGCGGTCACGGTGCCGCTTCCGGCGCTTCCAGCGGGGCTGACTTTCCCGCCGGCGCTTCGTTCCAGGGTCAGCTACGACCCGGCGGCACAGCGGCTGAAGTTCGACGGAACCATGTCTGCCGCCGACAAGGCGGCGCTCGATTCACTGAGCACCGATGCCGCCTACCGGTCGGCGACCGCGACTCTGCTCTCCGCGGCCGAAGCCTTCGTCCCCTCCGCGGAAAACCGGTTCGTCACTCCGGAGATCGCTTCGGCCCTGTTCGAGGAGCCGATTCCGGCCGACCGCTTCGCCATGGCCCTTGCGCTTGTGCTTGCCAGGCGTCGGACCGAGGAGAGCACAAGGCTTGCCGTCAGGCTGATCGCCGAGGCGGCGGGAATGAAGCCGCGCCTTGCGGAACGGCTCATGACCCGCGACCTTCCCCATCCGTCCGATCCGGCCCGGCGTGCCGTCGCCGCCTTCCTCGAGGAGCCGTTCGCTTCGAGCGACGTCGAGGTGCCGCCCACCGAGGCGGCTTTCCCCGCGTCGTTCAGCGTCGCTCTTCGGATGACCAAGATCGCCGCCCTGGTTCGCGAGATGAAGCTCAGCGACCGGCTGATCGACTGGCTGTTCGCCTTCGGTCCGGGGGTTGTCGAGCGAAAGGTTCACTGGGGCGGAGGTGCGATCAAGTCCGGCTGGCTCAGGCTCGCCGATATTCCGGCCCAGACGGAGGCGGTCGCTCCGGCAAGGTTCGCTTCGTGGCTCAGGCTTGCCCTCCTGTCGAGGATCGGGCGCCTGGTTCCGGGCGGCGAGACAAATGTCGAAGCCGTTTTCCGTTCGGCCCGCGAGCCGGGCGCAAGCGCCGATTCCGTCACCGCCGCGCTCGGTACCCTGACCGGCTGGGACCCGGACGAGCTTCAGTTGCTCGCCGCCGCCATCGGGGTCACGCTTCCCTCGGATCTCGCGGACGAGGAGGGCCTGGCGAGGCTCGCCGGCGCGGCCCGGCGGCTCAGGCGCCTCGGCACCGGAACGGTCCAGGCCCAGGCCTGGGCCGCGGCATCGCCGACGGCGGCGGCAGGGACAGCGGCCCGCCGCGCCGTTCAGGCCTCGTACGGCCCCGAGGAGTGGGCGGATGCCATACGGCCGCTCGAGGATGTCCTTCGCGAGAAGCGGCGGTCGGCCCTTGTCGCCTATCTGGCGGTCCGGCCTGATCCGTCGCGGGGCGAGACATGGACCGACAGCAACGGCATGTTCGGTCATCTTCTGATCGACGTCGAGACCCAGCCGGTCGTTCTCACATCGCGGCTCAAGCAGGCGATCGGATCGGTCCAGCTGGGGATCCAGCGGTTCATGATGAACCTCGACGAGGCGGTCGCCGCCGACGAGGCCCAGGACATTGGCTGGCGGCAATGGCCGTCGCTCAAGCAATATCGGGTCTGGGAAGCGAACCGTAAGGTATTCTTATATCCGGAGAATTGGATCGAGCCGGAGCTTCGCGACGACAAGTCGCCATTCTTCCTCGAGCTCGAGAATGCGCTTCTCCAGTCCGACGTGACCAGCGAGCTGGCCGAGCGGGCCTATGGCAATTATCTCGCCCGGCTCGACGAGGTGGCGCGGCTCGAAGTGGCCGGGATGTTCCACCAGCCCGGCGAAGGCGGCGCTCCCGACGAGCTTCATGTCTTCGCCTGCACCCAGTCCCATCCTCCGGTTCATTTCTACCGCAAGTGGATCGGCCAGACCCGCTGGACTCCATGGCAGCGCTTGGACCTCGACATTCCCCGGGGGCAGATCCTGCCGCTAATGTGGAACCGGCGCCTCTATCTGTTCTGGCCGCTCTTCTCGACCAAGACCAGGAAGCCGCCGGCGGGCGGCGACAAGCCGGTCGAGGGCGAGCCGTATTTCGAGATTTCCCTCGCCTGGAGCGAGCAGCGCCAGGGCCTTTGGAGCGCGAAGAAGACGACTCCTCCCGAAGTGACCGTCGAATCGGTCCTGAAGCCGACGTCGGCGCCGGACGAAGGCCGGATGCAGCACGTCTTTCGGGCCGACGTCAACGGCGCCGAACTGCTGGTCTGGTACGAGTCGAGCGACCTGGTCGCGACCAAGCTCGACCAATATGGCAATGTCGTCAGGCCCGGCGGCGCCGTCGCGACCGGCGGCTGGCGGTTCAGCGGCTGCAACGGCCGGGTGACCAGGTTCAAGCCTGCAAACATCGGTGTCTTTCCGCCGCCGAACACGCACGCCCGCGGAATGGGCTATGAGGAGACCTCGACGTTCAAGGAAGGGGTCTGGGGCCCCGGCTTCACCCAGCCCGTCGACAACGCCCTCCAGCTCCCCAAGGGAATGACTGGCACAGACCCCGAGGCCGTCCTTCGGCGCACGCCCGGTGCCGAGAGGTTCAGGCTTCTCGGTCCGCACCAGGAGCAGTTCCTAAGCGGCCGGATGCCGTTCTTCTTCCACGACGACTCTCAGACGCTCTTCATCGTTCCGAGACAGGCGACCGAGTGGGTCTGGCGCTGGGACCGGCCAGACTCGATCAACCCGAAGGTGGTCGACGTCGCCGACCGGATGTATTTCCAGCCCGATCTGGTCCCGGATCCGCTCGGCCCGGTCGCGGGCCGCTGGGACCCGCTCCCGGTCATCGAGCACAAGGCGAAGGCGATGCGGCTGAAGGAGCAGCCGCTGTCCGTCGCCGGCGGCCTCGCGGAGCCGGTGCTTCCCGCAATGGCGACCGCAGGCCTGACCAGCGCCGCCAGGTCACGTTCGATGAGCCTGACGGGCACGAGCGTGGCGACCATCGGCCGGTCGAGGCCGGGGGCGTTCAGCTCGGCCGGCGACCTCCAGATGTTCGAGGTCGACGAATATCTCAGGCCTGGACGGCTGACGGCGCCGACCTGGCTTTCCGGGGAAAGCGTCATCGTCCGCCGCTACGAGTTCCAGTCCTTCTATCATCCGTTCGCCTGCGCCTTCATGCGCGAGCTCAACCTGAAGGGGACGAACGGCCTTCTCCGGCGCAACGTCCAGCTGTGGAGAAGCGCTCCGTTCGAGCTGCGCTACGGCCCGACCGCGCTCGTCGAGCGAGGGAGCCTGGCGGACAAGGAGAAATATCCGGTCGAGGAAGTCGATTTCGAGTTCGACGGCGCCTATTCGGCGTTCAACTGGGAGCTCTTCTTCCACGTGCCGATGATGATCGCGTGCAAGCTGAGCCAGAACCAGAGGTTCGAGGAAGCCCAGCGCTGGTTCCACACCATCTTCGATCCGACCGATTCCTCGTCGGCCAGCGCGCCGGCGAAATACTGGCGGACCCGCCCGTTCTTCGAGCAGGAGGACTATCTCAACCAGCGGATCGAGAGGCTGGCCGAGGCTCTCGCCAGGGGCGAGGCCGACGAATCCCTGACCCGCCAGCTCAGCGAGTGGATCGCCAACCCGTTCCGGCCGTTCGCGATCGCCAGGCTTCGGACCGTCGCCTTCCAGAAGATGGTCGTGATGAAATATCTCGACAATCTGATCGCCTGGGGGGACCAGCTGTTCCGCCGGGACACGATCGAGTCGATCAACGAGGCGACCCAGCTCTACATTCTCGCCGCGGAGATACTCGGTCCCCGGCCGACGATGATGGCGCCGCGCGCTTCCCCTGAGACTCACACGTACAACACCCTGTCGCCGAAATTCGAGGAGCTCACCAACGAGCTTACCGAAATCGAGGCGGTCATCTCCTCGCCGAGGGTGGACGCGGTACTGACCTCGCCCGACTCGCCGCCTCTGGTTCTTCCGCAGATGCTCTACTTCTGCGTCACTCCGAACGACAGGCTGCTCGGCTACTGGGATACGGTCGGCGACCGATTGTTCAAGATCCGCAACAGCCTCAATCTCGCCGGGATCCGGCGGACCCTTCCGCTGTTCGAGCCGCCGATCGATCCCGCGCTTCTGGTCAAGGCGGCGGCCGCCGGCGCCGACCTCAGCAGCGCGATCGCCGACCTGTCGGCGCCGGCGCCCTTCTACCGCTTCCGCATCCTTTCGCAGAAGGCCGTCGAGCTTTGTCAGGAGGTCAAGGGCCTCGGCTCGGCGCTCCTTTCGGCGCTGGAGCGGCGCGACGCCGAGGAATTGTCGCGGATCCAGGCGGTCCACGAGATCAGCCTGCTTCGAGAAGTGAAGAAGGTCCGCGATGACGAGATCCGCGAGTCCAAGGCTCAGATCATGGCCCTGGAGGCGGCGAGGGAGCTCGCCTCCGAGCGCTACCGTCATGCCTCGGCGCTTCTCGGACGGCCAGCCACCATACCGGCCGAGGGTACGGTTCCGGCCGATGCCGAACCGGTTCCACAGGCCTCGACCCTGATGAAAGAGGGCGTTCGGATGATCGCCCAGGAATCCAACGAACTGTCCGAGATGGCGGACGCCGCCGTCGCCGAGGAGGCGGCGAGCAACTGGGATGCGGTCGCCAACGTCGGCTATCTGGTTCCGACCTTCGCCGGCCTCGCGACTCCGTGGGGCGTCGGCCTCAAGACCGAATATGGCGGCGCCCATGTCGGGTCGGCCCTCAGCGCGATCGCCAATCTCTGGCGCAGCGATGCCGCCGAGCACCGGCACAAGGCCCAGAAGGCCTCGCGTCTGGCGCAGTTCATCCTCCGCGCCAACGACTGGAAGCTCGAAGCCAATCTCGCGGCGCGCGAGATTGCCCGGATCGACAAGGACCTTGCCGCGGCCAGGATCAAGGAAGCGATAGCCACCGCGAACCGGGACAATCATCTGAAGCAAATGGAGCAGCGCGAGCAGCAGGAAGAATTCCTGCGCACCAAATATACCAGTCGCGAGCTCTACGACTGGATGGTCGGGCAGATCTCGGCCGTCTACTTCCAGGCCTATCAGCTGGCCTATGATACGGCCCGCCGCGCCGAGCGCGCCTTCCGCCGGGAGCTTGCCGTTCCCGACACCGACTTTGTCCGGTTCGGCTACTGGGACAGCCTCCGCAAGGGGCTGCTCGCCGGCGACCGGCTGCTCCACGATGTCCGCCGGATGGAGGTCGCCTATCTCGACCAGAACCAGCGCGAATATGAAGTGACCAAGGCCGTCTCGCTCGCGACGCTCCATCCGGAAGGCCTGATCGCCCTGCAGGAGCAGGGAAGCTGCTTCCTCGACCTGCCGGAGGCCATTTTCGATCTCGATCATCCGGGTCAGTATCTCAGGCGGATCAAGTCCGTCCGGGTGACCGTCCCCGCCGTCACCGGCCCCTATACGTCGATCCCCTGCAAGCTCACGCTGCTGTCGAACCGAATTCGCATCGACCCGAGGCCGACCCCGCAATATCCGTTCAGCGGGACGGAGGATCGGCGCTTCGAGATCAGCTCGGGCGGGATCCAGTCGGTCGTCATCAGCAGCGGCCGGGACGATCCGGGACTGTTCGACGGCGATCTTCGCGACGACCGCTACCTGCCGTTCGAAGGCGCGGGAGTGACAAGCTCCTGGCGGATCGAGCTTCCGGCCGAGTTCCGGCAGTTCGACTACCGGGCGATCTCGGACGTCATCCTGCATATCCGCTACACGTCCCGCGAAGGCGGCGATGCGCTTCGCGGAGCAGCGGTGAAGCAGCTTTCCGCCGCACTCAAGGCCATGGAGGTCGAGAAGGGCAGGGATGGGCTGTCCCGTGGTTTCAGCAGCCGGCACGACTTCCCGGATTCGTGGCATGCCTTTGCCCACAAGCCGGACGGGCAGGCCGGTACCCAGCTGCTCGAACTGCCGCTCACCGCCGCCCGGTTCCCTGGCTTTGCGGCGGGCCGCGCCAAGGCCGCCCGCATCCTCGTCGCGCTCGTTCCGGCTCCGGGGCTTGGCTATGACAATGACGACCGCCTCGCCCTGACCCTGAGGCCGCCCACCGGGGCCGCGATACCGCTGACTCTTGAATCGAAGCCGACCCGGGCTGGCGGGTTGCCGATGGCCGAAATCGTCCTTCAGGCACCGGTCGCCATTCCTTCGCCCGGACCCGACGATCCTGGGCCACCGCCCTGGACGATCGAGCTGACCGCCATCCCCGACGATTACGCCCGGGAAGTCGACGTCGAGGGCGCCCAGGTCGAAAGGCTCGATCCCGCCAAGGTCGCGGATCTTGTCCTCCTTGTCGGTTACAGCGTCTAGGCGGCCGGCCGGCGATCGGGTCGTCGGCCGGCTGGAGGCGGCCGCCAGGGACTTCGGCCTTGGCGGCATCGGGCTTCCGATCGAGGCTCTCGTTCGGGCCAGCCTCGAGCAGGCCCAGGGCGATCTCTCTTTGGCCTCGAACCGCCTTCAGCCGGGCGGTCTTCCATTTGAATGGTCGTTCGCCGCGAGCGATCCCGAGGCGCTCAGGTTCGAGCTTCAGCCCTTCGACCCTGCGCTCGAACCGGGTCTGCGGATCGAGCATTCGGCGGATCTGCTTTCGACGATGATCAGCGATCAATATTCCGATGAGCTGGCCGCGTGCTTCCGTGAAACCGTGGAGGGGGCGATCCCGGGGCCGGGGCCGGCGCTCGAGTTCGGAGCCTTCGCGGGTTTCGTCCTTCACCCGCGTCGGCGGCCCGAGCTGAAGCTCTATGTCGAGTCCGGTCCGGGCTTCGATGACCTGGCCGTCGCTGGATCGACATTGCTGTTCAGATCGGTCTCGGCGGGAGAAGCCGGGCTTTGCGGGCGCGACTATCATCTTTGCGGCGACGGATTGCGGCTGATGGACCTTGAGGGGATCTGCGAGCGTCTGGGCATCGGGCACCGATTGCCGGCGCTGGCCGTCGCGGTCCTGGATATGACCGGTCGCGATTTCCATCTTCCGCCGCGTTCCGCCCTGCTGGGGATACGGAATCGGGATTCGTTCGGCGAGCTCAAGGTCGAGCTGCTCGTTGACGATGCTGTGGAGCGGGAAGGGCTGGCATGGCGAATCGAGCAGCTTCTTGCGCCGGAGGCCATTCGTCCGTTCCGGAAATGGTGCTCGCTGGCGGCGCCCGCCGCCTCGATCGAGGATCTGATCCGGGTCGTGAGCCTCCGCGCCAGTCGCAACCAGCCGATTTCGGTCAGCGTCTACGCGGCTGAGAAAGGGACCATGAGATGAAGATCCTGACCTCCGACGCACCCGGGGCTGACGGCATCTTCCGCGCTGCCTCTCTCCTGTACCGAGGCGGTGCGAGCGCCGTCTGGCTGTTCGGTTCGAGGGCAAGCCCGAGAATCCCCGATTCGGCCAGCGATTACGATCTCGCGGTCGAGGGGCTGGCGGACCTGTCGCGGTTCGAGATCCCCGCGGCCCGGGCGATCGGGGGCAAGGTCGATCTCGTTCGCCTCGAGACCACCAACTCGTTCATGCGCGAGCGGATCATGAAATACCGGCTGTTCGTGCCGGATCGCGAGTTCCCGGCCGCTTCGATGCGCCGGCCGGTCTTGCCGGCCAGCCAGCAGGGGGCCCGGACCTCCGTAGTCGCCGATCTCGTCCGGAACAGCGGTGCGACAAGCCTGATCGACTTCGGCTGCGGAAACGGGATGCTTCTGGCACAGCTCTTTGACGCCGAACGGATCGTCCGTCTGGCGGGCGTGGACTGCAGCGCCTCGGTCCTCGAAGCCGCTCGGCGCCGGTTTCGTTCGACGGTCGGCAACGGTTGGGCGGATCGGATCGAGCTGATGGAAGGGCTTGTCACGTGGCCGGATCCACGCTTCGCCGGATGGGACGCGGCCACGGCGGTCGAGGTCATCGAACATCTCGAAATACCTCAGCTGGCTGCCTTCGAGAACGTCCTGTTCGGCTTTGCCGGGCCCGCACTTGCGGTCGTGACGAGCCCCAATCGGGAATATAATATCGTCTGGCACGGGAACGCGTCGCGTCGTCGTCACAGCGATCACAGATTTGAATGGAATCGTGGCGAGTTTGCGGACTGGGCGAAACGCTGCGCGGCGCGTTACCATTATGACTTCGAAATCCGGGGCGCCGGAAGCGAGCATCCCGTCCATGGCTCGTCGACGCAGGTCGCGATCTTCCGGCGACATGGATCGACCGGGGCCGCATGAAACAGGGTAATCAATGTTCGCTCAGGCAGCCAGCTTGCCGGTCCGTCTGCGCGAAGGATCGACACCGAGCAGCGCGGCGATGTCATCGAGTGGCACCGGACTCGACATCTGGAAGCCCTGCAGCTCGTCGTAGCCGATCGAGCACAGGAAATCACTCTGCGCGACGGTTTCGACACCCTCGGCGGTGATCTTGAGACCGGTCGCTCGCGCCAGGCTGACGATCGCCTGGATGATGGCGCTTTCGCTCGCCGAACCCTCTATGTCCGTGATGAACGACCGATCGATCTTGACCCTGTCGATCTCAAAGCTGCAGTCGACCGGTCTTCGGCATTCTCTAGCTTGCGCAACCCCGCGAGCGGCTGACGCGGAAGGGGTGCTCACAAGTCTATGTAAATCCCGTTATTTCGGCAAACCGGTGGAAAAGTGGAAAATATCACTTGCATTTCCGATTTCATCGCCTCTAGCTGATTGACAGCCGGAGCCGGGCGAGCCCCTCCCGCAAGAAAATGTAACTACTCTCAGCCGCCTTCGGATCGGCATCTACTCTTGTAACGACGTCGCAGATGGATCGCCTCCCTTGGGGAGAAATCCGCCTTGTGCACGGGAGCAGGGAATGAGCGTGGTTGCCCAAATCATCATGGCCGTGGGGGTGGCGGCGCTACTCGTCATGTATGGCGGCGCAATGCTGGTCTGGTCGTTTCGATGTAGCGGAAATCGACCCCACTATCGCCTTCCTACCTTGTTCGCGCTCTCGATCCCGCTCGGCGTGTATCTCATCGTTCACGGTTGGCAGTGAGCTCAAGCCCGGTCCGATCTTCCCGGAGTGTGGCTCGCAACCAATGGTACCGAGGGGCCACCGGCCACCGTGGCTGTAGATCGCCTGATCAGATATTCTTCGCCGGTGGCGCTCAGTCCGTCCGAACTCGATGCTGAGATCGCGGCTTCGATCAGCTGCAGGACATCTCATTGGCGCTCCACTGAGCGTTGACGCAGGCCTGGGCCGCGGCGGTCCTGATCACCTTGAGGAGGGTGCTGCGATAGTCGAGCTCCTGGGTCCGGGACGGCATGTGCCAGGACCTTTCGTCGGCCGAGGCTTGCCGGCTGACGTAGAGGACTGGAGCGATCCGGACCGTAAGGATCGAGCGCGTCTGGCCGACCGTGGGCACGCTCATGGACGCGAAGACCCACGCGCGCTCGCGAAACGGGCTGATGATTCCCGTGTTGCGATTGCCCGAGGTCCCGAACAGGGTTCGCCCGTGACGGGTGACCTGAAGGTAGAGTGGACGACCCGACAGCGCATTGGCAATGCTCACCATCAGCCGGTTTGTTCGGCCGGTCGGATGCCGGATCACCAGCTCGTCATAGTCCGACGCGAAAGCGGGCTGCGGCGCCAGGGCCGCCAAGGACAAAGCCGCGGCGAGGTTGCGAACGCGGTTCATGGTCTCGCTCCTGGGGCCTGGACCGCGAACAGATATGCGACGGCGGCATTGGTCGTCACGGCAAGCAAAGCAAGTGAAGCGGTCACCACGGCGGAAAGAAGAGAGACGCTCATTCCTTCGCCGAGCTCGGCGTCGGCGCCATTGGTGATCCCGAAGGCCAGGATGGTCGCGACTACGATTATCAGGAAGACGGCGACCGGCCCCCTGACCATCAGCTTGAGCAGGGGCTTGGCCGACTTGTGCGGCGAGGGCTCGTCAGGCGGCGTCCTCGCGAACACATATTGTGCCGCCGTTCCGAGATAGCCCATGAACACGGGGACGATGATCTGAACAACGCCCAATGCATCGGCATAGGTGAGCGGGTAACCGGCGGCTGGCGCGAGAACGAAGAACAAGAATACTGCCAGAGTTGAACCCAGGCTCGCGACGATCAGCCATTGGCGTTCCGCCTGCAACATCGAGGCCCCCTCCCCGGATTGGCAAGGTATTGTCCCTGCTTCCCTGCTCTCCGGGCCCTGTGTTCGTCTACAGTGGCTTATGCCATTCTCGCGCGCAAATAAACCTGATAATAGCTGCCGAGGAGGGGGCTAAGGATGCTGGCAAGATTACTCACCTTTTTGGCGGGCGCCGCCGTCGCCGCGACCGGCGCATCAGCTCAGCCTTCCGATCAGCTGACCGTCCCGGCGGAGGTCGGCGGCGCCCTCGCCGAGGGCGACCGAAGGGCATCTGACGGGGTCTTTTTAGATGATTACGCGCTGAGGCTCGATCCCAGACAGGCCGTTCGCCTCGGCGTTGAGTCGGCCGAGTTCGACACCATGATCCAGGTCTATTCCGCTGCCGATCTCAACGCTCCGCTGGCTTTCGACGATGATGGCGGCGGCGGCCTTAACTCACAGCTGACGTTCAGGTCTGATGAAGGCGGAAACTATGTCGTCAGGGTCACCTCGTTCGCCTCGGCCGCCACCGGAGCTTACACGCTCAGGGCAGCGATCCCGCCGCTCGTTGCCGGCGAGCCGCTCCTGGCGGGGGAGCCTGCCAATCTCCACTGGAGCGTCGTCGACGGCGCGCTGGCCGGCGTGACCCACGCCGATTTTGGCCTTCGGCTCGGCGCGGGGGAGGAGGCGATCGTCCTGCTTCGCTCGGACGAGTTCGATTCGATCCTGTCGATCTTCCGCGCCGATAGCGGCCCGGACGTTGAGCTTGCTGGTGACGACGACACCGGCAACTCGTTCGACGCGATGGTCGCCTTCACCGCTTCCGAGGCGGGCGAATATGTCGTTCGGGTCGGGACTCTGGACGGGACCTCCGGCAATTACCAGTTGCGCGTGGCGGCGCCGGAGAGCGCGTTTCGGAGCGCCCGCGCGGGCCGGACCGGGTCGTCAAACTGATCTTCCAGAACTCGAGGCCATAGCCCCTCGGGCCGAGCCGAGATGGCCCGAGCGGACGAAGCCCGAACCTGTCGAAGCCTCTACGCGGCTTCTGGAGCGACTATGTCGAGCCAGCGGAGGATGGGGGCGGGAACGGTTCCGGCGCTTGAGCGTGTGTCGTAGACGATCTGGTCCCGGAGCTGCACCCGGCAAACGGTGAAGGCCTGTTTCGGTTCGCGGCTGTTGTCGGTGAAGATGCCAGCGTCGGCCACGGTCTTTGCCCGGGCAATTGCCTTCTGGGTACGGGAAAAGCGACTCAGCAGCTTTTCTTCCTTCACTGCATGGCCATTCTCGGCAACCCGGGTCTGGACCCGGAGGATCGACAGTTCACGGCTTTCCAGTCCGACGAAGAAGAGAAGGACGAAGTAGCCCGCTTCCTGAAGGTCGCGGATATTGTCGATCTTCGACTCGTAGGTTCCGTCCTCGCGCTTCTTCCAGTGGGAGAAGACCGTCTCCATGGCGAACGGCACTCCCGCGCTCATCGCTTGGCCGACGAAGGCCTGGACCCCCCTTTGGGCCACGCCCATCCACCCTTCATCCGTGTCGCGGATGGCCTGGGCCCAGCCCGGCAGGGCCGCGCCGCGGTCGATCTCGGGAAGGATCGACATCATCATCCGGTCGGCGTTGAGCAAGGGGATCTGGAGCTTCGGGCCCAGCAGGTCCCGCCACATCGTCGACTTGCCCGAGCCATTGTGGCCGGCGAGGATGATCGCGAGCGGCTTGTTCGTCGCGCGATGCGTGTCGAGCACCGTCTCTACGGCCTGAACGAGTTCCTTCAATCGATGACCACGAAAGCGCCGTTGACGAGCCGGCCGCGCTCGACCTTTCCGTCCAGCCGGCGCCTGTAGACCCCCGGCTCGCGGGCGTCGGCGAAATATCGCGGAACGCCCTTCGTGCGTTTGAGGGTCACTCCTCCTTCGGTGACCGCCTCGACCACCCGGGCAAGCGATTCGGAGCTTCGCTTGATGTTCGCGGCCATGACCTTCCGGGAAGGCTTCGGGCTCGTCACGACGACCTGGCCGAACTTCACCTTCGAGCTTCCGCCATCGTTGACGATGGCCAGGCTCTCACTGCCCGGGCGTTTCTTGTCGTGTTCGATTCCCTTGCGCATGTGACCGAGATAGCCATTCGCGGGTGGGGATTCCAGCGCGCGGATTCTGCGGCCGCCATCTGCGGCTCCGGCCAAATGGCTCAAGTTGCCGCTCCGAATAGCGGCAGATGAGGAGTCCAATTTCTCCGGGCCAGCGTTGACCCGCTCATGGTGAGTCCGCAATCCCGCGAACAAGAGCGAAATAATCGCTGGACGATGCGCGCGTTGCAGCTATCCTTTCGAAAATCAGGGAGAGAGTCGATGCCGACACGCCGGGGCATGGCCGAATGGTACAACCCCGTTCTGCTGGTCCAGACCGGAATCCGGGTGGCGATCTCGACGGTGTTCGGCGAGATGGCGGACCGCCGCGAGGCGATGGCCGCGGCCAACGCCATCGCCGGGCAGCCTTTCGACACCAGCTTCGATTACCGCGAACGCGGATCGGACGATGGATTCTGGTTCGATTTCGTGGCCGACACAGGGGACGGCTGGAATCCGACCTTCGCAGTCGCCCAGCTGGTAACCGCGCCGGAGCTCGAGCCTCGGGGCGCGCCTCGGGCGCTTCCACGGGGAAGGGTCCTTCTTCTCGGCGGCGACCAGGTCTATCCGACCGCATCCCTGGAGGAGTATAAGGACCGGTTCCTCTACCCCTTCGAGGAAGCTCTCGAGCGTCTCGAGGAGAACGGGGAAGCGGGCGAGATGCCCGACCTTTATGCCATTCCCGGCAATCATGACTGGTATGACGGCCTCTCGGCCTTTTTCAGCATTTTCTGCCGCCGCCGGATCGAGACCCCCGGGACAGTCGGAATCAGCCGCCCCGGCAAGGTCATCGCGGGTCGCAAGACGCTTCAGACCCGAAGCTATTTCGCGCTAAGGCTGACCGAGGGCTGGTGGGTCTGGGGGACGGACAGCCAGCTGAAAGGCTATATCGACCAGCCCCAGATCGACTTCTTCCAATATGTCGCAAGCTACTGGATGGAAGACAGTTCCAAGCTGATCTTGTGCGTCGGGGCGCCTCACTGGGCCTATGCGAACGAACAAAATGCCGACAATGAATTTTCCACCTTCTCCTATCTCGAGCGGCTCGCGAGCATGGCGAGGAAGCCTTTCGAGCCGGGCGAGGAAGAGGCCGGCAAGACGATCGAGGAACTCGAGCCCAAGGGACATCAGCTCAAGCTGGTCCTGACTGGCGACAGCCACCATTATGTCCGCTACATAGAGCCACGCGGGGAGGGGGTTGATCCCGTCCAGTACATCACCTGCGGCGGCGGCGGCGCCTTCCTCCACCCCACCCACCAGCTGACCGACCGGAAATTTCCGTGGAAGTTTCCGCCTCCCGGGCCCCAGCAGGCTGAGCAGCAACAGACCTACGAGCGACACTTCACGGTCGCAGACAAGGTCGCTCCGGGCGGGGGCAAGGCCATGTTTCCGGACTCGGCCACTTCCCGGGGCCTGACCAAGGCAAACGCGCGCTTCGCGCTTGATAACCGCTGGATGACCGGCGTGTATCTGGTGGGATACCTGCTGTTCAACTGGATCCTGAACATGAATGCCCGGATCGACGGCCATTCCTCGCTGGTGCACGCCTTGGCCGGGGGGTCCGCGGTGGAGGCCTGGCTTCGCTACATGAGCTTGTCCTTCGTCTCGCCCTGGCCGGTCGTTCTCTTCTTCGTCGCCCTGGGCGGATACCGCTATTTCGCGGACGAGCCGCTGAACCCGGGAAAGCGGCTGATGATCGGAGCGACTCATGGCCTGATCCAGGCGGGAGCGGCGATCCTGATCACCGCTTCGCTCCTGTGGGTCTTCGGCAACCTGTTTGATCCGGGCAGGGCGGATTGGGCCGCCCAGGCCGTCATTGGCCTGATGATCCTTGTCGCCACTGCGCTGGCCGCGTTGGCCGCAGCCACGATATTCGGCCTGTACCTGTGGTGGAATCTCAATCGCCATGGGCGCCACTGGAACGAGGCTTTCTCGGCGCTGGCGATCGAGGACTATAAATGCTTTCTTCGTCTCAGGATCAGGCCTGGCGGTCAGCTGGAAGTCTATCCGATCGGCCTCGAGAAGACCCCGAAGGACGATTCCTCGCCGGTCGGCAAGGCCCATCTGATCGAGGGACCGATCGTGATCCGGTGACGATCCTGGGGAGCGTGAGATGAAGCGCCTGTCGAGCCCGATCTCTAGCCTGGCCGCCCGCTATGACGCGATCGTCATCGGCTCGGGCTATGGCGGCGCAGTCGCCGCGTCGCGGCTTTCGCGCATGGGCAAGAAGGTCGCCGTTCTCGAGCGCGGCGAGGAGATCCAGCCCGGGGAATTCCCCGACACTCCGGACAAGGCGCTCGCCCAGTCGCAGATCCAGAGCCCGTTGGGCCGGGTCGGGCCCCGCACCGGGCTCTACGACCTTCGGGTCAATCCCGACATCAACGTGCTGGTCGGCTGCGGCCTCGGCGGCACGTCGCTGATCAACGCCAACGTCTCGCTTCGCCCGGATCCGCGCCTGTTCGAGGACCCGGCCTGGCCCCCGGGCCTGGTCGACGGCGATCTCGAGGCGGGCTTCGCCCGGGCCGAGACGATGCTGAAGCCTCGCCCCTATCCGGGCGACGCTGGAGGCTTTCCGCCGCTCAACAAGCTCGCTGCCCTCGAGAAGGCGGCGGCGGCGCTCGGCACCTCGGCGAGCCGGCCGCCGCTCAACGTCAGCTTCGAGCAGGGCTATAATCCGGCCGGAATCTGGCAGCCCGCATGCAATGTCTGCGGCGACTGCTGCTCGGGCTGCAATACCGGCGCCAAGAGCACAACCGCGATGAACTATCTGCCCGACGCGGTTGCGTTCGGAGCCGAGATCTATTGCGCTATCCGGGCGCTGTGGGTGCAGCCGGGCGACGGCGGCTGGGCGGTCGCATTCGAGCCGCAGGGGCTTGGCCGGGAGGTGTTCGACGCCGCCCAGCCGATGCTGCTCGCCCCGCTCGTCGTGATTGCCGCCGGAACCCTCGGCTCGACCGAGATCCTGCTCCGCTCGCGGGAGAAGGGCCTGAGCCTGTCGACCCGGCTCGGAAGCCGCTTCACCGGCAACGGCGACGTCCTGGCCTTCTCCTACAATGACGACGCCCCGGTCGATGGGATCGGGCTCGGCTACCGCGCCGCCGGCTATGACTGGAAGACGGACTCCACGAGGCCGGTGGGACCGACCATCTCCGGAGTCATCGATCTTCGCGGCGGCAGGCCCGTCGAGGAGGGAATGGTCATAGAGGAAGGCGCCATCCCGGGCGGCCTCGCGCCGTTCCTTCCGGCGATGATGGCCGCGTGCGCGGCCAAGTTCGGAGCCGACAGCGACCGCGGTGACCGCTCGTCCGAGAAGGCCCGTGAGATCGAGAGCCTCATCCACGGGCCCTATCGAGGGGCGGTGAACCATACCCAGACGTTCCTCGTCATGTCGCACGACGGCTCCGACGGCACCCTCTCCCTCGAGGACGGCCGGCTTGCGGTCCAATGGCCGGGAGTCGGCGACAAGCCGGTGTTCGCCACCGTCGCGGACAGGTTGCGGACCGCGGCGGGCGCGACCGGCGGCACCTATGTTCCCAATCCTGTCTGGACCGCCCTCCTCGACCACCACCTGGTCACGGTCCATCCGCTCGGGGGTTGTCCAATGGCCGGCGACTCGGGCGCCGGAGCGGTCGATTCCGACTGCAGGGTCTTCTCGGGTCAGTCGGGCACGTCGGTGCACGAGGGGCTGCTGGTCTGCGACGGAGCGGTGATGCCGCGCTCGCTCGGCGTCAATCCGCTCCTCACCATCACCGCGGTCGCGGAGCGGGCGATGATCCGCCTTGCCGCCCGCGAGCGGCTCGGGATCGACATGTCGCCGGCCGGCCCGCAGCCGCGGCAGGATGACGGCCCGCGGCCGACGGGGATAAGGTTCACGGAGAAGATGGCGGGGACCGTCGCCGGCGGAGGCGGGCCGGAGGGGCCCGCGTCGTTCGTCGTCACCGTCATCGCGGGAGACGTCGAGCGCTTCCTGTCCGAACCGGACCACGAGGCCGAGCTTGTCGGTACCGTCCACGTGCCCGCTCTCTCGCCTCAGCCCCTCACCGTCGTCGACGGGCGTTTCAACCTGTTCACGAGCAAGCTGGACCAGGTCGAGACCCGGCAGATGGAATATCGGATGCCTCTCGTCGCCGCCGATGGGCGCCGGTTCCATTTCCACGGCCGAAAGCTGATCCACGACGACAAGGGCTTCGACCTCTGGCGAGACACGACCAGCCTCGCCGCCGCGATCAGCGAAGGGACCGACGGGAACGGACAGGTGCTTCTCGAAGGCACCCTGACCATCGCTCCGGCCGACTTCATCCGCCAGCTTCGCACGATGACCGCGACCGACGCGCCCGACTTGAAGACCCGCCTGGGAGCGGTGATGAAGTTCGGCTGCTTCTTCGCCGGCGAGCTGTTTCTCGCCTTTGGCGGACCGTTCGCCCGGCCGTCGCTTTTCGATCCGGACAAGCCCCGGGTCAGGCGACCACTGAGGGCCGGGACTCCGGAAGTCCATTATTTCGATTCGTCGGACGGCAAGCGGCTTCGATTCAGCCGCTATCGCGGCGGTCACAAGGGTCCCGTCCTCCTGTCCCACGGGCTTGGAGTTTCGAGCCTCATCTTCGCCATCGACACGATCGAGACCAACCTTCTCGAATATCTCTATGCCGACGGCTATGATTGCTGGCTTCTCGACTATCGGGCGAGCATCGAGCTCGAGCATGTCCGGGACCAGTTCACGGCCGATATGGTCGCGGAGCGCGATTATCCGGCAGCGGTCGATTTCGTTCGTGTCGCCACCGGCCGCCCGTCCGTACAGATGGTAGCGCACTGCTATGGCGCGATGAGCTTCGCAATGGCGATGCTCGGCGGTCTCCAGGGCGTCCGGTCGGCGGTCATCTCGCAGATCGCCGCGCATGCCGACGTTCCGTTCTTTCCTCAGCGCCTTCTCGCCTGGCTTCGGGCGCCCGATCTCATGAAGGCGATGGGCGTCGAGCTGCTCGACGCCCGGGCCACTGGTCAGCGCGACAGGCTTTCGAAGGCGATCGACGACGCGATCGCCTTTGCCTATCCCTTCCGCGCCGACAATCGGAGCCGGAGCGTCACCAGCCGCCGGATCACCGCCCTGTACGGACCCCTCTACGAGCTCGGCCAGCTCAACCAAGCAACTCTGGACGCGATGCCGGAAATGTTCGGCAAGGCCAATATCAGCGCTTTCCGTCATCTCTCGCGAATTGCGAGGGCGGGCCATGTCGTCCGCCCCGACGGGTCAGGCGACTATCTGGCCGATTCGCGGCTTCGCAAGTTCGCGATCCCCACCCTGTTCGTCCACGGCGCGCTCAACCGGACCTTCATGCCGTCCGGGACCGCGAAGACGATGGAGGCTCTGGCCCGGGTCAACGGTCCGGGCTTCTACGAGCGGGTCGTGATTCCGGGCAGCGGCCATCTCGACACCATATTCGGGAAGAATGCCGCGAGCCTGGTCTATCCCCACATCGTGAGACACCTCGCGGCCACCGCGCATTCCTGAACCTTGGGAGTGACGCCTCTAGGGGAAAGCGAGCCGGTAGGCGGGATCGAGCGACAGGTTGACGACGTGGCCGAGCCGGATTCCGGCCTGGGTGATCCGCCGCTGGATGATCGGCATCGCCATGTCGACATAGCCATTGTCGATGGTCAGGGTTCGGGCGTTGCCGGCCGAGAAGACCAGATGGTTCTGCGAATAGCGGCAGCTCGATCCGGCGATCAGGCAATAGCCGGTCTCGGGCCGGATCGCGATCTCGTAGGATTCCGCGGCCCATTGCCAGGGTGCTGAGGAGAGCCATTGGGCGCGATCCATGTCGCTCACCTGTGAGGACCAGGCGGCCGCGAGCGCCCGGACCTCGTCGTCGCCCGGATCGGAGGCATCGGCGAACGCGCGTCGGTGAAGAACGCAGCTGTCCCAGAGCGAGTGGAGATTGCCGGGGCATTGTCCGGTCGTCCTCAGGGAATTGCCGCCTCTATCGTCGGCAAAGGAGGCGTGGAGCGGCTGGTGGACATCGCCGATCCAGTGGCCAAGGTACATCAAAGCGACTCCGCGATAGCGGTCCGGCAGGGCGGTCGAGCGAAGCAGCGCCCAGTCGCGGATGATGGCCGTCAGGATGCATTCGTCCGCTGCTCCGCATCCGAGCGGGAAATCCACGCTCATGACGCTTCTTGGATAATTGACGAAATGTTCGGGCGAACGCCGGCCGGGCGCGTTCTCGACGATATTGTCGGGATAGGTGCAGGCCCAGCCCAAGGTTCGGTTCCGGGGTGCGCTCACCGGGATGATCGGGTGAGCCGCAAGGAGCCGCTCTACCTCGGCTCTGGCGGTCGGGGTGAGGTTTCTGAGAGCGATCTCGCACACCGTCCGGTGTCCCGAATTGCCCCACCCCAGGGCGGCAGTGGCAAAGTTCAGCCCAATCATTCCTGCCAGCAAAAGAATGACCAGGCGCATTGGCGTCGCTCCCTTTTCCGCCGCGAGGCTAGCATTCCTGGAAGAAGCTGGAAAGCAGATGCGGCGAAGACCGGCGATGTAGAGTGCAGGTGAAAGCAAGGGTCACCCCGGGCGACTCCCCGTTGAGCCGCGATCGCGGGGAGTATTTGGCGCTGGGCGGAACAGCGTGTCTGTAACCTTCGACGCGAGGATACTGGCTCTGGCTTGTCAGCGGTTGACGATCCGCGAAAGGATCGCCCGGACCGCTCCTGATTATTGTTTCATCCTGTTTCGCATGAGGCCGACGGCATTCCAGCATGATGAATGCAGCGAAAGCCGCAAGTGAACTGGGGCCGGCCGGACAGCCTTGGCGGCTTGTTTCTTGACCATAAGCGAGTCGCCTTCAGGTTGACCGGGGCAGTCACGGCCCCGGTCGAATTGGTGAGTATGGAGGCCCCGCGGAGCTTTTGGCCGTGAGACTGGTGAGGGCCGGTCGAATGCCCTGATAATATCTCGCTGGAGGAAGAAGATGAGGAAGATTTTGGCGATATGCCTTGCGCTGTCCGCGTCCGGTCCCGGTTACGCCCAGCCGGGCCAGTGTCCCCGTCCGGACTCGAGCTCCAGGCTGACCTTTGCCGAAGGTTCGGTGGCGATGAGAACCGGACTCGCCGTCAATCCCGACGGGGCGGGCCCGTCCTATACGCCCGGAGACCATGGGTATACCTACATCTCCAACGGGGTAAATCTCCATTCCGGGGGCAGGAGGATCGCCTGCAGCGAAGCAGGCAACTCGGCCCGCTGCCGGCGTGACTGGAGGCTGGCGGAAGCCGGCGGCTTCGGCCTTGGGACCCCGGAATTCTGCGTCTACGCGATGGAGGTGGAGCCGGTGACACCCGGTGCCGCGCTCGTGAACTGCGAGCGCCCGGGACGGTCCCTCGTCGGCGGCGGCAAGGGGCGGCCGCGTTCCGGAGCGCCGATCCCGACCGTTGCCCGAGGGACCGTGGCGCCCTATTCGTCGACGACTTCGCTGAGACACATGGTCGACGGCTCGGCGCGCTATGTGGATTCGGCGGCCATTCCGGCGCTTGTCGTCCCGACCGGCCGGCCGGAACTCGTCGGCGCGATCGCCTGGGTCCGCTTCGGGTCCCATTCGGGGTTCGCGATCGTCGGCGACACCGGCCCCGCCTTCGGCGAGGGGTCGGTGGCGCTTCACCAGCTCCTTCGCTCGGGACGGGTCGGGCCGGTCCAGCCGGTCGGCCCGATTCCCCTCGAGCTGCGCTGCACGGCGGTCGAGACCCGCCTCAGGCCACCTTTCCAGTCCCGTCCCGATATTTCCGGCGACCGCTGCCGGCCGGGTGTGAGGCCTCGCGGAGCGAGTGACATCCGCGCCTATTCGGGCATCGACCGGGGCGTCGACTCCGTCATCCTCGCTCGAGTGAAACCGCCGATGCGCGGCCGGACGATCACGGAGGCGCTGACGACGCACCTTCTCGAATCCACGGCGCGGGCGGCCGGCTATACCCCCGAGTGGCTTGCCGCCATGGCCGATTGCCTGCCCTGACGGGGTCTTGAATCGGATACACGCCTGGGTGCAGGGCCCCCGCTAATGGAGCAATATGAGTTTTCTGAAGGCTCAAGCGCGCCTGAGTCCGCCGGGACCAGGAAGAGCTTCCGGAGTGACAGGTAAATAAGGGCTTCCACTTTACTTCCCGAATTGTTGCTGGCTGGGAAATCGCGATCTTGCTGGTACTGCCGCCTGGAGCGTGGACGGTTCAGCGACCTTTTGCATTCTTGCGTGAGACAGGCCCCAAGCGCTACATTGCGGGCTTCGAGTGACTCAAAGGAGCTCACGATGCGCCACCGGATCATGCTGGCCGCAAGCCTCGCTTTTCTCGCCGCGTCGGCGCCGGCCGCTGACGGTGAGCTTCACACATTCCATTGCCTTTTCGGGTGCCCGCTCGGCGCCCCCGCGACCAACGACACTGTGGTCCGCGAGATCTACACCCTCTCGTCGAACGACCTCACCCGGATGGCGGACTGGGTCGCCTACAGGGTGACCCGGCAGTCGATCGGGACGTCGGAGAACAGGAACTGGAAGACCGATCCCTCGCTTTCAGCGGACGAGGCCCTCACCGAGGATCATTACGAGGGGGCGCCGGACGCCCTCCATGTCGATCGCGGCCACCAGGCGCCGCTCGCGGCATTCTCCGGGACCGAGCATGCTCAGGAGACCAATATCCTATCCAACATCACCCCTCAGGCCTCGGCACTCAACCAGGGCCCCTGGCAGCGGCTCGAGGGGCGGGAACGCCGGCTTGCCCGGGAATCCGACAATGCGGTTTTCGTCCTCACCGGCCCCCTGTTCGAGCGGCTGATGCGGCCGATGCCGGCCGCCCCGCCGGTGCACCGGGTGCCGTCCGGCTACTGGAAGATCATCGCTCTCGCCGATGGCAGGGTCAGTGCCTTCGTCATGGACCAGAACACGCCCCGGCGAGCCGATTTCTGCGCCTCGCGAACGACGGTGGCGGAGATCCAGCTTCGAAGCCGGCTGTTCATCTTTCCGATGCTCGGCGATCGCCAGCTTTCGAGCCTCGATTCGGCCCTCGGCTGCACGACTCCGTCTCCGGCGCCTGCTGCTCCGGCCGAGATCACCACGCGCTGAGCGTGGGTCCGCTGCAGGTTCACTTCGAAGCCTGCATCGCCTTTCTCACGCAAGCGGGACGACATCATTCAGGCCTGCCACTGGGCGACCGCGGGTGCTCGCCAGTTGCTTGA
This sequence comes from uncultured Sphingosinicella sp., assembly GCA_966193865.1. Classification (GTDB taxonomy): domain Bacteria; phylum Pseudomonadota; class Alphaproteobacteria; order Sphingomonadales; family Sphingomonadaceae; genus Allosphingosinicella. Next base: position 8,655 of record CBIGXQ010000004.1, on the reverse strand, counting down.
TCTCGAGAACCAGTATTTCCAGAGCGGCCAGCTTGCCGAATGGATTGTCTCTGGGGGCCGGTCTCAGCCGGCCGGCGGACCGCGCGATCGCCGTCATGGAGGCGAAGGGTCATCGCGTCCGACTGCCGCTCAAGCGCCCGGCCCGCGTCATCTCTGCGTCCCTGATGTCCTCGTCGACCTCGACTCCGGAAGGGACGCGCCGCCGGATCCCCGGGCTGACGCTCCCTCGCGGCGAGGCTGAAAAGGTGCCGCGCGGGCGGCTGTCCCGCCTGGTCGCGGTCAATCCGGGTCGAACTCGACGTGGAGGTGGTTGTTGGTCTGGTTGGCGAACAGCTCGAACAGCACGTCATATTCGGCGCCGACCGTCTTGAGCACCTCGGCCGCGAGGACCTTGCCCTGAGCTTTCGTAATGTTGTTGCCGCGGAAGTCGAGTGCTCTGCCCTTGAAGTGGAGCGAGCCCTGCTTGTGGCTGCTGTCATTGCCCGAGGTGATGACGGGCTTGGGCAGGCCTAGCTTCTCGGCCGCCTTGGCGACCGCAACGATGACTTCGCCCATCCTGGGATGCAGGTCGCCGATCTTCACGCTGGAATTCTTGACTCCGACGCCGTTGGCGGCCGCGATGGCGTTGCCGTCGAGACCGGCAAACTTCTCCTCAGCCTTGGTGTCGACGACCGGATCGCCGTCGATCACGGCGAAGGCGTTGAGGATCGGAAGGTCGCCACCGCTCGGAATTCCTCCCAGAAAGACCTTCATGTCTTCGATGAGGGCGATCACTCGCCGACGGCTACCGCCATAGCTGATGTCCTCGTCGGCATCGGGAAGCGAGGTACAGGGGTTGAGGCAGCCGATCGACGAAAGGAACTCGTCCTTGCCCGGGTGAATGAGGATGGCCGTCCGCTTGCCGGTCTTTCTGAGCTCGATTCCAGGCATCTTCGCCCGGATCTTGAGGTCGTTCCGGTAGCCGTTCGTGACATAGGTCGGCCCGCCCGAAGTCTTGAGGGGATAGCGGCCGGGAAGGATCCGGCTCGGCTTGGCCGTCGTCGCCGGAGCGTCGTTCTGGCTCGGACCCCTGGATTCCGCGATCGTGCCTGCAAGCGGCACCTCCCGGCCGTCGACAACGACCGAGGTCGCGGCCTGGCCGTCATGGAAGACCTGGTAGGTGCCGACGGTGCGGGTCTTCTTCCCCCGGCTCTGCTCGCTGATCCGCTGGACGTGAAATTCCCAGCCCTGCTTCGTTATCGGCATGTATCCGGTTCCTCTCCTCTGCTGGTCCTGGTCATGACGAGCCCGCTCTCACCGTTGCGGCGGCCGCCCGCTGGGCCTGGGTTCCGTTCCTCGGCGCGAGCCGGTCGATCGCGTCCGGAACGAGGCGCTCGGCAAATCCGGCGAGGAAAGCGAGAAGAAGCATCTTGAAGAAGTCGGGATAGTTGGCGAAGCCGAGATGCTTGCCGATCAGCTGGACCAGTCGGGGCACGCAGTTGACGTCGGTACAGTCGGCATCGGCGAGTCGGTCTCTCTTCGAAGCGCCTCGAACGCCCTGCGGAGTTCCGGCGGTCACGGTCCGCCCGGCCTTGCTCTGCGGCTCGCCTGTCGAAGCCGTCGCCATCCTGGTGGGCGAGGCCTTTCCAGTCGCCGGAGCGGCCGCACCGGCCGCTTGAACCGGCGCCGGCGAGGGCCTCGCGGGTGCCTCCACGGCAGGCTTAGCACCGGCAGTCGCCGCCGGTCCGGCCGCTGGATTTCCCTGCTCGTCGGTTCGGGGCCGGCCGGCGTCGGGCGCCGCATCGGCTGCGCTGTTTTCGCGCACTTCGGGGAAGATGCCGCCGGACATTCCGAGCTGCTGCCCGAGCCCTGCACCGAACACGACATAGAGCAGCACCGCGAAGACCCCGCCGCTCATCATCGCGATGCTCACTCCGCGCCGGCCCATGCACAATGCGGTGACTTCGAAGAAGGGGTCCCTTCCAGGCTCGCGCACGGCCCGTTGAAGGCGCTGGACGACGCTCATCGCAGCGCCGAGACGGCCGATCATGTACAGAAGGCTGAGTCCGATCGCGAAATAGAGCCCGTCGTCGCGCCACTCGGAAAAATACAGGAAGACGAGAGCGAGGATCAGGATGAGGGCGCCGAACCCGAAGACGCTTCGAAGAAGACCAAATTGGACCCACCGCTTGAGGTCGCCGACCGCCTGCTCCCTGACCACGGTTTCAAGATAGTGTCTGTGGATATGGTCGAGCAGCATCAGGCTGTCCGCGTCGTTGACGACGCTGACGACGGGAGGGGATGCTGAAGGATCGGGCGGCGGCGGCGGGTTGGAGGCGAGGTAGGCGGCGAGTTCGGTGGGAAGGGCTACCCGTTCGAAGCGGTCGCGATGTTCCCAGTAGCGGCGCTGCTTGTGCTCCGTCGGGTAGAGCTGCACGAGCTTCGATTCCAGAGCGAAGATTTCCGGGGCGCTTGGCCGGCTTTCGGGGGCCTGACCTGACGAAGCGCTTGTCCCGATCTGGGCTTCCAATTGAACCGCGATTTCGTCGAACGGATCTCCGGGCGTCTTCGAGAAGCCTTTGGCGGTCACGTAAAGTCCACGCGCATAGGCGCGCAGGATGGTATCGACGCTGTCCTCATCGGTCCCCGAAAAGAATAACCGGGACAGCCATTTCTTTACCTGTTCAACAGGTGATCCCGGTCTGGCCATTGCCCCCGCGCCTCCCGATCAGAAACAGCCAACATATCATTTTTCCAAGCCGACTGCACCTTGAACTTGTCTTGCTGTTCAAGTTGAGCCGCAAAGACGTGGGAAGGATATTCTTCGCGGGATCCGGCCTGTTCAGGGCCATTCCAGGGCGCCTCGAGCTGAGTCGGCTTCTCCGTGCAGGCAGCAGGGTCTGCGATCGACCCGTCAGCCGCCGGCGGGCCTTTTCGCGCGTGCATTTCTCAACAGGATCTGATCGGCTTCGGCAAGCAGCACTCGGGTTTCGTCGTGGGCCGCCTGCCTGAGCGCCTTGTCCCTGGTCAGCCAGACATGTTTGCGGTCGCGGTCCTGCCGCAGGCCGCGGCCCACAGCTTCCATCAGGAAGTAGCGTGTCTCGACGCTTTTACCGTTCACGACGAAATCGACGTCGCCGGCGTTTTCGATGAATCTCGCCCAGACCCCTGTTTCCTCCCGGACCTCCCGGATGGCCGCTTCCAGATGGGTCTCGCCGGGCTCCAGCCGGCCCTTGGGCAGAACCCATTCGCCGGCTCGCCCGCTCGCCTCGACAAGGAGGTAGCGCCGCTTGCGGCGCTGCTTCCGGAACACGATCCCGCCGGCGCGTCCCGGCCCGGCCGGGAGGGGCGGCGTGTCGACCCTGGTCTTTTCCTTCCCGGCAAGCGCGATCACCCCCCAATAGGCCTGGTTGATCGCCTTGAGCCGCTGCTCCATGTAGCGCCAGAGGGCCAGGACCAGAAGCACGGGCAAGGCGACGACGAACGGCGCCGGCCATTCCTTCCACGCCGCGGCGGCAAGAAGGAGGACCAGCACGATCACGAAGCAGCGGAAGAATTTCGAGTCCGCCTCGAAGCGCTGGACGTTGGCAAGTATTGAGGGCTGATCGATGCTGAGCCGCATCTTGCACCATTGGAAGGCATTGATCGCGCGGCCGGCTCCGACCGGCTCGAGTGCCAGCTCCTTCAGTCGAGCCGCGCGCTCGACCGCCAAGCCCCGTTCATTGCGATAGACGAGCCAGACCAGCATCCTGGCCGGCCAAGCCAGGATCCTTCCCCTTTTCGCCAGTCGCCTGATCTGGGCGTCGAGAGTGTAGGAGCGGGCCCAGTCGTAAAGCTCGTCGAGCCACGAACCCAGAAGGAAGACGAGATGTCCGAACAGGTAGCTCGAGCCAAGGAATACTGCCCAGGCGGTGAGGTCTGCAAGTTGGGTGTATCTGCCGCCGAGAACGACTGGCCCGACATCGTCCATGAAGACAAAGGTAAGCAATGCGCCGGGCAAGAGGATCGAGAAGAAATCCATCAGGCCGACGAAGAATTTCTGAGGATCCCAGTCCATTTTTCGTCCCCCTGTGAGCCGTCGGCTCAATAAGGCCGCCCAACCCGGCTGAATGGATCCGGCGCGCCGGATCGGCCGGACCGCCGACCCTTGAGTGGAGGCCGTGTCGGCTCGCCCTGTCCGGGGCCAGGATATTTTGCTTTCATCTTCTTGGCAAAGGCCAGTTCGCCGGCTTTCGTCTGCGGCGTCGCAGCCGACGCCGTCCGATTGTTTGCCCCGTTCTTCCGAATATGGCAGTTCAAATTCCGGACCGTGGCACGCGGCTCGACGGAAGCCGGCGCCGGCGTTCGATTGCCCTGCGCGCTGTTCGGGCACGAGCCGATCGGATCTGAAGTGGGAGGCCTCAATGGACGCTCCAGGCCGGAACGTCGCTTCACTGGAACGGATGAAGCTGTCGCGCGCCACTCGGGATGCGCTGTTCGCCTCGGACGCCGAAAAGGGTGCTTTCGGCCCGAGCGTTACTCTTCGGACTTTCCTGAAGAAGGTCGGCGAGACGGCTTCGCCCGAGACCGCCGCCCAGATCGTCGCGGCTCGGCTGGGCGCCCGGCTGGCGGCCAAGTCCGATCCAACACCGAGCGAACCGGGTGGGCCTGAAACTCAGGTCAGCCCCGCACTAGTGCAGGCGTTCGAAGAGGCGGCGGGACTTCGCAAGCGCACGGGCGGAAAGGACGACTGGATAGGCATCCGCCACGTCCTGTTCGAAATCCTGACCTCGACCAGGGATCCGCTGGCGTTCGAGCGCCGCGACCTGTTCGCCGCGATAGGAGCCGACGAGGATGACCTCGCCTACCGGATCTCGCGATATTGCTGGAACAATAGGGAGCCGCAGGAGAATGAGGGGGAATGGCGGCAGCTGTTCGACGATCGCGGAGTCGATCCGTTCGGTTCGCCGCCGGGAAAGTCCGGCGTGGCCCGGCTCGAGTCGGACGATCCCTGGAGTGGATCGACCGCGGATCGCGTCAATGCGACCGCCGAGGCACGGGCTTTTGCCGCGACCGTCGTATCCGACCAGTTCCGCCCGCCGCTCGCGGTCGGCATTTTCGGGGACTGGGGTTCGGGCAAGTCCTTCTTCATGCGCCTTCTGCATGAAGCGGTTGATAGGCAGCAGGCCATGGCGCCGGCCGATCCGGTCGAAGGAGGCGTCGGCTTTCTCGGTCATGTCGTCCAGGTCCGGTTCAATGCCTGGCACTATGCCGACACCAATCTGTGGGCCAGCCTCATCGATCACATCTTCACCTGTCTCGACCGCTGGGCCGAGACCCACAATGCGGCATCACGGGCGAACAATGTCTTCGATCGGCTATCGACCGCCCGACGGCTTACGATCGAGGCCGCCGAGGCGCTGATCTCGCGGCGCGAGGAACGTGTTGCGGCCGCTTCGGCGCTCGAGAAGGCTACGCTCGATCGAATGAAGCGCGAAGCCGAGCTCGCGTCACGGCCGGAGACGTACCTTCAGGCGGCCTGGGCAAGCCTGGTCGGAACGGGAAAGCAGCGAGAAGAGGTCAGGAAGGCAGGACAGCTTCTCGGGCTCGGCGACGTCACCTCGAGCGCCAGCGAATTCAAGGCCGCCGCCACTGCCCTTGACCGCGAGCTTGCCGGAATGGTGGCGTTCCGCTCTGGACTGATCCGTGCGCTGGCGGCTCCGCTGGTGGTCGTGGCCGTGGTTGCGGGGATGATCGTGACTCCCCTCGTCCTCGCCTGGATCAGCAGAGCGACGGGAGACGTCTCGGCCGTCGGAGCCGCCGTCTCGGGCGCGCTTGCACCTCTTGCGCTGGGGGTGAGCTGGGCTGCCAGACGCTCCAACGATGCGCTGACGAAAGTCCGCGGCTTCCGCGAGCAGTTCGACCTGGCGGTCGCCCGCGAAGTCGAACAGCAGCGCTCGGGCGAGGAGGCGGCGAGGCGGCAACTGATCGAGTCCGAAAGCAATTTGCTCGAGGCTCGGAAGCGTCTGGAGAACGCCACCGAAATGGCGGCCCAGGCGGCCCGCGACTATCAAGCCGAGACCGGGAAGGGGCGTGTGCTCAGCTTCGTCCGCGACCGCCTTTCCGCCGGTGACTATGCCCGACAGCTCGGCTTCGTCGCGATGGTTCGAAAGGATTTCGAGGAACTGAGCCGGCTGATGACCTCGACGCCCTCGCCTGACTCGGCTGCGAAGGAGAAGGCTCACAGGAAGCATGTGGAGAAGCTCGTCAGGGACGCCGCGAAAGACAAGCTTCTCCAGGAAGAGGAGATAAGCAAGCTCAGGAAGACGCTCGACCCGCCCGATCTGGAGGGGCCGGTCTTCGAACGGATCGTCCTCTACATCGATGATCTCGACCGCTGCCCTACCCAGCAGGTGGTTGCGGTTCTCCAGGCGATTCATCTCCTTCTCGCCTTCCCGCTATTCGTCGTCTTCGTCGCGGTCGACGTTCGCTGGCTCCGCCATGCCCTCGCGAAGGAATATCGGGGCCAGATCGCCGCTGCGCCGGATGATTCCGGTGTCGTCGCGACCGCCGGAGATTATCTTGAGAAGATCTTCCAGATACCCTTCTGGGTTCGCTCCATGCCGCCCGAAAGCACGGAGGCCATTCTCGAGGACAGGATGGGTCCCGACGAGTCCGGGCTCCTCGCCGGCGGAGGCGCAGCAGCCGCTCAGGGAGGGCCGGACCCCGATGAATCGGCTGGCAAGGCTTCCGGAGAAGCGCGCATGGATCCGACAGCCGAGGCGCTTGGCGAGCCGTCGCTTCGGCTCAGGCCCGGCGAGCGGACCTTCATCAAGGCGATGGCGAAGGTTCTCGACGGCTCGCCCCGTCGAACGCTTCGGTTCATCAACACCTACAGGATCGTCAAGGCGAGCTTCGGCGCCGCCGATCTCAAGCGTTTCGAGGGTGGTGGTTACCGGGCCTTCGCAACTCTCCTCGCGGTCGCCGTCACCGCCGACGACCTCTTTCCCGTGATCGCCCGAGCGCTATCGGGAGGCGGAACGGTGGAGGACGTGTTGACCTGTCCCGAGGTTAGATCATCGCCATGCCTGGGCGCCATAGCAGAAGCGTTCAGGCAGCTCTCGGCACTGGGCGGAATGCACTCCGACCTTTCACATTATTGCGAACTGGTCGGGCGATTCAGTTTCCATTCCGCCTGTTCCGATGGAGCGGTTTCCGCCACGCCGCCGGGGACGCCCGGTCGGTCAGCCGGCGGCTGAGCGCAGGCGCACCTGCGGGCACGCGCCACCGCGGCCTCGCCGCGTTGCCGTCGCTGCCAGTCCTTGTCTGCCTTGGACTGTCGCCCGAGCGCTCGACTTGCTGCGCCGGGCGGAGCCCGTGAGGGAGGGGGATCTCAGATAGAGCTATTCAGATGGCTATCGTTGGGATGTCATGAGGCGGCCGCTCAAAGCATCGTCTCCGGCCGGCCACGGGAATCGACCCAAACTGGCCAGATTACACTTTGCGCATCGACCTAATCCGCTCCTCGCCTTAAGGTCCGGACCGGCATGATCTTTCGCCTGTGGTGGTTGGTCAGTCGGGTGGGCTGGCGGTATTGGCCACCTGATCGTTCGGTCAGGATGCCGCCAGCCCATTCCGTTCAAGCGTCGGCCGCTGTGCTGACCGGATGGCCGATAATAGCAGGCACTGGTTGCCAGCTGACTGAATGGGCCTCCCAGATCCAGTCTTGATCGGGCTGACTTCAATCGACAACGTTGCGCGTGGAGCCGGCGAGCCTCGACACTCTCGGCAATAGAAGAGGCTGCCTTTACGGCCCGGCGGCGATTCACCTTCCCGCGGTTCAGGCAGTCCTGGCGGCTCTAGTCCGGCGGCGCGCCGGCTTGCTTGCCAATTGCTTGCGACCAAGTCCCAGCGACTTGGCAATTTTCATCCGGGTTTCCGAATAATTGGGCGCGACCAGCTTATGGTCCGCTTTCAGTCCGAACCGTTCCCGATATTGCTTCGGATCGAGATCGTGCGCGCTCATCAGGTGCCGCCGCAACGTCTTTTGCCTCTTTCCGCACTCGAGGCAGGTGACATGATCAGGCCTGACCGATGACCGGACCGGCACTGCCGGTTGGGCGGGGGCGGGCGCTTGCGGTTCGGCGGCGTTTCCGAGGCTCGACAGGATCTCGAAGACCTGCCTGACCAGATTCTCCATCTCGTTGACCGGGATTTTGTTGTTCGAGACATGCGCGCTGACGATATCCGCCGTCAGTCCGATCAGGTCATCCTTCTGCATCTAACACCCTTTCGCCGGAATATGGTGGCCGGATAGCCAATGTTCAGGATATGAAAGAAATCAGTCGTTGCCGGACCCCGGACTTTACAGTCCCTCTCTCCTCGCGCTCATGTCGGCAAAACATGGCCGAACAGTCATGAAGGCCGGAAGACGCATTTCTGTCGGGAAACAAATTGATCCAACTGGCGCAGTCCGAAATCGATCTCAGTCTCTTGGCTGTGCGAAAGAAAAAGCTGCCGACGGCAACTGAACTTGAGAAAGGTCGGATGTTGGGCAGGCCCAACATTCCGGCACCTGCAGCGCATTTTGTGGATCCGCTAGTTTCGCTCGGAGCGACCTCCGTACGTCGGACGGGCAGTTTTCGTCTCTCGCAACCACGCGCATGACTAGCTGAACGGAAATTGCGGCAGACGGGC
>CBIGXQ010000003.1:0-53805 GCA_966193865.1 uncultured Sphingosinicella sp. | reverse complement strand
AGCGTCGAGGGCGCAGGACATGGACCAGGGAAGATTCGCGCGCTGGCGCGAAGGCTTTCGCCGTGTCGTCCGGCGCTCGGGCAGCTTCCTCGCCGGCGCCGCCTTGTGCGCCTTCGCCCTGTTCGCGCTGGCGGCGATGATCAGCTACCGGCCGAGCGATCCGGCGCTCAACACGGTCGCCGCGGGGCCGGTCCGAAACTGGATGGGCGGCGCCGGCGCCTGGACCTCGGACCTGCTTCTCATGCTGATGGGCCCGCCCGCCGGGCTGCTCCTTCCGCTCGCGCTGAACGTCGGGCTGAGGCTTGCGCGCGGAGTAGAGCCGGGCCGTTGGCTCCGCTCGCTTCTGATGACTTTGGGCGGGATCATCCTCATCGGTCTCGCCGCCGGGATGCTCGTCGGCGGCGCCGTCAGCGGCCTCCCCGCCGGCTGGGGCGGAGCGTTCGGGCTCGGCCTGGCGGGGCTCACTCAGAGCGGCCTCAACGCCCTTGGCGAGCCCGGAATCGTCGAGCCGTTCCGGATCGCCATCATCGTCATCGCCGCCGCCGCCGGACTGGCGCTCTGCCTGTTCGGACTTGGGCTCACCCTCGAGGAGCGGCGCTGGATCGCGAGCCGTCGCCTTGGCTCCGCCGCGGCCGAGCCGGAATCGCTGCCGAGGCCGGAGAGCCGCCCTGCGCGGGCGCCGGTAGCGCCGGCCGAAGCGCCGCGAAGTCCGATCATCGCCGAGCCGGCCCGGACCCGCGAGTCCGCCCGGCGTCCGCTCCGCGAACGCCAGCCCTCGCTCGCTCTCGGCGACAGCTACGCCTTGCCGTCGATCGACCTGCTCAATCCGCCACCGCCGGCAACCAACGTCATCCTCGACAAGGCGGCGCTCGAGCGGAATGCGCGGCTGCTCGAATCCGTGCTCGAGGATTTCTCGGTCAAGGGTGAGATCGTCGAGGTCCGGCCGGGTCCGGTCGTCACCATGTACGAGCTCGAGCCGGCGAGCGGGATCAAGGCGAGCCGGGTGATCCAGCTCGCCGACGACATTGCCCGCAACATGTCCGCTCTCTCGGCGCGGGTCGCGACGATCCCCGGCCGCAGCGTGATCGGGATCGAGCTTCCCAACGCCAAGCGCGAGATGGTGACACTTTCCGAGCTGGTCGCCAGCCCGGCCTTCGAGGACCAGGTGGCACAGCTGCCGATCATCCTCGGCAAGAATATCGCCGGCGATCCGGTCGTCGCCGATCTGGCGCCGATGCCGCATCTGCTCGTCGCCGGAACCACCGGCTCGGGCAAGTCGGTCGGCCTCAACTGCATGATCCTGTCACTGCTCTACCGGCTGACCCCGGAGCAGTGCAAAATGATCCTGATCGATCCGAAGATGCTCGAGCTGAGCGTCTATGACGAGATCCCGCATCTGCTCGCGCCCGTCGTCACCGAGCCGGCCAAGGCGATCCGGGCGCTCAAATGGACCGTCGAGCAGATGGAGGAGCGCTACCGGATGATGGCGTCGGTCGGCGTCCGCCAGCTGTCCAGCTTCAACGCCAAGGTGCGCGAAGCCAAGATGAAGGGCCAGCCGCTCGGGCGGCGGGTCCAGACCGGCTACGATCCCGAGACCGGCCAGCCCCGCTACGAGATGGAGGAGCTGGAATATGAGGTTCTTCCGCAGGTCGTCGTCGTCGTCGACGAGCTCGCCGATCTGATGATGACCGCCGGCAAGGAAGTGGAATTCCTGATCCAGCGGCTGGCGCAGAAGGCGCGCGCCGCCGGAATCCACCTGATCATGGCGACCCAGCGGCCGTCGGTCGACGTCATCACCGGAGTCATCAAGGCCAATCTGCCGACCCGGATCAGCTTCTCCGTCACCTCCAAGATCGACAGCCGGACGATCCTCGGCGAGCAGGGCGCCGAGCAGCTGCTCGGCAAGGGCGACATGCTCTACATGCCCGGCGGCAAGCAGATCGCCCGGGTCCACGGTCCCTTCGTCAGCGACGAGGAGGTGCGCGCGGTCGCCGATCACTGGAAGTCGCAGGGCTCGCCCGATTATGTGATGGCGGTGACCGAGGAGCCGGAGGATGGCGGCTATCTGTTCGAGGGCCAGCCGGTCGGCGAGGACGATGCCGAGACCCAGCTGTTCCGAAAGGCGGTCCAGGTCGTGGCGGAGAGCCAGAAGGCCTCGACCTCTTATCTTCAGCGGCAACTCCGGGTCGGCTACAACAATGCCGCCCGGCTGATCGAGAGAATGGAGAAGGAGGGATTCGTCAGCGCCCCCGACCATGTCGGCCGCCGCGAGGTTCTTCTCGATCCCGAGGGGCGTCCGCTCGTCTGACCGGAGTGCGCCAAACGCGGGCCGCTACCTGAACGAAGGGAACCGCGAGGGTTAACGAGGCATTCAAGCGGCGAGCGCCATAGCGCGCACCATCCCTCAATCCAGTTACGGAGGAAGAAATTATGCGACTTCGCGCCCTCGCACTTGCGGCCGCTCCCATGGCGATCGCCGCTGTCGTGGCGCCGGCCGCGCTTCACGCCCAGGCCGATGCCGGGCTCAGCCAGGTGCAGCAGCATCTGCGCGCGGTCAGCAGCATGACCGCATCGTTCAGCCAGACCGACCAACGCGGCCGGACCCTCAACGGCACTCTCAGCCTGAAGCGACCCGGCAAGATCCGCTTCGACTATGGCCGTGCGGCCAACATGCTGATCGTCGGCGACGGCCGGGCCCTAACCTTCGTCGACTATGACGTCCGCGACGTCCAGCGCTGGCCGATCAACGATTCGCCGCTGTCGGTGCTGCTCAACCCGAGCCAGGACCTCAGCCGCTTCTCGCGGGTGATCCGGAACGACCGCCAGGTCCTCATGATCGAAGCGCGCGACAATCGCCGCCGCGAGTTCGGAACCATCCAGATCGCCTTCGCCAAGGTCCCCAGCGCCCCGGCCGGCCTCGTCCTGTCCGGCTGGAACACGCGCGACGCGCAGAACAACCGAACCTCGGTCCGGCTGTCCAACCAGCGCTTCAACGTGCCGGTCGCCGACAGCCTGTTCCGATACACCGATCCCCGGCGGCGAGGCCCGCGCGGAAGCTGATTTTGCGCCCATTTGTCCCTGTTGCGAACCTCTCGCACCTGTTCATCGAGGCGACAGGTGTGGCGGGCTAGAAACCAGGCTGCAATTGGGCGGGGAGGTCCCGGGTTTTCCCCCTGTTACCCGGACCGGAACCGAACAATTGACCTCGCGTGAAAACGCTTGGCGGGCCCTCGCTCCACGCCCCCGGAGCGGGGGTCCTTCCATGTCCACCTGGCCTCGTCTTCATCCGGTCCGGGCCCGTCACGGCCATTGCGGGCACTAGGCAGAAACCCTAAGTCCCACCGCAATGTCCTCATCCCTGAAAATCACCTCCTGGAACATCAACAGCATCCGTGCCCGGATGGATATCGTCGAGAAGTTCCTCGTCGAGGAATCGCCCGATATCCTGTGCCTCCAGGAGACGAAGGTCCGGGATTCGGAATTTCCCGAAGGTCTGTTCCGCCGGCTCGGCTATAATCACATCATCGTCTGCGGCCAGCAGATGCATCATGGCGTCGCCATCGTCAGCCGGGTGCCGATCCGCGAGGATGAACGGTTCGACTGGCAGGCGAACGGCGAGGCCCGCCATGTCGGAGTCCGCCTCGATTGCGGGATCAGGCTCGAGAACGTCTACATCCCCGCCGGCGGCGACGTGCCCGACCGGGTCAAGAACCCCAAGTTCGGCCAGAAGCTCGATTTCATCGACCGGATGACCCGATGGTCCGAAGCCTGTGGCTGCCCTTCGATCATCGTCGGCGACTTCAACGTCGCGCCCCTCGAATGCGACGTGTGGAGCCACAAGCAGCTCGTGGACGTGGTCAGCCACACGCCGATCGAGATCGCGGCCCTGGGCCGGCTCCAGCAGAGCAACGAGTGGGTCGACCTCGGCCGCCGCTTCGTGCCAGCTCCGGAACGGCTTTTCACCTGGTGGAGCTATCGCTCCCCTGACTGGACCAAGAACGACCGCGGCCGCCGGCTCGACCATATGTGGGCGACCAAGGACGTCGCCGCTTTGGCCACCGGGCACCAGGTCTATGAGCCCTGCCGCAACTGGACCCGTCCTTCGGACCATGTCCCGCTGATGACGGAATTCGCGATTTGAGCGGCGCGCGGGACGTTGCCCGCGCGATCGACGCCCTCCGCCGCGGCTGGCCGGTGGCGGTCGACGGAACATCCTTCCTCGCCGTCGAGACGGCCGACGAGGAGAATCTCACCGCCTTCGATTCCGCCGGGCCGGCCGACCTGCTCGTCTCCGGCCCGCGTGCCGTGACCCTGAAGCTCGCCAACCAGCGCGAGGCGGTGCCGACCGGACCGGTCCTGATCGGTCGGGCGCCATTGCTCGATCTCGGCGAGGCGACCGCCATCGCCGATCCCGCGCTCGACCTGGCCTTTCCGATGAAGGGACCGTTCCGGACCCTCCCAATCGCCGCGCCTGAGCAGGCGGTGGCGGCGATCCGGCTGGCCCGGCTGGCCGGACTTCTCCCGGCCTTGTTCGCCGGCGGCGCCGGCGCCGAGGCGGAAGTGTCGGCCGACGAGGTGATGGCGTTCGGTGCGGGCGCGGACCTGCGGATCGTCTCCCGGGCGAAGCTGCCCAACCGGTTCGCCGCCAAGGCGGAGATCGTCGCCTTTCGCGCCGACGGCGACACCGCAGAGCCGGTGGCTCTGGTCATCGGCGAGCCCAACGAGACCCCGCCCTTGGTGAGGGTGCACAGCGAATGCCTGACCGGCGACGCGCTCGGGTCATTGAAATGCGATTGCGGCCCCCAGCTGGAGGACGCGCTCAGGGCGATCGCCGAATCCGGTTGGGGGATCCTGCTCTATCTGCGTCAGGAGGGCCGCGGCATCGGCCTCGTCAACAAGCTTCGTGCCTATGCGCTCCAGGACCAGGGATTCGACACGGTCGACGCCAATCTTCGGCTGGGCTTCGCCGACGACGAGCGCGACTTCGCCATCGCCGCGGCGATGCTGACGAAATTGTCGCGGCCGCAGGTTCGGCTGCTCACCAACAATCCGCGCAAGGTGGAAGCGCTCGAGGCCGCCGGAATAAGAGTGGCGGAGCAGGTGCCGCTGAAGATCGAGGCGGGCGAGCATAACCGCTTTTATCTTGCCACCAAGCGCGACCGGAGCGGCCACCAGCTCTAGGGCTGGGCCGACTAGATTCTCTTTTCGAGAAGCTCGGCGACGTCCTCGAAGCTGTGAGCGACGTGGTGGACTCCGAGCGTCCGAAGCCGATCGGCATGGCCCGGCAGGCAGTGGCGCCCTGCGCAGAGCCCGATCACCTCCGCGCCGGACTCGACGGCGCCGCGAACGCCGACCGGCGAATCTTCGATGATGACGGTATCGCGAATGTCGACCCCGAGAGCGCGTGCCGCATGGAGGTAGAGATCGGGCGCCGGCTTGCCGCGCTCGACATGCTCGCGGCCGCTATAGATGTGGGAGCCGAACAGGGATCTCAGGCCGAGATGGTCGAGATGGCGCTCGATCCACAGGGTCGAGCTCGACGAGGCGATCGCCTTCGGCAATGTCGGCAGCAGAGCGCGGATGAAGGCCACCGCTCCGGCGACGGCCTCGAGCCCCTCGTCGAGAACGCGCCGGTCCTCCGCCGAGCGGACATCGTGGAAATCCTCGGGAAGCGGCCCGCCGATCCATCCTTCGATCGCGGCGATGAAGTCGTGGCCGGCAAGCCCCATGAAATTGTTCATCGATTCCTCGACGCTCGTCGGATGACCGGCGGCGGTGAGATAGTCGGCGATCTGCTTGTTGCCGACATATTCGCTTTCGATCAGCACTCCGTCGAAATCGAAGATGATGGCGGCGAACCTCATCGCGTCGCTCCGGTGGAGCGGCGACGTCCGATGCCAGCGTCGAAACTCATTCGCGCTCGCCGAACAAGGCGGTCCCGACCCGGACATGGGTGGCGCCGATCATCACCGCGGTCTCGTAATCGGCGGACATTCCCATCGACAAAGAGCCGACGTCATGGCGCCGCGCGAGCTTCGCGAGGAGGGCGAAATAGGGCGCCGGCTCGACCTCGGCAGGCGGGATGCACATCAGCCCGACGACAGGCAGTCCGGCCGCCCGGGCGGATTCCAGCAGCGCCGGGAGATCGGCGACGGCGCAGCCGCTTTTCTGGGGTTCGTCGCCGATATTGACCTGGAGGAAGCAATCGGGGCGGCGACCGCTCGAATCCATCGCCTTGGCGAGCGAGCCGACCAAAGACGGCCGGTCGACCGAATGGATGACGTCGAACAGCCGGACGGCTTCCTCGGCCTTGTTCGACTGGAGCGTGCCGACCAGATGGAGCCGAAGATCCCCGTGACGCTCACGCAAGCTCGGCCATTTCGCGGCCGCTTCCTGGACCCGGTTCTCCCCGAAATGGCGATGACCGGCCTCGATCAGCGGTTCGATCGCCGAAGCGGGATGGGTCTTGGAAACCGCGATCAATGTGACCTTGGCGGGAGACCGGCCGGCCAGTCTTGCCGACCGGGCGATGGCGCCCTTTACCTCTTCGAGCCTTTGCGATGAATCCGCCATGGCGGCTGCTATAGAAAGAGCCATGCGCCCTCGCCAGCCTCTGCCGCGCCACTGGCTGTTCACCG
Source organism: uncultured Sphingosinicella sp. (assembly GCA_966193865.1). GTDB lineage: Bacteria > Pseudomonadota > Alphaproteobacteria > Sphingomonadales > Sphingomonadaceae > Allosphingosinicella. Next base: position 47,167 of record CBIGXQ010000003.1, on the reverse strand, counting down.
ACGAACGGCTCGGCGACCGCCTGCTTCACGCGGTCGGACGGCTGCCGGAGGGCTCGGGGATCGTCTTTCGTCATTACGGCCTCGACGAACCGGAGCGGCGGCGCCTGTTCGACGAGATTCGGGCCATCGCCGACGACCGATCGCTCCTCCTGCTCCTCGCCGGGCCGGCCGGGCAGGCGAGGGACTGGGGCGCCGACGGAAGCCATGGCCGCGGCCGCGGCGCCGGCCTGCGAAGCGCCCCCGCTCACGATTATGTCGAGCTTCGCGCGGCCGAACGGAACGGGGCCGAGCTCGTCTTCCTGTCGCCGGTGTTCGCGACCCGCAGCCACCCGGGCTCGAAGGGAATGGGCGTGGCGCGATTCGCCTGGCTCGCGCGGCGAAGCCGGCTTCCCGTCATCGCGCTTGGTGGAATGGACCCGGAGCGCGGGCGAAGGCTCGCTTCGTTCGGGGCTTATGGATGGGCGGCGATCGACGCCTGGACCCGGGCCTGAACCGCCTAGAAGCGGAACGCCGTCCCGACATAGACCGCCTGGCTGTCGCGCCGCTCGTCGCGGGCGATCGGGGCGATCCTGTCCTCGGCGATCCGATAGCGGACCCCGCCGGTGAGATCGATGTTGCGGGCGATCGAGAAGGCGCCGCCGACATCGAGCGAATAGGCCTGATCGTCGGTGACGATCCGCTGGGCGCCCTCGGCGCGCTCGGCGCCGACCGCGACCCGGCCGGTCAGGCGCTGGTTGGCACGATAGCTCATGCCGACCTGGGCCGATTCGCGGGTGCCGCTGATCAGCCCGCCATCGGCGCGGGCGACGTCGCCGGAGACGGCGAAACGCCGCCAGCCGACCGAGACGCCGAGATTGTAGGAGCTCGGCATGATCGTCGCCGCCGTGGCGGTGGTGCCTGCGGTACGGGTGGCCTGAGCCGGGGTGCGGGCACGAATCGCCACCCGGACGGCGCGGCTGCCGTCGGGCGACGAGGCTGCCGGAGTGAAGCTGACGACGTCGCCGCGCCGAGCGAGGGCGCCGGCGAGTCGCGGATCCGAGACGGCCGGAGTGAAGGCTCCGATCGGACGCCCGTTCATCGAGACCGAGGGGCGCGACGCCCTGTCACGCTGTGCGGATGTAGCGAGGGCAGGCGCGAGCAGCAGCGACAGCGCCGTCAACGACGCGCCCCCTGCCACAGCGATGGCCTTCAACCTTTTCACCCGTCCGACTCCCCTTTGGAGTCCATACTTAGTGTGACTCACCCGTCATTCCTATGGACAGGCCGCTGCACGAATCCTGAATCGTTACGCTCTGTTGCAACTTTCCCACAATCGGGCCAGCCCGCCATCGCAACACTCTGCCGCCGGGGGAAGTTCCAGCGAGACACGGCTTGCCGCCTGCGTGCTCTTATCTATAACGGCGGTCGAAACCAGGTATCCAAGGAATTGCTTTGATGGCTCGCATTGTGACCCTCGCGCTGGCGGCTGGCTGCGCCTTCTCCCTCGCCGGATGCCAGTTCGTTCGCGACGACATCAACCGTACCCTTGGCAATGCCCCCGTCGACGAGGGCCGCCGAGCGGACATCGCGGCGAGCCAGGTCACCACGATCGGCGTGAACGCCTATCTGTGGCGGGCCGCGCTCGACACCCTGTCCTTCGCGCCGCTCGCCGAAACCGATTCCGCCGGCGGGGTCATCGTCACCGACTGGTATGCCAATCCGCAGAACCCGACGGAGCGGGTCAAGGTCACGGCGGCGATCCTCGACGCCAATCTTCGCGCCGACGCGCTTCGAGTCACGGCCGCCCGCGAGGTGCTCCAGAACGGCCAGTGGCTTGCGGCGCCGGTGACCGCGGCGACGGTTCAGCGGCTCGAGGAAATCATCCTCACCCGCGCCAGGGACCTGAGACGCGCCGCCACCGCCGGCTGAACCATCGAGGAATAATCCCGGCGATGGCATCGCGCTTCAATCCGCTCAGGGCCGATGCTCACTGGCAGAAAGTCTGGGAAGAGGCGGGGACGTTCCACGCCTCCGACGAGAGCAGCCGGCCCAAATCCTATGTGCTCGAGATGTTTCCCTATCCGTCGGGACGCATCCACATGGGCCATGTCCGCAACTACACGATGGGGGACGTGCTCGCCCGCTACCGGCGGATGAACGGCTTCGAGGTGCTCCACCCGATGGGGTGGGACGCGTTCGGAATGCCCGCCGAAAATGCGGCGATGGAGAAGAAGGTCCATCCCGGCCAATGGACCTGGGCCAATATCGCGACGATGCGGGGCCAGCTGAAGAGGCTCGGCTTCGCTCTCGACTGGAGCCGTGAGCTCGCCACCTGCGACCCCGCTTATTACGGCCATGAGCAGGCGCTGTTCCTCGATCTGTTCGAGGCCGGCCTGGTCTATCGCAAGCAGAGCGAGGTCAATTGGGACCCGGTCGACATGACCGTCCTCGCCAACGAGCAGGTGATCGACGGCCGCGGCTGGCGTTCGGGCGCGCTCGTCGAACGGCGCAAGCTGAACCAGTGGTTCCTGAAGATCACCGATTTCGCCGAGGACCTGCTCGACGGCCTCGCCCGACTCGAGGACTGGCCCGACAAGGTCAGGCTGATGCAGGAGAATTGGATCGGCCGGAGCCGGGGCATGCGATTCCGATTCCGGATCGCTGATCCGGGCATGAGCATGGAGAGCTTCGAGGTCTTCACTACTCGCCCCGACACCATCTTCGGCGCCAGCTTCGCGGCGATCTCGCCCGACCATCCGATCGCCCGTGAACGGGCCGAAACCGATCCGGCGGCAGCCGCCTTCATCGCCGAGTGCAAGAAGGGCGGCACCACCGCCGCCGAGCTCGAGACGCAGGAGAAGAAGGGCTTCGACACCGGCCTCGAGGTCGTCCATCCGCTCGATCCCGACTGGAAGCTGCCGCTCTACATCGCCAATTTCGTGCTGATGGACTATGGCACCGGCGCGATCTTCGGGGTCCCCGGCCACGACCAGCGCGACTTCGAGTTCGCGACCAAATATGGCCTTCCGATCCGGCGAGTCGTCGCCCCCTCGGCGGAGGAGGCCGACAAGCCTGTCGAAGGCGAGGCCGAAGGTGGCGACGGGATACTCGTCAATTCGCGCTTCCTCGACGGCCTGGGAGTCGAGGAGGCCAAGTCCGCGATCATCACCCGGGCGGAGAGTGAAGGCTGGGGTCAGGGCACGACCGTCTGGCGGCTTCGCGACTGGGGCGTCTCGCGCCAGCGCTACTGGGGTACGCCGATCCCGATCATCCATTGCGAGCGCTGCGGCGCGGTGCCGGTGCCGAAGGACCAGCTTCCGGTGGTCCTGCCGGACGACGTCAGCTTCGAGGTGCCGGGCAACCCGCTCGAACGCCATCCCGGCTGGAAGCACGTCGCCTGCCCAGGCTGCGGCGGCGAGGCTCGGCGCGAGACCGACACGCTCGATACCTTCGTCGATTCCTCCTGGTATTTCATCCGCTTCGCGAGCCAGCCCGAGGACAGGCCGTTCGACAAGAAAGTCGCCGAGCGCTGGCTTCCCGTCGATCAATATATCGGCGGAGTCGAGCATGCGATCCTCCACCTTCTCTACGCCCGCTTCTGGACCCGCGCCCTTCAGCGGCTCGGCAAGCTCGACGTTGCCGAGCCCTTCGCCGGTCTCTTCACCCAGGGCATGGTCACCCACGTCACCTTCCAGGATGAAGAGGGGCGCTGGCTGACGCCGGAGGAAGCGGAAGCGCATGCCGGCCCGGTGACGAGCGGCCGGGTCGAGAAGATGTCCAAATCGAAGAAGAACACGGTCGATCCCGAGCCGATCGTCGACCAATATGGGGCCGATGCGGTGCGCTGGTTCATGCTCTCGGACAGTCCGCCGGAGCGCGACCTCGAATGGAGCGAGGAAGGGATCAACGGCGCCTGGCGATTCATCCAGCGGCTCTGGCGGCTCGCCTCCGACGCAGGAGGGCCGGCGGGGGCCGGCGAGGATATCGCGCTGAAGCGCAAGCTCCACCAGACGATCGCCGCGGTCGGCGCCAATATCGAGGCGCTCGCCTTCAACAAGGCGGTCGCCAATATCTACGAGTTCGCCAATGCGGTCGAGAAGGCGAAGCCTAGCGCCACCCGCGGCGAGGCGGTCGAGACGATGATGCGGCTGGTCGCGCCGATGGTGCCGCACGTGGCCGAGGAATCCTGGGCCGCTGCCGGCCATTCCGGGCTGATCGCCGACGCCCTTTGGCCGCAAGCCGACCCCTCGCTCCTGGTCGAGGACGAGGTGACGATCGCGGTTCAGGTGAACGGCAAGCTCAGGGACACGCTCACCGCCGCCAAGGGCTCGCCGCGCGAAGCTCTGGAAGAGATGGCGCTCGCCTCCGAAAAGGTGATCCGGGCGCTCGAAGGGCGGCCGACCCGAAAGGTGATCGTCGTTCCGGACCGGCTCGTGAACGTCGTCGGATGAGGGCGGCCCCGCTCCTCCTCGGACTGGCGCTGGCCCTTTCCGGCTGCACCTTGCGCCCCCTCTACGCCGGCGGCGGCTCGGGCCACGTCGCACGCTCGCTCGAATCGGTCCAAATCGCGCCGATCGACGGCCGCGCCGGCTGGCTCGTCCGGACGGCGCTCGAGGACCGGCTCGGCGCCGCCGAAGGCGAGTCTCCCCGCTACCGGCTCGAAGTCGAGCTCGACGACGACATTACCGGCTACGGCATCCGCGCCGACAACAGCGTCACCCGCCAGCGGCGGACCTTGCGCGCCCGCTACCGGCTGGTCGAGGCGGAGCGCGGCACCGTCGTTCTCGACGCGACCGCAGGCTCCGATTCCGGGATCGACGTCGTCTCCTCCGAATATGCGACGGTGGCGGCCGAGCAGACCGCGCTGGAGCGGCTGTCGGTCGAGATTGCCGACCAGATCGTCTCGCGTGTCGCCCTCTATGCGGCGCGAACCGGCCCGAATCGGTGATCGTCAAGGCGCCGCAGCTCGCGCGCGCTCTCGGTCAGGCGGCGCAGACCCGGTTGTTCCTGTTCTACGGCCCCGACGAGGCTGGATCGCGCGATCTCATGGCGAAAGTGGCCGCAACCGTCGGCAGCGATCCGGAACGGGTGGATCTCGCCGCGGCTGAACTGCGCAACGATCCCGCACGGCTGGCCGACGAAGCGGCCTCCATCTCGATGTTCGGCGGGCCGCGCTACATCCTCGTCGAACGGGCCGGCGACGAGATCCTGCCGGCGGTGGAGGCCCTGCTGGAGGCGGACGTCGCCGGCAATCCGGTCATCATCCTCGCCGGCGACCTCAAGAAGAGCTCGAAGCTGCTCAAGGCCGCGGCCGATTCGAATGAAGCGGTCGCCTTCGCCAGCTACGTGCCCGATTCCGGCAAGGCCGATCAGCTTGTGCTCGACAAGGCGGCCGCCCACGGCCTCATCGTCCAGCGCGACGTCGCCCGGCGGATCGCCGGCGGCTGCGGAGGCAATCGCGCATTGATCGACCAGGAGCTGGGCAAATTTGCCTTGTTCCTGGATTCATCGCCCGACTCCCCCAGGCCGCTCGATCACGACACGGTCGACGCGGTCGGCGCCGGAAGCGATGAAGGGGATCTCAGCCGGCTCGTCGACAGCGTCGCCGGCGGCGATGCCGCGAAGCTGGAAGAGGAACTGGTCAGGCTCCGTTCCGAAGGGGTCGAGGGGATCAGCCTGATCCGGGCCATGCTTCGGCGAATGGCCCTGCTGGCCAGGCTGAGAGCCGAAGTGGAGCAGGGCAAGAGCCCGGCTGCAGTCATGGCGTCAGCTGGCAAGGCCTTGTTCTGGAAGGAGAAGGGCTCCGTCGAACGGCAGCTGGCGAGATGGCGGTCGGAGCTGATCGCCAAGTCGGTGAGCCGGCTGATCCACGCCGAACGGCAGGTCAAGTCGGCGGGCGGGCTCGGGTCTATCGCGGCCGACGAGGAATTGTTCGCGATCTGCCGCCAGGCCGCTCGGCTTCGCTAGATCTGTCCTTCTGCGTGGGAAATGCTCGACCTGATTGCGAGCCGAGCGAAATCGCGACGCGCTAGAATTTGTCGCCGCTTAGGCGCTGGCAGATCATGTCGAGCTGATCGAGGCTCGAATAGGCCAAGGTGACGCTGCCCCCCTTGGGACTGTGCTTGATCCCGACCTTGAGGCCGAGCAGGTCGCCGAGCTGGCGCTCGAGCGCGGAAATGTCCGCATTGGCGCCGCGATAGCCGATCGGAAGCGGTCTCTGGCGGGTCGGCTTGTCGCCTCGGGCCAGCTGTTCGGTCTCGCGCACCGACAGGCCGCGCCGAACCACCTCTTCGGCGAGGCCCTCCGGATCCGCCGCGGTGATCAGCGCACGGGCATGGCCCATGCTCAGCTCGCCGGCCCCGACCATGATCTGGACCTTCGCGGGAAGGTCGAGCAACCTCAACAGGTTGGCGACATGGCTCCGCGACTTGTGGACGATCCGGGCAAGCTCTTCCTGGGTATGGGAAAACTCGTCGACGAGGCGCTTATAGGCCTGCGCTTCCTCGATCGCGTTGAGATCCTGCCGCTGGATATTCTCGATCAGCGCAACTTCGAGCGTCTCCTCGTCGGAGAAGTCGCGGACGATCGCCGGAATTTCGTGGAGCCGCGCCCGCTGCGCCGCCCGCCAACGCCGCTCGCCGGCGACGATCTGGAAACGGTGACCGTGGGGACGAACGACGATCGGCTGGATGACGCCGCGCGCCCGGATCGATTCGGCAAGCTCGGCAAGCGCCTCTTCCTGGAAGATCCTTCGCGGCTGGCCGGGGTGAGGCTCGATCCCGGCGACCGGGATCATCTGCACCGATCCGCTCCGCGCTCCGGCGCTGCCGTCGACCGGCGCCTCCTGGGCGACCTCGCCGAGCAGGGAGGAAAGGCCGCGGCCAAGGCCGGAGGGCCGCTTTTTCGGGAGGGGCGAGTCGCTCATGCCGCTTCCGCCGTCTGCCTGGGAAGCCGCCGGATCAGCTCGCGAGCGAGCGCCATATAGGCTTCCGAACCGGGGCAGCGATGATCGTAGATCAGTGCCGGAACGCCGTGGCTCGGCGCTTCCGACAGGCGAACGTTGCGGGGGATGACGGTTTCGAAGACGACGTCGCCGAGGCAGGCCCGAACGTCGTCGGCGACCTGCGAGGACAGGTTGTTGCGCCGATCGTACATGGTGAGGGCGACGCCGAGGATCGAGAGCTCCGGGTTGAAGCGGGCACGGATGCGCTCGACCGTCTGGAGCAGCTGGCTCAGGCCTTCGAGAGCGAAGAATTCGGTCTGAAGCGGCACCAGGATCGAATTGGCGGCGATCAGCGCGTTCACCGTCAGAAGCCCGAGCGAAGGCGGGCAATCGATCAGGCAGACGTCCCAGCGGGCGTCGGCCATGCCCTCGAGAGCGCGATCGAGCCGGTGCGTTCGTCCTTCATATTCAATGAGTTCTATTTCCGCCCCGGAAAGGTCGACCTTGGCCGGGACGATATCGAGACGGGGCACCTTGGTCGGCACGACCGCGTCCTCGAGGCTGCACTGGCCGGTCAGCAACTCGTAGCTCGACTGGTCGCGGAGCGCGTGCGAGATTCCGAGCCCGGTCGAGGCATTGCCCTGCGGGTCGAGGTCGATCAGCAGCACCCGGGTCCCGGTCGCCGCCAGTCCTGTCGCGAGATTGATGGCGGTCGTCGTCTTGCCGACTCCGCCCTTCTGGTTCGCGACCGCTATCCGGATCATCGGCGCTTCCTCCCCGCTTGCTTCACGCCCTCGGCGACGACGATCTGCGCATCGGCGTCGGTGAGGCTCTGCTCGAGACGGAAGTCACCCTGCCACGAAGAGTCCAGCGCTTCCAGTTCCGACTGCGCATTTCGTCCCTTGGGGAGCAGCCAGACGGTCTTTGTTGTGGAAAAGCGTGTGCCTAAGTCGAGCAGACGGGCGAGCGGAGCGAAGGCGCGGGCGCTGATGACGTCGAATGGCCGCGGCTCCACCCGTTCGACCTTGGCGGCGATGATCTCCACCGCCAGGTCGAGCGCGTCCGCGGCCCGGCGGAGGAACTCGATCCGCAGCCGCCGCTCCTCGATGAGGGTGACGGGCCCCTTGTGGAGAAGCGCCACGACGAGGCCCGGAAATCCCGCTCCGCTGCCGAGATCGACCCAGCTCGCCTCCCGGTTGGGCGCGAACCGCAGCAGCTGCGCCGAGTCGAGAAAATGCCGTTGCCACAGGGTGTCGAGGCTCCGCGCGGCGACGAGATTCTGGGTCTCGTTGGCTTCGCGGAGAAGGTCGTCGAACAGGTCCAGCCGGGCCATTGTTTCACGTGGAACATCGAACATCCGCTCGAGAGCGGCACGGGCTTCCGGCTCGTCCATCAGGCGGCTCGCCGTCGGGCATGGACAAGGATTGCCGCAAGCGCCGCCGGAGTGATTCCGCTGATCCGCCCGGCGGCACCCAAGGTGGAAGGCCGAGCCAGCGACAGCCTCTCGACCATCTCGTTCGACAGGCCGGCGATGGCGCCATAATCGAGATCGGCGGGAAGGCGCAGGCTCTCGTCGGCGCGAAGCCGGGCAATCTCGCCTTGCTGGCGTTCCACATAGGGCGCGTAGCGATGGTCCTGGACCGCTTCCTCCAACCTCCCCGGCGAAGCGCAGGCGAGTTCCGGAACGAGCCGAACCACCACCCTTGAATCCACCTCCGGGAAGCGGAGCCACTTGCCGAGGCTCCGGCGGAGGCCGTCCTCTCGAACCGAGGCCCCGGCCTGGCCGAGCTCGGCGGCGCCGAAGCGCTTCGCCAACATGTCCTCGATCCGATCGCGCTCGGCGCGAGCGTCGAGGAAATGGCGGCGTCGCTCCTCGGAGACGCAGCCGATCGCGATCGCCTTCGGCGTCAGCCGGGCTTCGGCATTGTCGGCGCGCAGCCGAAGCCGATATTCGGCTCGGGCGGTGAGCATCCGGTAAGGCTCGGTCACGCCCTGAAGCACCAAATCATCGACCATCACGCCGATATAGGAATCGCTCCGCTCGAACAGGACCGGCGCAGCGCCCGCCGCCGAGGCCGCGGCGTTGAGGCCCGCGACGAGACCCTGGGCCGCCGCTTCCTCATAGCCGGTGGTGCCGTTGATCTGGCCGGCCAGATAAAGCCCTTCGACGTCTCGGACGGCGAGAGTCGGCTCGAGGATTCGCGGATCGACATGGTCATATTCGACGGCGTAGCCGGGTTGGGCGATCTCGACCCGCTCCAGCCCCGGCATCGTCCGGACCATCGCCAGCTGGACGTCCTCCGGAAGCGAGGTGGAAATTCCGTTGGGATAGATGAGCGGATCGTCGAGACCCTCGGGCTCGAGGAAGACCTGGTGACCGTCACGATCGGCGAAGCGGTGGACCTTGTCCTCGATCGACGGACAATAACGGGGACCTACCCCGCTGATCTCGCCGGCGAACAAGGGCGATCGATCGAGATTGGCCTTGATGATCTCGTGGGTTCGGGCGTTGGTCCGGGTGATCGCGCAGAAGAGCTGGGGCAGGGAGCGGCCGGCACTGATCGGCGACATCGTCCACGCGCCATCGTCCGACGGCTGACGCTCGAGGCCCGCCCAGTCGATCGTTCGTCCATCGAGCCGGGGCGGAGTCCCCGTCTTGAGCCGCGCCAGCGGCAGGCCCAGCCTCTTCAGCTGGTGAGCCAGCTCGGTCGCCGCCCGCTCTCCGACCCGGCCGCCGGCGCAGCCGTTCATCCCGAAGTGAAGCTTGCCGCCCAGGAAGGTGCCGGTGGCGAGGATCACGGCGCGCGCGGCGAGCCGGCGCCCGTCGGCCAGGGTCAGGCCGGTGACTCGCCGCCCCTCCAGCTGCAGCGCCGTCGCCTCACCTTCCACCACTTCAAGGCCGGGCGCCGCCTCGATGAAATCGTGGATCGCCTGCCGGTAGAGTCTCCGATCGGCCTGGATCCGCGGCCCGCGAACCGCGGCACCCTTGCTCGCATTGAGCATCCGGTAGTGGATCGCCGCCGCGTCGGAGGCGCGGGCAATCAGCCCGTCGAACGCGTCGACCTCCCGGATGAGGTGGCCCTTGCCAAGCCCGCCCATCGCCGGGTTGCACGACATCGTGCCGATCTGCGCCCGGTCGAAACTGACCAGTCCGACGGACGCGCCGAGCCGAGCCGCAGCCGCCGCGGCCTCGGTTCCGGCATGACCGCCGCCGACGACGAGGATATCGAAATATTGGGACACGGAGGCGATTTAGGGCCTTGTTCCACGTGGAACAACTATTTGCCGATACAGAAACGGCCGAAGAGCGCATCGAGCATGTCCTCGACTCCGGCACGCCCGGTGATCCTGTCGATCGCCGCCTGGCCATGCCGAAGCGCCTCGGCCTTTACCAGCAGATCGGAACAGGAAGCGGCTTCGTCGAGTGCCTCGCCCAGTAATTCGACGCTTCGCCTCTGACGGGCGTTGAGCGCCACCTCGCCCTCGACGGGCAGAAGCTCAGCTGAACGTTGAATCAGCAATCGAACCAATGCCTCCAGACCGGACCCGGTGCGTGCGGAGACGGCAATGTCGACCGGCGCCGGAGGCGGACCCAGATCGGATTTGGGATGGACCCGAAGCGCCCCCTCGGGCGCCGAAGCCGGGTCGCCGAGCCAGAGCAGCAGATCGGCCGATTCAGCCACGGCCTTGGCCCGCGCGACGCCGATCGCCTCCACTTCGTCCCCGGATTCCCGGAGCCCAGCCGTGTCGGCGATGAGGAACGGCCGTCCGGACAGAGCGAGAGGGACCTCGATGACGTCCCTGGTCGTGCCCGGCACGGCCGCGGTGATCGCTGCCTCCCGCCCGGCCAATGCGTTGAGAAGGCTTGACTTTCCGGCATTCGGGGGGCCTGCGATGACGATTCTCACGCCCTCCTTGAGGCGTTCGGCCGAGGGCCGTCCAAGCCAGGAGCGGATGTCGTCGCGCAACTCCTCCAGGCGAACCTGGAAGGCGGGGGGCAGGGAATCGACATCGTCCTCATCGGAAAAGTCGAGTGCCGCCTCGATCTCGGCGGCGAGCCCAAGCAGGATCTGCCGCCAGGATTCGACCTGGCGGCTGAGCGCGCCGCCGGCGAGGAGGAGGGCGTTGCGGCGTTGCGACTCGGTCTCCGCCTCGAGCAGATCGGCGAGCCCCTCGGCCTCGGCAAGGTCGATCCGGCCATTCTCGAAGGCGCGGCGGGTAAATTCCCCCGGAAGCGCCGGCCGAAGTCCATCGATCTGCGCCAGTGCGGAAAGCACGGAAGCCACGACCGAACGGCCGCCGTGAAGGTGAAGCTCGGCGACATCCTCGCCGGTGGCGCTGTTCGGGCCGCGGAATCTCAGGATGAGGGCGTTGTCGAGGAGCTCGCCGTTCCAGCGCAACGGGGAGAGGGTGGCGAGACGCGGCTCCGGAAGCTGCCCGACGAGCGCCTGAAGCGCGGAATCGGCGGCCGGGCCGCTGATCCTGACCAAAGCGATCGCGGCCGGCGGCTGGCCCGAGGAGAGCGCGTAGATGGTGTCGTTCAGCTTTGCGGCTTTCCGCTCATCTGCTCGAGCATCTGACGCCACATGCCGAGCCCCGCTTCGCTCATCGGCCCCCACGCCTTCATCATGTCGGCATAGGCTTCCGGCGAAGGACCTTCGCTCACCGCCTTCTGCATTTTCTCGACAAAGGCGGCATGGACCGCCGTCAGATCGGGGAGACCGAGAAAGCGGCGCGCCTCCTCGGGCGTGCAATCCACGTCTACCGTGACCTTCATCCTCGATCCTCCGGCTGTTCGGCCCGAACGTCGTAACGCCCGGCGCGAAAAGGCGGCAACCACCTTTTCGCGATAGGCTCTATGGCTATAGTCCGCCGCTTCGCAAGTGGAGGAGGACGAGACGATGATCGACGTGCCGACGCTCGAAGGCGGCGAAAGCTTCAAGGCCTATCTCGCGGAGCCGGAAGGCGATCCCCGCGGCGCCATCATCGTCATCCAGGAGATATTCGGGGTCAATGAGGGGATCCGCCGCAAATGCGATCATCTGGCCAGCCTCGGCTATGTCGCTCTTGCCCCCGATCTGTTCTGGCGCCTGGAGCCGGGAGTCGAGCTCGATCCCGATTTGCCCGATCAGTTCCAGCAGGCTTTGGGGCTGATGCAGCGTCTCGACCAGGACCAGGCCGTCCGGGACATCGAGGCGACCATCCGCGAGGCGCGCCGGCGGCTTCCCGAGGGCGCGAAGGTCGGAGCGGTCGGCTATTGCCTGGGGGGCCGGCTCGCCTTCATGACGTCGACCCGAACCGACGTCGACGCCAGCGTCGGCTATTACGGAGTCGGCCTCGACAATCTGCTCCATGAGAAGAATGCCATCGCTCGGCCGGTCCTGCTTCACATTGCCGGCGACGACCATTTCGTGCCGAAGGACAAGCAGAAGGCGATTCACGACGCCCTCGACGGCCATCCGCGGGTGACGCTCCTCGATTATCCCGGCGAGGATCATGGCTTCGCCGCGGAGATGGGCAAGAGACGGAGCGAGGAATCGGCAAAGCTCGCCGATCGCCGGACGGAAGCCTTTTTCGAAGAGCATCTCGCCTGATCAGGGGGCTGAATCCCGCCTTCAGCGGAGGCACGACTGCCTTTTCGGCGGTCCGGGCTTCAGGCGCGGGCGTTCCGGCTGGCCCAGAGGATGAGCCTCACCCAGAAGGCGCACTGAGTGCATTCCCGGTCTCGGTGCCGCCATCTGCCGATCATACGCCCTTATAGGCAGCGCGCAGTTGCCGTTTCGTGACGGCCTCAGCGGCCTTCGACGGCGTCCGCCCAGAAATATTGAAGCACGCCGACTTCGTGATCGACGAAGCCTTCATAGATCATCTTGCCGGCGACCCAGAGGATGACGATCAGGCCGATCCAGGCGATCCAGCGGTAGCGATCGATATATTTGGCGATGACGTTGGCCGCCAGGCCCATCAGGGCCACGGAAAGCACGAGGCCGATCATCAGGATGCCGGGGTGGTCCTTGGCCGCTCCGGCGACCGCCAGGACGTTGTCGAGGCTCATCGACACGTCGGCCAGCGCCACCGCCCAGGCAGCGCCAGCGAAGCTCTTGGCGGGCCTCAGGCCGCTATGCTCGTCGCCATGGATCTCGGCCGATCCGGCCGACTCGCCGGCGTGACGGATCTCGCGATACATCTTCCACGCCACCCACAGCAGCAGCACGCCGCCCGCCAGGATCAGGCCGACGATCTGCATCAGCTGGGTGACGAGCAAGGCGAAGAAGATTCTCAGCACCAGAGCGGCGATGATGCCGATCAGGATGACCTTCTTGCGCTGTTCGGCGGGGAGGCCAGCGGCAAGCGCACCGACGACGATCGCATTGTCGCCGGCCAGCATGATGTCGATCATCAGGACCTGGCCGAACGCGGCCAGCGCAGCGGGCTCGCCGATGTTCGAGAAATCGTGGACGATGGAATTCCAGATGCCGCCGACGCCACCGGCCGCGATCGACAAATTGGTCAGGATCTCGAGCATCTTCGGCGAACGCCCCTTGCCGCTACTGGTTCATCGAGGCGAAGAAATCCTCGTTCGACTTGGCGTCCTTCATCTTGTCGAGAAGGAATTGCATCGCGTCGACGGTGCCCATCTGCATCAGGATACGGCGAAGCACCCACATCTTGGACAGCTTGGCCTGATCGACCAGGAGCTCTTCCTTGCGGGTTCCGGACTTGCCGACGTCGAGCGCCGGGAAGATCCGCTTGTCCGAAACCTTGCGGTCGAGGACGATCTCCGAATTGCCGGTGCCCTTGAACTCCTCGAAGATGACCTCGTCCATCTTCGACCCGGTATCGATCAAGGCGGTGGCAATGATCGACAGCGATCCGCCTTCCTCGATGTTTCGGGCGGCGCCGAAGAAACGCTTCGGCCGCTGAAGGGCGTTGGCGTCGACGCCGCCGGTCAGAACCTTGCCCGAGCTCGGAACCACCGTGTTGTAGGCGCGGCCGAGGCGGGTGATCGAATCGAGCAGGATGACGACATCCTTCTTGTGCTCGACGAGCCGCTTGGCCTTCTCGATCACCATCTCGGCGACCTGGACGTGACGGCTGGCCGGCTCGTCGAAGGTCGAGGAGATGACCTCGCCCTTCACCGATCGCTGCATGTCGGTCACTTCCTCGGGACGCTCGTCGATGAGGAGCACGATGAGGAAGACCTCGGGATGATTGTCGGTGATCGCCCGGGCGATGTTCTGGAGAAGCACCGTCTTGCCGGTCCGGGGCGGAGCGACGATCAAGGCGCGCTGGCCCTTGCCCTGCGGCGAGATGATGTCGATCACCCGCGCCGACTTGTCCTTCACCGTCGGATCGGCGCTGTCGAGAGTCAGCTTCTCGTCCGGATAGAGCGGCGTGAGATTGTCGAAATTGACCCGGTGCCGAACGGCGTCGGGGTCGTCGAAATTGACCTGGCTGACCCGGACCAGCGAGAAATAGCGCTCGCCTTCCTTAGGGCCGCGAATCTCGCCCTCGACCGTGTCGCCGGTCCTGAGACCGAACTTCCGGACCTGGTTCGGCGAGACGTAGATGTCGTCGGGGCCGGCGAGATAGTTGGAATCGGCGGAGCGAAGGAAGCCGAATCCGTCCTGGAGGACCTCGATCGTCCCCTGGCCCATGATTTCGTTGCCGCCCTCGGCGCGGACCTTGAGGATCGAGAACATCAGCTCCTGCTTGCGCAGGGTCGACGCGCCCTCGACTCCGAGCTCCTCGGCCATGGCGACCAGCTCGGCCGGGGTCTTCTGCTTCAGATCATTAAGATGCATCAGGATTCTCTATGGGATGCGGATTCCGGGCGGGATGCTCTCGGAAAATTTGGAAGGTAGTGCTTGAACAACCCGCACGGACGGCAGGCTAACGACCTAAAGGCCGTTATGCTCCGCCCGGATTCGAGTCAAGCAAGCGCGATTCAGAACGGCCTGACGATCACCAGCACGACGATCAGGACGACCGCGATTCCGGGCAGCTCGTTCATCAGGCGGAGCGCCTTGCCGCTGACCGGACGGGCGCCGGCGGCGAGCTTCTTGCCGTAGCCGACCATCCAGCCATGATAGCCCGAGAGGGCGACGACGATGGCGAACTTGGCAAGGAACCAGTTCTGACTGAAGGCGTCGGTGGTCCAGGCGAGCGACAGGCCGAGGATCCACACGAGGATCATCGCCGGAGTGATGATGATCCCGCGAAGCTTGCGCTCACGCTCGATCCATCTCTGCTCCTCGGCGGAGCCGGCGGCCGATTCCTGGTGATAGACGTAGAAGCGCGGAAGCATGAACAGCCCCGCGATCCAGAAGATCACGAAAATGACATGGCCGGCCTTCAGCCAGAGATAGGTGTCGGTCAGGGCTGATTCCAGTACGCCAATCAAGCCGGCCTCCGGGAAGGATCGCGGACCAGCTCGATCAGCCGCTCGACATGGCCGATCGGCGTTTCCTTGATGATGCCGTGGCCGAGGTTGAAGATATGGGGCCTCCCCTCGAACACCTTTAGGATGCGAGCGACCGCGCTTTCAAGCGCCGAGCCGCCGGCAAGCAAAGCCAGCGGGTCCAGATTGCCCTGGATCGGAAGGTCGGCCGGCAAGGCCGACACTGCCCAGGCGGGGTCGACGGTCTCGTCGAGGCCGATCGCGTCGACCCTGGTCTCGCGGGCATAAGCCGCAAGCTTGGCTCCGGCCCCCTTGGGAAAGCCGATGACGGGAACATCGGGATGACGAGCCTTCAGGGCGGCGACGATCCGGGCATTCGGAGCGATCACCCATTGCTCGAATTGCGCCGGAGCGAGGCTTCCCGCCCAGCTATCGAACAATTGAACCGCTTCGACTCCGGCCGCGATCTGGCCGGAAAGATAATCGACCGTCATGTCCGCGACCGCATCGACGATCTCGGCAAAGGCTTTGGGATCGCGATAGGCGAAATGGCGGGCTTCGGCCTGGTCCCGACTTCCCTGCCCGGCGATCATGTAGGTCGCGACCGTCCAGGGACTTCCCGCGAAGCCGAGAAAAGTCGTTTGCGCGGGAAGCGTCGAGCGAACTTTCTCCACAGTTCGATAGATCGGCTCGAGACGGGCCTCGACCCGCTCCAGCGAAGCGAAGGCGGCATCGACGAGCGGCGGCGCAAGCCGCGGTCCTTCGCCGGCCTCGAAACGCAGATCCTGGCCCAAAGCATGGGGCACGATCAGGATGTCGGAAAACAGGATGGCGCCGTCGAAAGCGAAACGGCGGATCGGCTGAAGCGTGATCTCGGCGGCCGCCTCGGGATCGTAGACGAGCTCGAGGAAGCCGCCTTTCGCTGCCCTCAGCGCGCGATATTCCGGAAGGTAGCGGCCGGCCTGGCGCATCAGCCAGATCGGCGTTTTTCCCGGATTTCCGCCATTCAGGACGGTGAGCAACGGCTTTTCGGCGGCGGACATAAGACAGAAAGGCTCCGCTCTCTTCTCTAATATATTTAGATTCTAAGAGAGTCTGTTGAGGTTAGTAGAAGGCCGGAGTGCGGGGTTTATTGGCTCGCACAAATTTTGCCAACAGCTTGACGTCCGGCATCGCGCGGGAATCCGCGGAGTCGCGACGCTCATCCCCGCGATCCACAGCCTGGGGGTGGAAATCATGCACTGTTCGTGGAGCTGTGGATGATCTCGCGGCGGCGCTGGACGAATCCTGTCCTTGATGTCGTGCGCAGGGTTCAGCTAGCGATTTCCCCATATTTTTCCACAGGCGCGACGGGCATGATCGCTCCCGCTTCCGAGCCTGAGGATCGGTCGCCTGCATTTGCCGGAAATCCGTGGGTAGGGGAATCGGATGTCACCCTTGAAGAAGGTCGCTCATTGAAGCAGCTCCATCTCCATCTTCTGTCCGACTCGACCGGCGAGACGCTCGACATGGTCGCCAAGGCGTGCCTCGCCCAGTTCGACACGGTCGAGGCGCTTCGCCATCTCTGGCCGATGGTCCGCTCCGAAGGGCATCTCGACCGGGTCCTCGACGATGTCGAGCGTCGTCCCGGCCTGGTCCTCTATACCGTCGTCAATCCGCTGATCCGCCGCGAGCTCGAACAGAAATGTCGCCGCCGCGGGATCCATGCCGTGTCGGTGCTCGATCCGGTGATCGACGCCTTGTCGGCGATCAGCGGCGAGCAGGCCAAGGGCCGGGCCGGCCGCCAGCACGCGCTCGACGCGGCCTATTTCGCCCGGGTCGACGCGATCCAGTTCACCATCGCTCATGACGACGGGATCATGCCGGAGAATTGGGAGGAGGCCGACATCGTCCTCGCCGGCGTTTCCCGAACGTCGAAGACCCCGACCAGCATCTATCTCGCCAATCGCGGCTACAAGGTCGCCAACATCCCTTTGGTGCCGGAATCGCCGCCGCCGCCGAACCTGTTCCAGCTCAAGCATCCGTTGATCGTCGGCCTCACCACCAATCCCGACCGGCTGATCCAGATCCGCCGCAACCGCCTGTTGTCGCTGAACCAGGCGCCGGAAACGGACTATGTCGATGCCGAGGCGGTCAATGCCGAGCTCGCCTTCGCCCGCCGACTGTTCGCCGACCATGGCTGGCCGGTGATCGACGTCACCCGGCGCTCGATCGAGGAAACGGCCCTGGCGATCGTCAAGCTCTGCGCCGAGCGGATCGAGCAGGCGGCACCATGATTCTCCTGCTCGCCTCGAAGAGCGAGACTCGCCGGCGCATGCTCGAGGCGGCAGCGGTCGAGTTCGAGATCGCCGATCCGGACCTGGACGAGGAGACTGCCAAGCAGGGCCTGCTCGAAGCGGGTTTCGAACCGCGCGATCTCGCCGAGATGCTTGCCGAGCTGAAGGCGAAGAGCGTCGCCGCGGGTGCCGGCGCGCTCGTTCTCGGCGCCGACCAGACGCTGGAGACGTCTGACGGCCTCCTGTTCAGCAAGCCGGCCTCGCGCGCCGAGGCTCGCGATCAGCTGCTCATGCTCGCCGGGACGACCCACTATCTCCATTCGGCTGCCGTGATCGTCCGTGACGGCCAGCGGATCTGGGGCTGCAGCGAAAGCGTGGCGCTTCGGATGCGCAAGTTCGGGGAGGCGTTCGTCGACGATTATCTGGACCGTGAATATGCGCATGTCCGCTGGAGCGTCGGCGGCTATCGGATCGAGGGGCCCGGAGTTCAGCTGTTCGAGCAGATCGACGGCAGCCACTTCGCCATCCTGGGACTGCCGCTCCTTCCGCTGCTCGCCTTCCTTCGCGAGCAGGGGGTCCTGCGAAGCTGATGGACGGGCCCTATGCCGAGGTGATCGGCGATCCGATCGCCCATTCGAAGTCGCCTTTGATCCACAATTTCTGGCTTCAGAAGCTCGGCATCGAGGGCGAATATCGGGCGACGTGCGTGCGCCCGGACGAGCTTCGCGATTATTTCGAATCGCGCCGCGCCGATCCCCATTGGCGCGGCTGCAACGTCACGATGCCGCTGAAGGAGCGGGTTGCCGGGTTCGTCGACCATGTCGAGGAACAGGCGCAGGCCACCGGCGCGATCAATTGCGTCGCCAAGGCCGACGGGGGCCTGTTCGCGACCAATACCGATGTCTGGGGTCTCTTTCTCAACCTCGGAATGTTCGAGGCCAAGGATCCGGTCATCGTCATCGGCACCGGCGGCGCGGCCCGGGCGACGCTCCATCATCTGCAGGGAATCGGCGCCCTCGAAGTCCATGTCTTCGGCCGTCGCAAGGAAAAGGCGAAGCGACTCCTGGACGAGTTCGAACTCTACGGGGAGGCCTGGACGCTCGAGGATCGGCCCGAAATCCTCCTCCCGATGCGACTGATCAACGCCTCGCCCCTCGGCATGTCCGGCTATCCACCCATGCCCGAGCCCATGCTCGCTCTGGTCGACAGCTTGAGCCGCTATTCGGGCGTTCTCGACATGGTGTATGACCCGGTCGAGACCGAGCTTCTCGCGCGCGCTCGGGTCAGGGATCTGATGACCGCAAACGGATTGGCCATGCTCGTCGATCAGGCGCGTTACGCGTTCGAGCTCTTTTTCGGGGCCAAGCCGGGTCCGGACATGGATCTTGAACTGTTCGGCCGACTGACGTCATGACATTGCGGCTGGGACTCACCGGCTCGATCGGAATGGGCAAGACGACGGTCGCGAAGATGTTCGCCGACGAAGGGGTTCCGGTGTTCGACGCCGACCAGGTGGTTCATCGGCTTCAGGGACCGGAGGGCGCGCTCGTCGCCGAGATCGAAGGCGCTTTCCCCGGCACCACCGGCGCCCATGGAGTCGATCGCGGCGCTTTGTCGGAGCGGGTGCTCGGCGCCCCGGAATCGCTTCAGCGGCTCGAAGCGCTGATTCATCCCGCCGTCGGCCGCGAGCGCGATGCCTTCCTGGCGGCGCACGCCGATTCACCTCTGGTGGTGCTCGACATCCCGCTCCTGTTCGAAAAAGGCGGCTGGAACCTGGTCGACAAGATCGCGGTCGTGTCGGCGCCGGCCGGGATCCAGCGCGATCGGGTCCTCGCCCGCGCCGGTATGACCGCCGAGAAGTTCGAGCGGATCCTGGGCCTCCAGCTGCCCGATGCGGAGAAGCGCGCCCGTGCCGACTTCGTCATTCCGACGGGAGGTTCCAAGGACGAAACGAGAGCCTCGGTTCGCCGCATCGTCGCTTGCCTCTCGGCCACGTCGGATTCATAGCTTGGCGATGCGCGAAATCGTCTTCGACACCGAGACCACGGGCCTCAGCCCCCAAGGCGGAGACCGGCTTGTCGAGATCGGCTGCGTCGAGATGTTCAACCGGGTCGAAACCGGCCGCACCTTCCATGCCTATTTCAATCCCGGCCGGCCGATGCCGAGCGAGGCCGAGGCGGTTCACGGCCTGTCGGACCGGTTCCTGTCGGACAAGCCGCTCTTCGAGGAGCGTTGCGAGGATTTGCTCGAGTTCATCGGCGAATCGCCGCTCGTCGCCCATAATGCGAGCTTCGACTTCGGCTTCCTCAACCACGAGCTTGGAAGCTGCGGCCGTCCCACCGTCTGCTCATCGCGGATGGTGGACACGCTCGTCCTCGCCCGCCAGAAATTCCCCGGCGCCAAGCACAGCCTCGATGCGCTCTGCACCCGCTTCGGAGTCGATCGCTCGCTCCGGGTCAAGCATGGTGCGCTCATCGACGCCCAGTTGCTGGCCCAGGTCTATGTCGAGCTGACCGGCGGCCGCCAGATCGGCCTGACCCTCGTCGCCGAGCTGATCGAAAGCGAGTCGGAGCCAGCGATCGGGCCGGCCGGCGACGGCGCCGGTCTCGTCGCGGTGATTCGCCCGCCGCGGCCTCACTCGCCGAGCGAGGAGGAATTGGTCAGGCACGCCGATTTCATCGCCGCGATCAAGGATCCGATCTGGAACCGGCTCGCCCGCGATTGACCTGCGGGCTTCGCGCGCCCAAATGCGCCGCGGAACAGCATTGGAGAAGGCGATGGACATCCGGGTGTCCGGTCATCAGATCGAAACCGGCGAAGCGCTTCGTTCTCACGTCGATGCGCGCCTCACCGCGATTGCTCAGAAATACTTCTCCCGGGCGATCTCCTCGCAAGTCACTTTCGGCAAGGGTCCTTACGACCACAGCTTCACCTGCGACATCGTCGCTCACGTGCCGCAGGGCGTCGTCCTCAAGGGCCATGGCTCGGCTGCCCAGGCCCATCCCGCTTTCGACCAGGCGGCGGACAGGATCGAAAAGCAGCTTCGCCGCTACAAGCGCCGGTTGAAGGACCGGCACGCCCAGGCCTCTCATGCCGAGGCCGCCGCAGAGGCCGTCGAGGCAGGCTATACCGTTTTTGCACCTCCGCCCGAAGAAGAGGAAGTGGTCGACAATCCGCCGGTGATCGTCGAGACCCGGGTGGACGTGCCGACGGCATCCGTGCCCGACGCGGTCATGCTTCTCGATCTTCGCAACACCAACGCCCTGATGTTCAGGAACAGCGGCACCGGCCGATTCAACATGGTGTATCGACGGGGCGACGGCACGATCGGCTGGGTCGAGCCCCAGCGCGACTGAGCGGCGCCGTTTATTTTCTCATTTTCAAAGGGAGCGCGACGCTCCCATCGGTGCACCTGATGAGCAATGTTTCCGATATATTGTCGATCGACGCGGTGGAGGCGGACCTCAACGCCGCCAACAAGAAGGCGCTGTTCCAGCAGCTCGCGGCGATCGCCGCGCGGCTCACCGGGCTGCCCGCGAAGCAGATCGTCAGCAGCGTCAACGAGCGCGAGAAGCTCGGCTCGACCGGATTCGGTGGTGGAGCGGCGATCCCGCACGGGAAGATCGAAGGGCTGGACCATGTCTTCGGCGTCTTCGCCAGGCTCGAGACTCCGATCGATTTCCAGGCGATCGACGGGATCCCGGTCGATCTCGTCTTTCTTCTCCTGTCCCCGCCCGACGCTGGCGCCGACCATTTGAAGGCGCTCGCCAGCGTCAGCCGCGCCTTTCGCGACCGGCAGGTCGTCGCCAAGCTTCGCGGCGCCCGGTCCAAGGACGCCCTTTTCGCCCTCCTCGCCGGAGTCGAAGCGCGCGATGCCGCCTGAAGCGGGCCAAAAGGCACATTTCCGCGGCCTCGAGGCGCTCTATCGTTCGGCGCCGGTCAACGCCTTGTTCCGATCCGACATCGAAATCGCCGAGCCGGGCCAGGCGCGGATCAGATTCGAGGTCGATGATTCCGTCTTTCACGCCGCCGGCGCCGCTCACGGCACGCTCTATTTCAAGATGATGGACGACGCCGCCTTCTACGCCTGCAATTCGCTGGTGAGCGACCGCTTCCTCCTCACGACGGCGTTCAACCTCGTCTTCACCCGGCCGATCAGGAGCGGTCCGGTCGTCGCCGAGGGCCGCTGGATCAGCGGCAAGAGACGGGTGTTCGTCGGCGAAGCGAGGCTTCTCCTCGCCGATGGCGAGGAGGCGGCTCGAGGCACCGGCACGTTCATGCGCTCCCACATCGCCTTGTCCGGGCTCGAGGGCTACCGCCCCGAATGACCGAGCCCCGCCTCGCCGGTTCGGTCCTGGTGAGCGCCCTGCTCCGCCGGGCCGAGGCCGAAGGGGGATTCGGAACCGTGCTCGCCAAGGGCGATTCGACGGCCGGCGCCGTGGCCGTAATATTGCTGGAAAAGGGCGCAAATCCGCGGTTTCTGGAGCGACTGCTCCAGCCCGACGGCAGCTATTCCTGGCGAGAATCAGGGCAAGTCATTGAAAACGAAAGAGAGTTGAAAACGTTCCTCGAGCGGCGCCAAAAGTTCGATCCCGATTTGTGGATTTTGGAACTGGATATCGCATCAGCCGAACGGTTCGCCGCTGAAATGAACTCCTTCAGTTGACGCCCGGAACGAGGCCCCGCTAGCCCCGGAACAGCACTTCAAGCGCAAGAGCGGGGGCCGCCCTTCAGCCAAATGGCGGGTGTCCACGCGAGTCGGGTGGTGATCAGGGCGACGATCTTCTTTCGTGCCGGCCCCAGAGAGCCAACCGCAAAGAACTGAGTTTCAATGCGTCGCAAATATCGCGCTACGGCCTTCGCCGTGGCCGCCTTTTCCTTTTTCGCCTTCACCTCGTTCGTCGACCCGACGATCGCGTCCGAGGCTCCGGCCACTCCCGGCATCTCCTATACCGAGCATACCGCGGTCGCCGTCCAGGCGATGGATATCGGCCTCAATGATGTCGACCAGTCGGCCCAGCCCGCGATCACGGCCGACGGCGCCGTACCCGTCGTCACCCATGCCTTCGCGCCGGCGCTGCCGACCGAAGAAGAAGAGCCTGCCGCCACTGAGCCCGCCGACGAGCGAGACGGTCGCAGCCTGGCAGAGCTCGTCGCCGATTATTCGAGCGCCGACCCCTCCGACGAAGAGACGGATTGCCTTGCCCGGGCCGTCTATTACGAATCCAAGGGCGAACCGCTGACCGGTCAGCTCACCGTGGCCGAAGTGGTGATCAACCGCGCCGAGTCTGGCCGCTTCGCTTCGACCCTGTGCGGAGTCGTCCGCCAGCGCGGCCAATTCTCGTTCGTCCGGGGCGGCGTCATCCCGACTCCGCCGCGGGCTTCGCGCGACTGGCGGACCGCCGTCGCCATCGCCCAGATCGCCACCCGCGACCTCGCCGACGGCGCGGCTCCGAGGGCGCTGTTCTTCCATGCGCGTCACGTCAGCCCGGGCTGGCGCCGCACGCGGGTCGCAACGGTCGGCAACCACATCTTCTATCGCTAGTCGCTTCGGGCGGTGCGCCCGATTATCGGCCCGTTCCCCGCTGCCCGGGGGAACGGGCCTTTTCGCCATTCCCGACGCCGGACGAATGCCGCGCGTCCGGCTTTCACGCGTTCTTGTTTCATTCTAGGTTGGCGCATGGCCACACTGCCCGATTCGCCCACCCTCGATTGCTTCGCCGACGCGCCGATGGTCGCTCGCGACGTCGCTCGCGGTATCGCACGCTTGTTCTTCCGCCAGGACCTCTACGCCCTGTGCGAGGTGCCGCTGCCGAACGGCCGCCGAGCGGACATGGTGGCGATCGACGCCAAGGGCCAGCTGATCATCGTCGAGATCAAGGTCTCGAGAGCGGACCTGCTCGGCGATCGCAAATGGGGCGATTATCTCGATTATTGCGACCGCTTCTACTGGGCGGTGCCTGCGGGTTTTCCGCTCGATCCGTTCGACGGCGACGGCCTCGGCCCCGATTGCGCGGGCTTGATCGTCGCCGATCGCTACGATGCCGACATCGTCCGCGAAGCGCCTCACCGGCCGCTCGCCGCGGCCCGGCGCAAGGCGGAGACATTGCGATTCGCCCGGCGGGCGGCGCTCAGGCTGGCCGGCAGCCTCGACCCGGGCCTGGCTGGACTGGACTGATCAGTTCGTGCCCGGCGCCGCGGTCGGCCGCGGTGCCTCGAGCTCACGGAGGATCTGCGCGGCCCGGGGATCCCGCCGCGCATAATCGAGCGCCGAATAGCCCTGCTGGGAATCGCTCAGATCGGGGTCGGCCCGACGGCTGACGAGGAGCCGGACCATCGCCAGGTGACGTCCCTGGACGGCGAAGATCAAGGGAGTCTCGCCGCGCGAATTGGAAAGATTGGGGTCGGCCCGACGGTCGAGCAGGGCCTCGGCGCCGGCGACCCAGCCGATCTGGGCGGCGAGCTGGAGCGGGGTGGTTCCGCCGTCGTTCTGGATATCGGGGCGGGCACCGCGCGCCAGCAGGAATCGAAGCCAGGCCAGGTTGCGGTCGCGGACGAGGATATGAAGGGCGCCGTCGCCGGTTTCGGAATCGCGATGGTTGATGACCGTGGAACCGGGATTGTTGACCGCCTCCATCACTTTCGTGCCGTCGCGCTCCCTGACCGCCTTGAGGAAGGCGTAGCCGTCGGAAAAGCCGATCTGGGCAAGGGCCGGGACGGCGATGACCGCGGCCAGGGCAGCCGCGAGTAAACGGACGTTGAATCGCGTCATGATCTTGAAAATCCCCGCTTAGGCCCGACCTGCTTGACTCGCTTTAGCAAAGCGAGTCTGCCCCTGTCATGAATGAAAGCGCGATGGAACGCCTGTCCGGCCTGCTACTGACGATGCTCGCTCTGATGCTCGCCGCCTGCAGCCCCGCCGCCGGCGATCCGCCCCTCAAGGGCGCGACCATGGGCGGTCCGTTCACTCTCACCTCTCATCAGGGACGACAGGTCAGCGACACCGACTTTGCCGGCAAATATCGGCTGGTCTATTTCGGCTATTCCTTTTGCCCCGATGTCTGCCCGGTCGACCTTCAGACTCTCTCGGCGGGACTCCGCCAGTTCGAGAGCGAGGATTCGGAGCGAGCGGAGAAGGTCCAGCCGATCTTCATCACCGTCGATCCCCGCCGCGACACGGTCGAAGCGCTGTCCCGTTACGTCGCCGCCTTCCATCCACGGCTGATCGGCCTCACCGGCAGCGAGGAGGAGATCGCCCGGGCCGCCCGGGCCTATGCGATCACCTATCAGGCGCAGCCGCCGGCGACTCCGGGAGGCGAGTATCTGGTCGATCATCTCCGGATCGCCGTCCTCTACGGTCCCGAGGGCGAGCCAGTGGCGATCATCCCCCATGACCAAGGCCCTTCAGGGGTCGCCGCGGAGCTCGACAAATGGGTGCGTTGAGGGAGCGTTTCTGGGAGCTGCCGCTGACGGAGCTCAACCGCGCCGAATGGGAGGCCTTGTGTGACGGCTGCGGCAAATGCTGCCTCCACAAGCTGGAGGACGAGGTCACCGGCGAGCTGTTCCCCACCAACGTCGCCTGCCGGCTCCTCGACCGGAAGAGCTGCCGCTGCAGCGATTATCGCGATCGCCGCGCCTATGTCCCCGACTGCGTCCGGCTGAGCCAGGCGAACATCGGCCGGATGGACTGGCTTCCGTCGACCTGCGCCTACCGGCTTCGCCACGAAGGCCGGCCGCTCCATGACTGGCACTATCTGATCAGCGGCGATCCGGAATCGGTTCACGAAGCGGGCATGTCGGTTCGCGGCTGGACCGTGACCGAGGACCAGGCCGGCGAGCTCGAACATCATATCGTCGACCGTGAGCTCTGAGCTCAGCTTCGCCGGCGCCCCATTGACGATGCGCGTCTCGCCGCGCGCCCGGCGGCTTCGGCTTCGAGTCGATCCGCGGACCCGCGCGGTTCTCCTCACCGTTCCGAAGCGAACCTCGAAGAGCCAGGCGCTCGCCTGGGCCGCCGGGCATCGCGACTGGATCGAGACCAGGCTCGCGGAGATCCCAGACGTCGCGCCGATCCTGCCGGGCGGCACCATTCTTTTTCGAGGGGAGCCGCTGGTCATCGACTGGCAGCCTTCGCGACCGCGGCGGATCGAGCATTCGGGCGACCGGCTCGTCGTCGGCGGACCCGCCGAGACCGTGGAAGGGCGGATCCTTCGCTGGCTCAAGGCGGAGGCCAGGTCCGTCCTCGGCCGGGAGACGGAGGATCTCGCGGCGAAGGCGAAGGCCCGATTGGTCCGGATCGGAATCGGCGATCCGGTCTCGCGCTGGGGCAGCTGCTCGGCGAGCGGAAGCATCCGCTATAGCTGGCGCCTTATCCTTGCCCCCGATTTCGTTCGCCGGGCCACGGTCGCTCATGAAGTGGCGCACCTCATCCACCTAAACCACGGCCGTGAATTCCATCTGCTGGTCGAGGCCCTGCTCGGCGAGGATCCGCGGCCGGCGCGCTTGTGGCTCCGCCGCGAAGGCGCCGCCCTTCACCGCATCGGCCGCCGCGGCTGAAGCTCAGATCCTGAAGAGGTCGGCTCGCGGCTCGCGCTGATCGCGCTGGTCACGCTGCTCACGTTGGTCACGGAGTGCCGGCTCCGGCGGCCTTTTCGGTGCCGGCTCCCGGACCGGCGGACGCGGCCGGTTGATCGCCCGGTCGAGCCAGTCTCGGTCGAGCCTGTCCTCCTTCGGCTCATCCTCGCGAATCACCTCTTCGGGACCGATCATTTCCGGCGGAAGCCCAGGATTGATCGGGTTGCCATGTTCGTCGACGAAGGCCGGCGAATCGTCGGGCGGAGCGAACCAGACTTCCTCGTCCGGCTCGGTCTGCCAGTCCGGCGACGCGACCTCGGTGGCGAACGGTTCCGCCGGCCGGTTGGCGACGGCCCGGATCATGAAGTCGTGAAAGGCCCTGGCCGGCGCCCGGCCGCCGGCAAGCCCCGCCAGCCGGCGTGAATCGTCCCGGCCCATCCAGACGCCGGTCGTGATCCCGCTCGAAAAGCCGATGAACCATCCGTCCTTGTTCGAGCTCGTCGTTCCGGTCTTGCCGGCGGTCGGCCGGCCGAGAGCGGCACCGCGGCCGGAGCCGTGGGTGACGACGCCCTGAAGCAAATCGGTCATCTGGGCAGCGACCCAGGGGGCGACGAGCACCCGCGATTCGTCCGCCTGGTTCTGGTAGAGCAGGGTGCCGTCGGCCGTCGTCACCCGCCTGATGCCGTAGGGCGTCACCGCGACTCCGCCGCGGGCGATCGCCGCATAAGCGCGGGTGATGTCGATCAGCCGGACTTCCGACGTGCCGAGCGCCATGCTGGGATTGGTGGCGACCCGGGTCGTGATTCCCAGCCGCTGCGCCATGTCCGCCACCGTCCTCGTTCCGACGTCCTGGGAAAGCTTAACCGCGACGGTATTGATCGAATAAGCGAGCGCCTGCCGCAAGGTGACCGGACCGGCGAAGCGCCCGCTGTCGTTGCGCGGGCTCCAGCCGCCGACATTGATCGGCGAATCCTCGACGACGCTGGTCGGCTCGTAGCCGGCTTCGAGCGCGGCCAGATAGACGAACAGCTTGAACGCCGAGCCTGGTTGCCGGGTCGCCTGGGTGGCGCGGTTGTAGATCGAGCTGACATAATCGCGTCCGCCGATCATCGCCCGGACGGCGCCGTCGCGGTCGAGGGAGACAAGAGCGCCCTGAGCGCCCTGGGGCGTATGGGCGTTGATCGATCGGTCGGCGGCGGCCTGCATGCCGAGATCGAGCGTGGTCCAGACGTCGATCGGCTGAACCGTCTCGTCGATCAGCATGTCGAGCTGAGGAAGCACCCAGTCGGTGAAATAGCGGGTGCTGTTCTGGCGCTCGGACGTCCGCACAAGCTCGACGTCGTTCGGGTCCGACGCCGCCGCCTGGCGCTGGGTGATGGTGCCGTTGCGGACCATCAGGTCGATGACGACGGCGGCACGGTCGCGGGCGGCATCGGTGTCCGCGGTCGGCGAATAATTGGACGGCGCCTTGACCAGTCCGGCGATGATTGCTGCCTCGGCGATTCCGAGCTGGTTGGCGCTGTGGCCGTAGAAACGCCTCGAGGCGGCGTCGATGCCATAGGCGCCGCCGCCGAAATAGACCCGGTTGAGATAGAGTTCGAGGATCTGGTCCTTCGAGAAGCGCCACTCCAGAGCGAGCGCCAGGATGCCCTCGCGGACCTTGCGGGCGAAGCTGCGGTCGTTGGTGAGGAAGATATTTCGGGCCAGCTGCTGGGTGATCGTCGAAACGCCGCGGACCCGGCCGCCGTCGGTGAGACTGATCCACAAGCCGCGGCCGATGCCGATCGGGTCGACGCCGGGGTGGGATCGGAATCGCCGGTCCTCCACCGCCACCATCGCGTCGCGCATGATCGGCGGGATCTCGTCATAACGGAGCCATTCGCCGAAGCTCGGACCCATGGAGTGGATCACGCTTCCGTCGGCGGCCCGGACCCGGATCATCTGGCCGAGATCGTCGCGGCGGATCAGCTCGGGATAAGTGGGCAGCTGGCTCACCGCGACCGAGACCGCGACGCCCAGCGCGACGAGCGCGACCACCAGCAGATAGAGGGCGATCTTGAAGCTGGTGACGATGATCCGCCTGAGGCGGGAAGGTGGGACGGCGCTGGCCATTGACGGCTAGCGATAGGGGTGCGGAGTCATGGCGGCAAGAAGAAGCGCGGCGCGCCTTAACGGCGCCTTACTTGCCCTTCTCGAAATCGAGTGACGCCGAATTTATGCAATAGCGAAGACCTTCCGGACCGGGGCCGTCGGGGAAGACGTGGCCGAGATGCCCGTCACAGCGGGCGCATCGGACTTCGGTCCTGATCATGCCGTGGCTGTCGTCCTGGTGAAGCGTCACCTTCTCGCGTTCGGCGGGGCTGGTGAAGCTCGGCCAGCCGCAGCCGCTGTCGAACTTGGTGCTGCTGTCGAACAGAAGCTCGCCGCAGCCGGCGCAGCGATAGCCGCCTTCGTCATGATTGTCCCAGTAGAGGCCGGTGAAGGCGCGCTCGGTGCCGCTCTGGCGGAGCACCTGATATTGTTCGGGAGAGAGGCGCCGGCGCCATTCCTCGTCGGTCAGATTTTTCGGATCCATGACGACAAGGTGGGCATCGGGGCGAGGCGCGTCAATGCGGGCTCGAGGCCGATCCGCCGGAATTGGCCGGCACCGCGAAGTCGTCTGGCGCGACTTTGCCGGTGCTTGCTGCTAGGTGGGGACCATGTCGGAAATCGTCCGCCTCATCCATGAAGACCCGAAGGACCAGGACGATCTGAGCCTGCCCGGCTGGGTCTATCATGACGAGGAATATTTCCGGGTCGAGATGGCGCGGCTGATCCGGCCGTCCTGGCAGATCGTCTGCCACGCCAGCGATCTCGCAGAGCCTGGCCAGTGGCGAACCCTGGAGCTGCTCGGCGAGAGCGTTCTGGTGATCCGCGGCGGCGACGGGGCGGTCCGGGCCTTCGCGAATGTCTGCCGTCACCGGGGCTCCCGGCTGGTCGACGGCGACGAGGGCTGCAGCCGGCGGCTGACCTGCCCCTACCATGCCTGGTCCTATGGCGATGACGGACGGCTGATCGGCGTTCCCCGCCGGGCCGATTATCCCGGCCTCGATTTCGGACGGCACGCTCTGTTCCCGATCGAGCTGGAGACGTGGCGAGGCTTCGTCTTCGTCCGCCTGGAAGGCGGCGGGCCGAGCGTCGCCGAGATGATGGCGCCGTTCGAGGCCGAGATCGCGCCCTATCGGTTCGAGGCGCTCGAGGCGCTCGGCCGAATCACGCACCGGCCGCGCGCCGTGAACTGGAAGAATGTCGCCGACAATTATTCCGACGGACTCCACATATCGGTCGCCCATCCCGGCCTCACCCGCCTGTTCGGAGGCCATTACCGGATCGAGGCGGGAGAGCATGTCGATCGGATGTCGGGCGAGCTGGTCGATCGGCCTTCGTCAAACCCGTCCGAAAGGGCGTACCAGGCGCTTCTCCCGGCGGCCGGGCACCTGCCCGAGGCAAGGCAGCGAAGCTGGCTCTATTTCAAGCTGTGGCCGAACGTCGCCTTCGACATCTATCCCGACCAGGTCGACTTCATGCATTTCGTGCCGGTCGGGCCGACGACGACGATGATCCGCGAGATCAGCTATGCGATCCCCGACGACCGGCGCGAGATGAAGGCCGCGCGCTATCTCAACTGGCGGATCAACCGCCGAGTCAATGCCGAAGACACGGCGCTGATCGCGAGGGTCCAGAAGGGGATGGAATCGGTTTATTACCGGCCGGGTCCGCTCGGCGAGAGCGAGGTCTGCCTGCGCAGCTTCGCGCGCAAGCTTCGGCGAATCATCCCGGAGACGAAGCGCGAATCGCCGCCGCCGCCCGGATGGAGCGCTGTCTAGCTGAGGGGATGATTGGACAGGTACGGAGCGCCCCGCGCTCCGTAGCCGTGCCCTGGAGGCACGGCGACCTGTCCATTGGTGCGGTCGAGAAGACTCGAACTTCCACGGCCTTTCGGCCACAGCGACCTCAACGCTGCGCGTCTACCAGTTCCGCCACGACCGCACACATGAAACCGCCGGCACAAGGCCGGCGCTGGCAGGCGGGTGCCTCTAGCAGCCGTCCGGCAGAACCGCAACGGCTTCTAGTACAGGAACATGGGCATTCCTTCGACGCGCATCAAGCGGGCCCGGTAGCTTGCTCTGTCGTAGAGGGCGCTGACGTCCACCGACTTGCGCCCCTGGAGCAGGGTGTCGATCGGAACATGGGCATAATTGCCGTCGGTGAGGGTCACCATCCGCGCTTTCTCGCCGCGCTCGAGAAGCTGGATGGCGAGGCCGCCAAAAGCGAATCCGACCATCCGGTCCATCGCGTCGGGCTCGCCGGAGCGCATCAGATAAGCGAGCTCCTGGATCACCACGCCGTCGCCCAGCCGAGCGCCGATCTCCCGGCCGAGCCGGTGGCCGATCCCGCTTTCGGACCGCTCGATCGCCGGCTTGCCGATATCGCCGTCGCTCTCCGCCTCGCCGGCGATGCTCGCGCCCTCGGATATCACGCACATCGCATAATGGGCGGGGTTGGACGCCTTGTCCTCGGCAAGGAGCGGAAGAAGGACGTCGAGATCGGCTGGAACCTCGGCAATGATCGTCCGATCGACCTGGGCGAGGAAGCCGGCAAGAAGCGCGGTCTCGCCGCTCCTTCGCCCGAACAATTCGACGACCCCGATTCGCTCGTGGCTTTCGACGGTGGTCCGAAGGGCGTTGATCGCCTCGACCGAGCGGCTGACCGCGGTCGAGAAGCCGATGCAATAATCGGTCCCGAACACGTCATTGTCCATCGTCTTGGGCACCGAGATGACCGGCATCCCCTGGCCGGCGAGATGGGCCGAGAAGCGCAGCGTGCCGTCGCCGCCGAGGGTGATCATCGCATCGATTCCGAGCGCTTCGAGAACCTCGAGGACATGGCGGGTGCGATCGCCGCCCTCGGCGGTGCGCGGGTCCCGCCGCGAGGTGTGGAGGATGGTGCCGCCCTCGCGGTCGATTCCCCTTACCCCTTCGCGGGTCAGCTCGACGCTGTTCGACTCGATGCTCGAGCGGTCGGCCGGGTCGATCGCCATCACGCCTTCCCAGCCGCGGCGGAAGCCGACGACGCTCCAGCCGAGATCGTCGGCCGACAGGACAGCCGATCTGATGCAGGCGTTGAGCCCCGGCACGTCGCCGCCGCCGGTCAGTATTCCGATCCGCATGGCGACCGTCTATCGACGGCGGCGATGCGGGACAACCGGGCAGAGGTAATGGTGGAAGCAGGCCGGATTCTCCGGCTGGCCTGGCCGATCATGCTGACCAGCCTCAACTGGACCCTGATGCACATGATCGACGTCGCGGTCGTCGGCCATTACGGCACCGCCGAGCTGGCCGCGCTCGCCGCGAGCCGGATCCTGACCTTCATCTCGATCGTCATCGGCTTTGCCGGCCTTTCCGGGGTCCTCGTCTTCGTCGCTCGAGCGGATGGCGGCGGCGAGCTCGCCGAAACCGGCGAGATCCTCCGTTCGGGCCTGGTCCTCGGCCTGATCATGGGCAGCCTGATCGCGATCGTGCTCGGCTCCGGCGCCTATGACCTCCTCGCCCTCGTCGACGTCGAGCCGGCCCTTCGCGCGCCCGGAGCCGCGGTGGTCCAGGCGATGGCGATCGCCTTCCCGGCGCAATTCCTGCTCGCCGCGGCCTCCTACTTCCTCGAAGGGATCAGCCGGCCGCGACGGGTCATGGCGGTCAACCTCCTCATGCTTCCCGTCAACGCCCTCCTGGCCTGGGCGTGGGTGGGCGGCCATCTCGGCCTCCCCGCTCTGGGCGCCGTCGGCGCCGCTCTGGCGACCGCGACCGTGTCCTGGGCGGGCGCGGCGGCGATGCTGGTCCTGATCTGGAGGCTGCCCCGGGCGCACGAGCGGCGGGTCCGTGAGTTCAGCGCCGCCGCCCTGAAGCGGGCGCTGACCCGAGTGCCTGCCTTGGCGGGTTTCGGGCTGATGCCGGCGATCGGAGCGTCGCTGGAGCTAGCCGGCTTCGCCTGGCTGATGGTGCTTTCGACCCAGCTCGGCAACGCCGCCGCCGGCGCTTTCCAAGCGATGCTGTCGGTCCACAATATCGCCTTCGCCTTGTCGATGGGTTTCGGCTCGGCGGCGGGCGTGAGGGTCGGCAACGCCGTCGGCGCTGGCGAACGGAACCAGGCCTGGCCGCGAAGCCTCATCGCCGGCGGCCTGGCGGCGATCATCCTCGGGCTCGGCTCGCTGCTCCTCGTCTTCGCTTCGGAAGCCCTGGTCTGGCCCTTTTCCGACGACCGCTCGGTGCTTTCCCTCGCCGCCTCGATGCTCGCCATCATGGGCGCCTTCCTGATCTTCGACGGGCTCCAATATGTGTTCGGCTCGGCGCTCCGATCGCTCGGCGAGCAGGTCTGGGCCAGCTTCAACGGAATCCTCGGCTTCTTCGTCGTCACCGGCGGGCTCGGCTGGCTTCTCGTGAGCCGCGGCTGGGGCGCTGACGGTCTGGCTTATTCGGCGGGGGCGGGCATGCTGGTGGCGGCACTGCTCCAGTTCGGCCGACTGGCCTGGGTGCTGCGCGCCCGCAGCACCGCCTAAATCACGTTGTGCGCTGACGCTCGAAGAGGATCAGGAAACGGGGCCGAAGGTGAGGCTGAGGATCCGGCCGCCACGCGGAACGTCGCGCTCGGCGCTGTCGAAGTTCACCCGTCCGCCGGGCTGGATCGCGCGAACCGGCGGCGCGATCGACCAGCCATAGACGACCCGGCCCTGGCCGTCCTTCAGCTCGGCCCGGATCTGGGGAACGGTCTGGGTCTCGTCGGTCGGGTTGCTTATCTCGCCGCGGACCTCGAGCAGCTCGTTGCCGCTGGCGAGCCAGCGCCGGTCGGCAGTTCCGGTGAGGACCAGCGACTGGCCGGCCTGGACCGGTATTCCGATCCGCTGGCCGAGCTCGGGAAGCCCGAAATACTGGATCGCGGCGATCGCTCCGATCATCAGGACGGCGGCGACCATTGCGAGGATCAGCCAGAGCCGGGCCCGATTGCGCCTCGGCCGGTAATCGTCTTCGACATATTCGTCCGGCTCGGGCACCTGATCG
Organism: uncultured Sphingosinicella sp.; assembly: GCA_966193865.1. Classification (GTDB taxonomy): domain Bacteria; phylum Pseudomonadota; class Alphaproteobacteria; order Sphingomonadales; family Sphingomonadaceae; genus Allosphingosinicella. Next base: position 13,903 of record CBIGXQ010000003.1, on the reverse strand, counting down.
GGCACGAACCGCTCTTCTTCCGGCATGGGAGGCGCCTGTCGAACCTCCTCCCGGGCTTCGGCGGGCCGTTCCTCGCGATTGATCGGGACGACCGCTGCCGGCGGCGGCGGCGCTGTCGTTTTCAGATCGAGCGGGGCCGGCTCCTGGAACCAGCTGAACCGGCAGCTCGCGCAGCGCACCTTGCGCCCGCTCGGCCCAATGGCGCTGTCCGGCACGACGTAACGTGCATCGCAGGACGGACAGGAAAGGATCATCGATACGCGGCCCCACCGAGTTCTTGACCGACTCTAAGCACGGCTGCCGCGGACCATGCAAGTAAATGACGGATTTGCGGGACTTGCGCACCGCTTTACGTCGCCGCCACCCGCGTGCGATGGCTGGGCCGCGCATCAAGTCGGGGAGGGCGTCCTGAACGCAGCCGGATCCATCGTCCAGTTCGAGAATGTCGGCCTGCGCTATGGGACCGGGGCCGAGACCCTGTCGGACCTCAGCTTCTCGCTGAAGGAAGGCGGCTTCTACTTCCTCACCGGGCCTTCGGGCGCGGGCAAGACCTCGCTTCTCAAGCTCCTCTATCTGGCGCTCCGGCCGAGCCGCGGCCTGATCCGGCTGTTCGGCGAGGACATCGTCACCATGCCGAGGCCGAGGCTGCCCGGCTTTCGGCGGAGGATCGGCGTCGTCTTCCAGGATTTCCGGCTGGTCGGCCACCTCTCCACCTTCGACAATGTCGCCTTGCCGCTTCGCGTCGCCGGCGTCGAGGACAAGGACCTCACGGCTCCGGTCAACGAGATGCTGGCCTGGGTCGGCCTCGCCGACCGGGCCAGCGCCCGACCGGCGACGCTCTCGGGCGGCGAGCAGCAGCGGGTTGCCATCGCCCGCGCCGTCATCGGCCGTCCCGAGCTGCTCGTCGCCGACGAGCCGACCGGCAATGTCGATCCGGAGATGGCGAAACGGCTTCTCCATCTGTTCGACAGCCTCAACAAGCTCGGCACCACGGTCATCGTCGCGACCCACGATCTCCATCTCATCTCCCGGATCAGCCGCGCCGAGATGCTCAGGCTCGATCGCGGCCAGATCAACGATCCGACCGGTGCGCTCCGCCATCCGCCGCGGCGGCACGACGCATGAAGCCGGACGTGCGCAGGTTCGGCGCGGCCGAGCGCGGTCTCCTCCCGGAAGGCCGGCTGGCCGGGCCGATGCCCTGGGTCATCGCGATCATGATGTTCCTGACCGTTCTCGCCGCTTCGGCCGGGCTCGGCCTTGCCGGCGCCGCGGGCCGTCTCGACGACCAGATCGGCAGCCGGGTCACGATCCAGATCGTCGAGGCCAATCCGCAGCTTCGCGATCGGCAGGCGGCGGCGGCGACCGCCTCGCTCGCCCGGCTTCCGGGCGTCAGCTCGGTTCGGCTGGTACCGCAGGAGGAAATCCAGGACATGCTCGAGCCATGGCTCGGGCCTGGCGGTGTCGAGGCCGATCTGCCGGTGCCCGCCTTGATCGACGTCGATCTCGACCCGGCCGGAGGGATGGATCTGGCACAGCTGAGCGCCGCCACGATCGCGGTCGCCCCGTCGGCCCGGCTGGACGAGAATGCGCAATGGCTGGCACCGCTCGTGTCGCTCATCGCCGCTCTCAAATGGCTCGCGGCCGGGCTGGTCCTGCTGATGGTCGGAGCGACCACGGCGACCGTCTTCCTCGCCGCTCGGGCCGCTCTCGACACCCACCGGCAGACGATCGAGATCCTCCATCTGATGGGGGCGACCGACGTCCAGATCGCAAGGCTGTTCCAGCGCCGGATCGCGCTCGACGCCTTGTTCGGCGGCCTGGTCGGCTTCCTTCTCGCCGGAATCGTCCTGTTCCTGCTCGGCCAGAGAGTGTCGGCGCTGGGCTCGGAGCTGCTCGGCTCGACCGCCATCTCGCTCGAGATCGGCGCGATCCTGCTCGTTTTGCCTCTGTTCGGCGTCCTGCTGGCGATGCTCGTTGCCCGCCTCACCATCCTTCGGGCGTTGGGAAGGATGCTATGATCCGATTCCTGTTCCGCTTGGTCTCCTTCTTCGTCCTTCTCTACGTGCTCGGCTATGCCCTGTTCGCCGTGCTCCTTCCGAAGCCGGCCGGAGAGGAGCGAACCGACGGCATCGTCGTCCTCACCGGCGGAAGCGGCCGCCTGGAGCGCGGCTTCGAGCTGATGGAGCGACAGCGCGCCCAGCGTATGCTGATCTCCGGGGTCGACCGGACGGTTCGCGCCGTCGAGCTCGCCGAAGCCTATGACGTCGACGAGGCGATGCTCGAATGCTGCGTGACTCTCGGCCGGGAATCCTTCGACACCCGCTCCAATGCCGACGAGGTGGCGCGCTGGCTGGAACGGCGTCGATTCCGTTCGATCCGGCTGGTCACGAACGACCTTCACATGCCGAGGGCGGGATACGAGCTGAGGAAAAGGATCGGCCGGGACGTGGTCGTCGTCACCGATGCGGTTCCAACCGACCCCAGTTTCACCCAGATCTTCACCGAATATAATAAATATCTGCTCGGGCGGGCGGCGGACCTGATCGGAATCTGATGTCGCTGCTGCGCTCCGTCCTGTTCGCTCTCGCTTTCTATCCGTGGACGGCGATCGCGGTGCTGGCCTCCTTCCCGGCAAGCCTGTTCGGGACCGGCGCCGTTCGCGCCTGCGCCCATGGCTGGGCCCGGGGTCATCGCTTGTGCGCCCGCTATCTGCTCGGAATCCGAAGCCGGTTCGAAGGCTCGGTGCCCGACGGGCCTCACCTCGTCGCCGTCAAGCACCAGTCGATGTACGAGACGCTGGAGATGTTCCTTCTGCTTCGCGAGCCGGCCGTCGTTCTGAAGCACGAGCTGACTCGGATTCCCCTCTGGGGCTGGGTGGTCCGGCGTTATGGCGTCATCCCGATCGACCGTTCGGGAGGCGCGGCAGCGCTCCGGCATATGATGCGCGCCGCCGATGCCGCGATCGCGGAGGGGCGGCCGATCCTGATCTTCCCCGAGGGGACCAGGGTGGCGCCGGGCGAGCACCCGCCGCTCCAGTCCGGATTCGCCGGTCTCTATCGGGCGCTCAGGCTTCCGGTGGTGCCGGTCGCCCTCGACAGCGGCCGGCTGTGGCCGAGGAACAGCTTCATCAAGCGCCCGGGCATCGTCACGGTCCGGATCCTGCCGCCGATCGCGCCGGGCCTGCCGAGACGCGAGATCGAGAATGAGGTCCACCGAGCGATCAACCTTCTCGAGACGAGCGGATGATGACGGAGCTCGGCCTCATCGAGGGCTTTTTCGGGCGACCGTATGAATGGCGCGAGCGGCACGAGCTGATGCGCTTCCTCGCCCCGCACGGCTTTGGCTTCTATCTCTATGCGCCGAAGGCCGATTCTCATCTTCGCCGGCGCTGGGCCGAGCCCTATCCCGCTCCCTCGCTCGAGGCTCTGGCGCACTTCGGCGCCGACTGCCGCGAAGCCGGCGTTCGCTTCGGAATCGGGCTCAGCCCGTTCGAGCTCCATCTCCATCAGGGGAAGGACTGGCAGGCGCCGCTCGCCGCCAAGCTCGCCGAGCTCGACCAGGCCGGGGTGGAGGATCTCGCCATCCTCTTCGACGACATGCGCGGCGACGTCCCCGACCTCGCCGAGCGGCAGTCGGCGATCGTCCATTTCGCGGCCGAGCGGAGCGGAGCGAAGCGGATCCTGTGTTGCCCGTCTTATTATAGCGACGACCCGATCCTCGATTCGGCGTTCGGGAAGCGGCCTCCGGCCTATCTCGAGGATCTCGGCCGCAATCTCGACCCGGCGATCGAGATCATGTGGACGGGGGAGGAGGTGGTGAGCCGCGAATTTTCGCCGGGTCACCTCCGCCGAGTGGCCGGCCAGCTTGGCCGCCGTCCGTTCCTTTGGGACAATTACCCGGTCAATGACGGGGCCCGAATGTCCCAGCATCTTCACCTTCGCGCGTTCGCCGGGCGGCCGGGCGCGATCGCGCCGCACGTCGCCGCCCATGGCATCAATCTCGCTTCGCAACCCTGGCTGAGCCGAATCCCGGCGCTGACCCTCGCCGAAAGCTATTCGCTCGGCGAGGATTATGAATATGGCGCCGCCTTCGACCGGGCGGCGAAGACCGTTCTCGGTGCCGAACTGGCCGAAATGCTCCGCCGCGACCTGCTGGCGCTCCAGGACCGGGGGCTGGACAGGCTCGGCGATCGCCGCGACCGGCTAAGGCAGCGTTATTCCGGGAACGATCATCCCGCCGCCGCCGAGATCATCGCCTGGCTCGACGGCTATTGGGACGTCACCGACGAGCTCGTCCAGACTCAGTGAGCTCGCGCGCCCTCAGTCGCGAAGGCGGGCGCCGAGCTTCGCCGCGGCGGCGACGATCCGGTCCGAGATCGCCTTCAGCTCTGCCTCGGTGAAGCTCTTCTCGACCGGCTGGAGCGCCACCTCGATCGCCAGCGACTTCTCGCCTTCAGGCACGCCCTGCCCGGTGAAGACGTCGAACAGGGCGACGCTTGCGATGACGCCCTTGTCGGCGCCGCGCACCGCCCGAAGCAGCGAATCGGCCGCCAGTTCCTGCGGGACCAGGAAGGCGAAATCGCGCTTCACCGCCTGAAGCGGAGGCGGCGAAAACGCGCCGCGCATCGATCCGGCGCTCCTCTTGCGGGGGATGGAGTCGAGATAGATTTCGGCGGCGGCGACGGGGCCGTCCAGATCGAACGCCTTGAGCAGCCGGGGATGAAGCGCTCCGAATTCGGCGAGCACGTTCTTCGGTCCGAGCGTCAGCCGCCCTGACCGGCCGGGATGGAAGATGCCGGCGGCGCCGCTCATGATCTGGAGATTGTCGGCAGGCGCGCCAGCGGCCGAGAGCAACGCGAGGGCCTCGGCCTTGGCGTCGAAAGCATCGAATCCGCCGGCCTTGCCGATTCGCCAATGCCTGGGCCCGCGCTCGCCGGCGAGGACGAGGCCGATGGTCGCATGTTCGCTGTCGCCAAGATAGCGGCGGCCGACTTCGAACAGCCTGACGCTCTCCGCGCCGCGCGCCATGTTGCGCTTCGCGGCGGCGAGCAGCCCCGGCAGAAGCGACGGGCGCATCACCTTCATTTCCTCGCTGATCGGATTGGTGAGCACCCAGGCGGAGCCGCCGAAGGGTTCGGCCTCGGCTTCCGAAACGAAGCTCCAGGTCACCGCCTCGTTCAGGCCTCGTGCGGCGGCGGCGCGGCGCGCCTTGCGCTCGATCAGCTGCTCCGCCGTGGCGGTCGGCCTTGCGACTCCGGGCGTCCGCGGCAGCGGCGTCGACAGGATCGCGTCATAGCCGGAGATCCGAAGCACCTCCTCGACCAGATCGGCCTCGCCGTCCACGTCGGGACGCCAGCTCGGCGGCTTGACCAGCCAGCGGCCGGGATTGGTCGCGTCGATTTCGGCGAAGCCGAGCCGCTCGAGGATCTGGCGCTGATCGTCCGTCGGCACGTCGATTCCGCCCAGCTCGGCGACCCGCGCGGGCCGGAAGCCGATCGTTCGTTCATGCGAAGGGATCTCGCCTGAAACGCTGACCTCGGAAGCTTCGCCGCCGCACAGGTCGAGGATCATCCGGGTGGCGGCCTCGATCCCGCTCATGACGGTGGCCGGATCGACGCCGCGCTCGAAGCGGGCGCGGGCGTCCGAGACGATAAGGTGGCGGCGGCCGGTGGCGCCCGTCATCTCCGGATCGAACCAGGCGCATTCGAGCAGGACGTCGGTCGTCTCGTCGGTCACGCCCGAATATTCGCCGCCCATCACTCCGCCGAAGCCGAGCACGCGGGCGTCGTCGGCGATGACGCAATCTTCGGCTGTCGCCTCATATTCCCTGCCGTTGAGCGCGACGAAGCGCTCGCCGGCTTCGCCTTTGCGGGCGCGGATCGTGCCCTCCAGCCGGGCGATGTCGTAGACGTGGAGCGGCCGGGCGCGGTCGAGCGAGAAGAAATTGGTGATGTCGACCAGTGCCGAGATCGGCCGAAGGCCGACCGCAAGGAGCCGGCGCTGAAGCCAGTCCGGGCTCGGCCCGTTGCGGATCCCGCGAAAGGCGCGGGCGGCGAAGACGGCGCAACCCGATCCTTGCTCGACCTGGACCTGGACCGGATTTGGGAAGACGCCCTGGATCGGCCGGTACTGAATCGCCCGATGGGTCTCGGTTCCGACTCCGGCGGCGGCGAGATCGCGAGCGATGCCGTTGACCCCGAGGCAGTCGGGGCGGTTCGGCGTGACGGCGATGTCGATGACCGGATCGTCGAGTCCGGCCCAGCCGGCATAAGCGGCGCCGACCGGCGCATCGGCGGGAAGCTCGATGATTCCTTCATGTTCGTCGCCGAGCTCGAGCTCGCGCACCGAGCACATCATTCCGCGGCTCTCGACCCCGCGGATCGCCGCGACCTTCAGGGTGAGGTCGCTTCCCGGCACATAGGCTCCGGGAGCGCCGAACACGCCCTTCAGGCCGGCTCGGGCATTGGCGGCGCCGCACACCACCTGGACCGGCGCGCCGTCACCGGAATCGACGGTGAGCACCTGCAACTTGTCCGCCTGCGGGTGGGGCTCGGCGGTGAGCACTTCGGCGATGACGAACGGTTTCAGCTTCTCGGCGGGATTCTCGACCCCCTCGACCTCGAGCCCGACGGCAGTCAGCCGCTCGACGATCCCGTCGAGCGAGGAATCACTGGCGAGATGCTCCTTCAGCCAGGCGAGGGTGAACTTCATGCGCCGACGCCGCCGCTGAGGGTGGGCACGTCAAGCGCCGAGAAACCGTAATGTTTCAGCCACCTGATGTCGCCGTCGAAGAAGGCGCGAAGATCGTCCATGCCATATTTGAGCATCGCCAACCGATCGATGCCGCAGCCGAAGGCGAAGCCCTGCCAGACGTCCGGATCGAGCCCGCAATTGGCGATCACCTTGGGGTGCACCATTCCCGAGCCGAGCAGCTCCATCCAGTGATCGCTCCCGCCGAGCACGCGCCGGCCCTTCTGGATGGTGTAGCCGACATCCACTTCAGCCGACGGCTCGGTGAAGGGGAAATAGCTTGGACGGAGCCTGAGGACGATGTCGTCGCGCTCGAAAAAGGCCTTGAGGAAGGTCTCGAGAGTCCATTTGAGGTGGCCGAGGGTGATTCCCTTGTCGATCACCAGCCCTTCCACCTGGTGGAACATCGGCGTGTGGGTCGCGTCGCTGTCCGAACGGTAGGTCCGGCCGGGGGCGATGACGTAGATGGGCGGCTCCTCGCTCATCATCGTCCTGATCTGCACCGGCGACGTGTGGGTCCTCAGCAGCATCCGGTGACCGGCCGAATCGGTCTGCTCGAAATAGAAGGTGTCGTGCATCGCCCGGGCCGGATGGCTTTCGGGGATGTTGAGCGCGGTGAAGTTGCGCCAGTCGTCCTCGATCTCCGGTCCGGTGGCGACGGCGAAGCCGAGATCGGCGAAGATCTCGGCAAGCTCGTCCATCACCTGGCTGACGGGATGGACGCTGCCCTGGGCCGAAGGCTCGACGGGGAGGCTCATGTCGAGGGTCTCGGTGGCCAGCCGCCGCTCGAGCTGGGCTTCCTCAAGCGCCATCTTGCGCGCCGCGATCGCCTCGGTCACCGTTTCGCGGAGCGCGTGGATCCTCGGCCCCTCGCTCTGGCGTTGCTCCGGCGTCATGGCGCCAAGCGTCTTCAGGAGCTGGGTGACCACACCCTGCTTGCCGAGCGCGGCGACCCGCTCCTGCTCGATCGCCGCCAGATCCGGCGCCGCGGCGATTCGGGCGAGCATGTCCTGCTTCAATTGGTCCAGGTCGGAAGCCATGGCGCGCCTTAAGCAAGAAGCCGGGCAAAAAGCAAAGGCGGCCTCAGCGGCTCATTCGTCGCGAAGGCCGCGGCTCGCGAGCGCGGAGCGCAGCTCCTCCTCGCATCGAAGGATCGTCCCGACCAGCGCCTCGTCCTGGAACAGGGCCATCTGGGCTCGGGAAAGGCTCTCCATATAATCCCTCACCGGATAGGCCGAGGTGATCCGCTCGGCCTCGGCCATGCCGGCCTCGGACAGGGTCTCGCCGGCCTCGCCGCGTTCGGAGATCCCGCGCAGCTTCGTGAAATCCTCGCTCTGGTAGAAGGCGATGAGACGCCCGAGCTTCTCGTCGCCGAGGCCGCCGGCCGTGTCGCGGAACAGGCGAAGCGTCACCGCCGCAGCGGTCGGCGAAGTGCAGCGACGATAGGTCTCCCTGACCGCCTCGATATCGACAGCGCGATCGGGATTGAGCTCGGTCAGTCGGGTGACCTGCGCCGGGTCGATATCCCATTGCGGGTTCCGAAGCGCGTTTGAGTCCGGGATCACCGCCATGAACCGCTCGACCAGGGCATCGCTTGCGGGTGCGACCACCGGCGTCTCGGCACTTTGCGACGAGTAAGCCGCGAAGGCGGCAAGGATCAGGACGGCAGGATTCATCGGTCAGGTCTTTCGGATTGGGCGGCCTGGCAGAGCGCCTGGAATGTCCGCGGAATGGGACGCTAATGCAGCCTGGCGGGAACAGGCAAAGGAAAAGGCGCGGAGACCTTGGTCCCCGCGCCTTTCTCTCCCCCTTCGTCGAAGGCCGGCCGAAACCGGAAACGACGAGGTCAGGCCTGCTGCGGCAGCGCTCCGCGCGCCTGGGCGACGATCGCCCGGAATGCGTCGCCTTCGTGCATCGCGATGTCGGCCAGGACCTTCCGGTCGAGATCGACTCCGGCGAGCTTCAGCCCGTGCATGAACTGACCGTAGGTCAGGCCTTCGGCGCGGACCGCGGCGTTGATTCGCTGGATCCACAGAGCGCGGAAGCTCCGCTTCTTCACCTTGCGGTCGCGATAGGCGTATTGCCCGGCCTTCTCGACGGCCTGGCGGGCGATCCGGATCGTGTTCTTGCGACGGCCATAATAGCCCTTCGCCTGATCGAGGATCCTCTTGTGCTTGGCGCGCGTGGTCGTGCCGCGCTTGATTCGTGCCATGTCCTATATCCTCCTATTTCAGGCCGTAGGGCGCCCAGAGCTTCACCCGCGCCGTATCGGCGTCGGCGAGCACATCGGTGCCGCGGTTCTGGCGGATATATTTGGCATTGTGGCTGATCAGGCGGTGGCGCTTGCCGGCGACACCGTGCTTCACCTTGCCGGTGGCGGTGAGCTTGAAGCGCTTCTTGACGCCGCTCTTCGTCTTGAGCTTGGGCATTTCGTCTCCTTTGCGACATTCGTGAACAGCCACGGCAGCCCTATCGGCCGGACCGTTCGTCAGATTTTCCAGAGGCTGGAAAGGAGGCGCCTATATGGGGACAGGCGCCGAAAAGCAAGTGGTGCGCCCCGCACGCGGGAGCGGCTTGGGCAAGTCGCCGACGGTGAGGCGCGGTGACAATTGAAACGATCGCGCCGGTCCCGCGGCATCGATCTGAAATGAACCGATCCTAACAGCGCCGGCCAGGCGGCTCGCTCGAGCGAGCAAGCGTCGAACCAGGAGCGCGTGATGTTCAAATCAGGTCCCTTTTTCCGCGATGACACGATCTTCGGCGTCTGCGAGGCGCTGGGCGAGGATTTCGGCTTCAGCCCGAACCTGCTTCGGGCGCTGATCGGCGCCGGACTTCTGTTCAGCCCGGTCTCGGCGATCGGCGCTTATGCGGTCGCCGCCGTCCTCGTGCTGGTATCGCGCTGGATCGTCCCGGATCCGCCGATCGTCACGCCCGCCGCCGCCGAAACCGGCGAGACTGGCGCCGACGAGGGCGAGAACGAACCTCTGCCCCTTGCGGCGTGAAGCGCCTCACTCGCCCAGAGCGGCGTAGGTGAACAGCCGGAAGCGGTGGCGCTGGGTCGCGCGAATCGCCGTCGCGATCCGTCCGTGCAGATCCTCGTCCCACTGCGACCAGCGCTGGATGAAGGCGCCGGCTCGGGCCGGGTCGCCTTCATCCTGGATCGCCAGGACTTCGCGAAGCAAAGCTTCGACCGCTTCCTGGTATCGGCCGTAATCGATCGACAGCCGGGCCGATGCCGGATCGAAGCTGAGCACGCCGCGGTCGAGGAACCAGTTGAACTGCATCACCTGCATCGTCTGGTAGGGCTGCTCGCGCCGGGGCCGGACGTTCTGGAGCGTCCGGTAGATGCCGGCGGCCCGGTGGGCGCGGAGCTGATCGGCCGTGAAATAGCCCTGCCGCTGGAGCTGAGGCCCGGCAAAGAGAGAGACCAGGTCGGACTTCATCTCTTCGATCAGATTGGCGTCGGCGCCCAGCGCGACGTCCAGGTCGCGGTCGTCGCGGGTCCTGTCGACCCCGAGATAATGGCCGATCTCGTGCCACAGGGTGCGGTTGAAGACGCTGTCGGCGGTGAGGTCGCCGGCGAAGGGCGGCGCGACGACGGCCGACCAGGCCGAGCTTCCGGCGCCGAAGATTTCCGGCGACCGCATGATGTTCGCCCGAAGCAGGATCGTCCGGCCGTAGCGGCGGGCGAGATAGGCCTCGTTCGGCAGGATGGTCGCGGTGTTGCCGCCGCGCGACTGGCCGAAATCGGCGACGACGTCATAGACCCCGACCGGGATATCCTCGCGGACCCGCTTTCGGCGATCATAAGGCAGGCTGTCTTCGATCGCCTGGATCCCCTGCAGCCCCTGCCGGAGCGCCTCGGTCTCGGCGGGGCGGCGGGCAAGGACGTTGAGCGCGTAGAAGGCGCGGGTCCCGCTCAGCTCGTCGTCATAGGTCTCGTAGGCGCCGATCTGGGCGTTGAGATTCTGGAACCGGCCGGTGATCCAGGCGGCGTCGCCGGATTCATAATCGTCGGACAGGAGGTCGCGGGCGCGGTTGCGAAGGAAGCGAGCGAATTCGCCGTCCTCCGCCTCGACCGAATCCGCGGCCAGGTTGAGCAGGCCGTGGGCCCGGATCATCTCGTCGGCATAAGCGATCGAATAAGGCGCGGCGTAGAGACGGGTTCGGTCCGGCTGCCTCGCCAGCTCGCGAAGGCGAAGTCGAAGCCCGGGATGGAGCGTGTCCAGCACCGGATAACGCTCGAGCATCCGAAGATCGCGCTCGAGGCTGGCCGAATCGGCGCGGCGGACGACCGACCGCAAATGGGTCAGCGATTCGGCCTCGTCGGGATGGGCGGCGAGGTAGGATTCATATTCCTCGCGGGTCAGGTCCCAGGGATAGACGTTCTTGCCCTGCGGCGCGTCGCCGACGGCCAGGAACGGCTCCCGGCGATTGTCGAGAGTCGTCGCGATCGGCCCCTGGAATAGCCGGTAGAGAATCGCCTCGCCGGAACCGGGCCGGAGCGCCGCCCGGGCGGCGAGCGCCGAACGATGGCGCTGATCCTCGTAGAGATCCTGGAAGATTCGGCCGACCTCGATCAGCCGCTCGACCGCGGCGCGCTCGCCGGGGCGAAGATGAGAGATATCGGGGGCGAGCCGGATCGTGCCGGTGCGATCCAATATCTCGGAAATCTGCTGCTGCGACCAGGTGACGGCAGGAACCGGCGCCGGCGTGACGGGTGGGCTTTTCGGAACGCAGCCGGCAAGGACCAGCGGCAGGAGCAGAAGGGCCGGCCGGAGCATCGGGCCCATCCTAGTCGAACAGGCTCGAGACCGAACTTTCGTCGGCGATCCGCTTGACCGCCTCGGCGAGCAAAGGCGCGATCGTCAGGATCCGCACCTTGGGGCTGCCTTCGGCGGAATCATAAGCGGCGATCGAATCGGTGATGACGAGCTCGCGAAGGACGCTGTTGTCGACCCGGGCGACGGCCGCACCCGAGAGCACGCCATGGGTGCAGTAGGCGACGACGTCCTCGGCGCCGCTTTCCTTGAGCGCCGCCGCCGCGTTGCACAAGGTCCCCGCCGAATCGACGATGTCGTCGATGAGGATGCAGAAGCGGCCGGCGACGTCGCCGATGATGTTCATCACTTCGGATTCGCCGGGCCGCTCGCGGCGCTTGTCGACGATCGCCAGCGGCGCGTTGTCGAGCCTCTTGGCCAGCGCCCGGGCGCGGACGACCCCGCCGACGTCCGGCGAGACGACGGTGATGTTCCTGCTCTTGAACCGGGCCTGGATGTCCGCCGACATCACCGGGGCGGCGTAGAGATTGTCGGTCGGGATGTCGAAGAAGCCCTGGATCTGGCCGGCGTGGAGATCGACCGAAAGGACTCGATTGGCGCCGGCGACGGTGATCAGATTGGCGACGAGCTTGGCGGAAATGGGGGTCCTCGGGCCGGGCTTCCGGTCCTGCCGGGCATAGCCGAAATAGGGAACGACGGCGGTGATCCTCTTGGCCGAGGCGCGGCGAAGCGCGTCGATGCAGATCAGCAATTCCATCAGATTGTCGTTGGCCGGATAGGAGGTCGACTGGACGACGAAGACGTCCTCGCCGCGGACGTTTTCGTGAATCTCGACGAAGATCTCCTCGTCGGCGAAGCGGCGGACGCTCGCTTCGGTGACGGGCATTTCGAGATATTCGGCGATCGCCTTGACCAGCGGCAGGTTCGAATTGCCCGACATCAATTTCATGGCGGTCGTCTTAGGGTGTGATGTCGCCAGCCGCAACGGGCCCGTTGCCCGTCGTCGCTGCGGTCAATAGAGCCGGCCCCATGACCGTCGTCACCCGCTTCGCCCCGGCGCCGACCGGCCGGCTCCATGTCGGCAACATCCGGACCGCGCTCCATAACTGGCTCTGGGCCCGGCGGCACAGCGGCAGATTCATCCTTCGCCTCGACGACACCGATCGCGAGCGAAGCCGCGAAGAGCATGTCGAGGCGATCCGCCTTGATCTCGACTGGCTCGGCCTCGCCGCCGACGAGGAACATCGCCAGTCCCGCCGATTCGATCGCTACGAGGCGGCGCTGGGCCGGCTCGCCGAGGCGGGGCGCGCTTATCCGGCCTATGAGACGGCTCAGGAGCTCGAGCTCAAGCGCAAGGTGCAGCTCGGCCGCGGATTGCCACCGGTCTATGACCGCTCGGCGCTGAAGCTCACCGATTCCGATCGCGCCGACCTGGAGGCCGAGGGCCGGCGTCCGCACTGGCGCTTCAAGCTCGATCACGAGCGACCGATCGTCTGGGACGATCTCGTCCGCGGTCCGCAGCATCTCGATCCGGCCTTGCTCAGCGATCCGGTGATCAGGCGCGAGGACGGAAGCTGGCTCTACATGCTCCCGAGCGCCGTCGACGATATCGACATGGGCGTCACCCATGTCGTCCGCGGCGAGGACCATGTCACCAACACCGGACTCCAGCTGCAGATGTTCGAAGCGCTCGGAGCGCCGGCGCCGGCCTTCGCCCACGAAGCCTTGCTCGTCGGATCGGAAGGTAAATTGTCGAAGCGGCTCGGCTCGCTGGGAGTCGAGGCGATGCGGGAAGCCGGAATCGAACCCCAGGCGCTGGTCGCGAAGCTGGCGCGGATCGGCACCAGCCTCCCGGTCGAGCCGTTCGTCGCGATCGAGCCGCTGGTCGCGACCTTCGATTTTTCGACCTTCGGCAGAGCGCCGGCCCGGTTCGACATGGACGAGCTCGCCGCGCTCAACGCTCGGATCATCCACCAGCTGCCCTTCGCAAGCGTCAGCGACCGGCTGCCCGAAGGGATGAGCGAGGCCGACTGGGAGGCGATCCGGCCCAATCTCCAGAAAGTGGCGGAAGCGGGCGACTGGTGGGAGATATTGCACGGCCGGATCGAGCAGGAAGCGGCGGCCGAGGACCGCGATTTCCTCGCCGCCGCCGCCGATTCGGCCGAGGCGCTCGATTGGTCGGCGGAGCCCTGGCCGCAGCTGGTCGCAAGGCTCAAGGAAGCGACCGGCCGTTCGGGCAAGAGCCTGTTCCTTCCGCTTCGCCGGGCGCTCACCGGCCGGGATAGCGGCCCGGAGATGGCGGCCCTGCTCCCGCTCATCGGCCGCGACGAGGCGGTCGCCAGGCTGAGATCTGCCGCGGGCTGATCCAGGCTT
>CBIGXQ010000002.1:0-54063 GCA_966193865.1 uncultured Sphingosinicella sp. | reverse complement strand
ACGAGCCGCCGCCGGGCCAGCCGGCGCCGACGGCTCCGGCCATGTCGAGCGCGACCCTGACGACCGAGCAGATGCTGACGCCGCCGCCGATCGCCCGGCCCGAGCGGGTCGACGAGCTTCTCCGCCGGTCCGAAGAGCGCCAGGAAGATCGCTTCGATCTTCCGCCCGGCGACGTTCCCGTTCCCGACAGCGAGGACGACGATCCCGAATGAAACCTGTTCGCAAGGCTGTTTTCCCGGTTGCCGGGCTCGGCACCCGATTCCTTCCCGCCACCAAGGCGATTCCGAAGGAGATGCTGACGGTCGTCGATCGTCCGCTCATCCAATATGCCGTCGACGAGGCACGCGAGGCGGGGATCGAGCAGATGATCTTCGTCACCGGCCGCGGCAAGGGCGCGCTCGAGGACCATTTCGACATCGCCTACGAGCTGGAAGCGGTGATGAAGGCGCGGGGCAAGTCACTCGAGCCCCTCGAGATCACCCGAATGCCGGCAGGGTCGGTGGTCTCGGTTCGGCAGCAGGAGCCGCTCGGCCTCGGCCACGCCGTCTGGTGCGCTCGGGAGATCGTCGGCGACGAGCCGTTCGCGGTTCTTCTCCCCGACGATCTGATGTTCGGCCGGCCCGGCTGCCTCGCCCAGATGGTCGCCGCCTATGACAGGGTCGGCGGCAACATCATCTGCGCCCAGGAGGTGCCGGCCGAGCGGACCGCCAGCTACGGGATCATCACCCCCGGCGCGCGCGACGGCCGCCTCACCGAAGTGAAGGGGCTGGTCGAGAAGCCGAAGCCGGAGGAGGCGCCTTCCAATCTGGCCGTGGTCGGCCGCTACATCCTCCAGCCGGAGGTGATGAAGCTTCTCGAGACCCAGGAGCGCGGCGCCGGCGGCGAGATCCAGCTCACCGACGCCATGGCCGGCCTGATCGGACGGCAGCCCTTCCACGGAGTCACCTTCGACGGCGAGCGCCACGATTGCGGCGACAAGACCGGATTCGTCATCGCCAATCTGGCGCTGGCGCTGAAGCGCGACGACGTCGCCCCGGCGGTGAAGGCCTTCCTCGCCGGGATCTGATGGAAGGCGCGCTCCTCATCAACGACGGGCCGGTCCGGCGGCTCAGCGTCGACGAGGCGGTCGACTATCGCGGTTCCGGTTTCCTCTGGCTCCACCTCGAACGGCGCGACGAGCAGGACCTCGGTTTCCTCAAGTCGCAGCAGGACATTCCCGACATCGCCGCCGGCGCCCTCGTCGCCACCGAGACCCGGCCGCGCTGCGACCGGATCGAGGAAGGGGCCATCGTCAACCTGCGCGGTCCTGGCGAGACCGATACGGCCGATTCGGACCGGCTCGTCTCGATCCGGCTATGGGTCCGCCGAAACCGGGTGACGTCGCTGAGCCGCAGGACTTTGTCCGCGACCGCCCCGGTCGTCCGGATGGTCGAGGCCGGCAAGATCCTCGACCCGGGCGACCTCGTCGCCGCCTTCGCCCGCGAGATCAGCCGTCAGCTCGATCCGCAGGTGGCGGAGCTCGGCGATCTGCTCGACGATTGCGAAAGCGCGATGGAGGCGAAGAGCATCTACAAGCTTCGGACCTCGATCGCCGAAATCCGGTCGCAGGCCATCGCCTTCCGCCGATTCGTCGCTCCGGACCGCGACGCCCTCACCACGCTGGCGGCAATGGACGTCGACTGGCTGGAGGAGCAGGACCGACTTCACATCAACGAGGCCGCCGATCGTTTCGCCCGGATGACGGAGGAGCTGGAAGCGGTTCGGGAGCGGTCGGCCCTGCTTCACGAGCAGCTCACAGATCTTCGCGCCGAGCAGGTCGATCAGCGCGCGCTCGTCATTTCGATCGTCGCCTTCATCTTCCTGCCCTTGACCTTCATCACCGGCCTTCTCGGGATGAACGTCGAGGGAATCCCCTATGCGCAAAGGCCCTGGGCTTTCTGGGGAGTCGTCGGCTTCTGCCTTCTCGTCGGGCTGGGGGTGCTCGCCTGGTTCCTTCGGCGGCACTGGCTGAAGCGCTAAAAGCTGGAGAAGCGGCTGCCGTCAGGCGTCCAGCTCGATGTCCCAGTAGAGATAGTCGCGCCAGCTGTCGTGGAGATAGTTGGGCGGGAAGCTTCGGCCATGCTCCTGGAGCTGCCAGCTCGTCGGCCGGAACGGGTAGCGCTGGATGTGCATATGCGCTTCCTTCGGGGTCCGGCCGCCCTTGCGCAGATTGCAGGGGGCGCAGGCGGTGGCGACATTCTCCCACGTAGTCCGGCCGCCCTGGGCCCGGGGAACGACGTGATCGAAGGTGAGCTCCATCAGGCCGCCGCAATATTGGCAGGAGAAGCGGTCACGGAGGAAGAGGTTGAACCGGGTGAAGGCGGGATATTCGCTCGGCCGGACATATTGGCGAAGCGCGATCACGCTCGGAAGGCTCATCTCGAAGCTGGGGCTGTGAACCTTGCGCTGATACTGGGCGACGATGTCCACCCGTTCCAAAAAGACCGCCTTGACGGCGGTCTGCCAGGGCCACAGGCTCAAAGGATAGTAACTGAGCGGCGTGTAATCGGCGTTCAGGACGAGCGCCGGGCAGCTTTCGGGATGCCTGAGGAGATCGGGATGGTACAAGGCTCGCAAAGCTCCCGTTTCTGGAGAAACTCCCGAAACGCCGCCCCCGAGACTGTCGCACTCAGAACGAGGGAGAAAGCGGACATCCGGCCGTTTCTCCTGTTCGGCCACGCTTTCGCTGCATCGCGTGACGGGGCCATGACACCATGAGTGACGACTCCCGGTCAAGCGCCTTATGATGATTGTCACTCGCTTCGCGCCCAGTCCGACCGGACGGTTGCATCTCGGCCACGCTTATTCGGCGGTGCGGGCTCACGATCTCGCCCGTGAGCATGGCGGCGCCTTCCTGCTCCGGATCGAGGACATCGATCCCGGACGGGCCCGCGCCGAGCATGTCGATTCGATCCTCGCCGATCTGCTCTGGCTCGGTCTCGAGTGGGACGATGAGATCAGCTATCAGTCGGAGCGGCTCGACCTCTATTCGGACGCGCTCGACCGGTTGAAACGAGACGGCCTCGTCTATCCCTGCTTCTGCACCCGCGCCGAAGTCGCCGCCGAGATCGCCGCCAGCGCTTCGGCGCCGCACCCATCATCCGAATCCGGCGGGACCGAAGGCCCCGTCTATCCGGGCACGTGCCGGCATTTGCCGCCCGGCGAACGAAGCGGGCGGATGAAGGAACGGACCCATGCCTGGCGGCTCGACATGGAACGGGCCATCCGGAGCGCTGGCCCGTTGAGCTGGCGCCAGGGCGATCGCGAAATCCAGGCCGAGCCGGCCAGCTTCGGCGACGTCGTCCTGGCCCGGAAGGATGCTCCGGCCAGCTACCACCTTGCCGTGACGGTCGATGATTCGGCGCAGCAGGTCACCGATGTCGTCCGAGGCCGCGATCTCCGGCCGTCGACCCACGTCCACCGCCTGCTCCAGGCGCTGCTCGAACTGCCCAGCCCGATCTACCATCACCATGCCTTGCTGGTGGACGAGCAAGGCTGCCGACTTGCCAAAAGGCATGGCGCGCCGACCCTCGCCGACCTTCGCGCCGCCGGCACGGATCCGGAGAAGCTGGTCGAGCAGCTTCGCACCGGGCAATTGCCGGCTGGATATTCGCTGGCAGACGTCTAGAGCAATGCCATGCAGACCCTGCTCGTCATCCTCCTCGTCCTCGCCGCCGGTGCCACCCTGTTCGTTCTCGTCAAGGGCGTGATCGGAATGGCCCAGCAGAAGGACATTAGCGGCCAGCGCTCGCAGGAGCTGATGCGCAAGCGGGTCATGTTCCAGGCCGTCGCCATCCTGATCGCCGTGCTTCTGCTGATGCTCGCCAGCGGCAGCGACTGAGCCCCTTGGTCAAGCTCAACAAGATCTACACGCGGACCGGCGATTCCGGCGAGACCGGCCTCGCCGACGGGTCACGCATTTCCAAGGCGCATCCGCGAAGCCAGGCGGTCGGCGACGTCGACGAAGCCAATTCGGCGATCGGAATCGCCCTGCTCCATGTCGAAGATCATGAGGCGCGCGCGAAGCTCGGCCGAATCCAGAACGAGCTGTTCGACCTCGGCGCCGATCTCGCCACGCCCGGGGAGGATTTCGCGCCCGGGGACATGGTCCTGCGGATCGTTCAGGACCAGATCGACCGGCTCGAGGACGAGATCGACGAGATGAACGCGTCTCTCGAGCCGCTTCGAAGCTTCATCCTGCCCGGCGGGGGCAGCGGTTCGGCTCACCTCCATGTCGCCAGGACGGTGGTTCGGCGGGCGGAGCGGTCGGCGGTCGAGGCGGCGGCCGAAGTCGCCCTCAACCCGCTCGCGCTCATCTATCTCAACCGGCTCTCCGACCATCTCTTCGTCATGGCCCGGCTGATCGCCGCCGGCGACGGCGGCGACACTTTGTGGCAGCCCGGCGCCACGCGCTCTCGCTAACCTGTCTCAAGTTTTGGTATAAGCGCGGCGATGGCGACACGAACGAAGCCAGCGCGGGCCGATCGGCTGCTCGAATCCTTTCGGAAGGTCCGCCGCCTCAGTCTCGACATCGTCGAGCCGCTCTCGGACGCGGACTCGACCATCCAGCCGATGCCCGATGCGTCGCCCGCGAAATGGCATCTCGCCCACACCACATGGTTCTTCGACACCTTCGTCCTTCGCGAACATTTTCCCGGCCTCTACTGTTCCGACGAGCGCTGGGCCTATCTCTTCAATTCCTATTACGAATCCGAGGGCGATCGGCATGCGCGGCCGCGGCGGGGCATGCTGAGCCGGCCGTCGCTGGACGAGGTGCGCGACTATCGGCGCGCAGTCGACGAGGCGGTCGAAGCGGCCCTGCCCAGGCTGGCGGAGGCGGTGCTCGACCTCGTCGAGCTCGGACTCAATCATGAGCAGCAGCACCAGGAGCTGATGCTCATGGACCAGCTCGCCACGTTCGCCGAAAATCCGCTCCGGCCGGCGGTCTGGGATCCGGTGCCGGCCGCGCCGACGCCCGTGCCGCCGCCCCCGCACTGGCTCGAGGGGGCGGCTGGAATCGTCGAGATCGGCCATGACGGTGCCGGCTTCGCGTTCGATTGCGAAGCGCCGCGCCACCCGGTCCTTCTTCCTCCGCATGCCTTGGCCGACCGTCTGGTCACGAACGGCGAGTGGCTGAGCTTCATCGAATCCGGCGGCTATGCCGATCCCCTGTTGTGGCTGTCGGACGGCTGGGCATGGGCGAAGGAACAAGCCATCGAGGCGCCGCTCTACTGGCGCCGCGACGGCGATGGCGGGTGGCAGGTCTTCGGGCTGGACGGCGAGCGGCCGCTCAACCCGGCGGCGCCGGTCTGTCACATCTCTTATTACGAGGCTGATGCCTTTGCCCGCTGGGCGGGCGCCCGGCTGCCGACCGAGGCGGAGTGGGAATCGGCGGCCGCGTCGGGCGATCCCGCCTCCGGCAACCAGCTTGATTCGGCCGGTCCGGTTCGGCCGACCGGCGCCGGCGGCTGGTTCGGCGACGCCTGGACCTGGACCGCAAGCGCCTTCCTTCCTTATCCCGGCTTCCGCGCCGCCGCCGGCGCGGTCGGCGAATATAATGGCAAGTTCATGTCCTCGCAGATGGTGCTCCGGGGCGGCTCCTGCGCGACTCCCCGCGGACACATGCGCGCCAGCTACCGCAACTTCTTCTATCCTCATCAGCGCTGGATGTTCTCCGGTCTGCGTCTGGCGAAGGACCTCTAAGGGTGCGGAGGCGCTGATGGACGCGATCGCACGCCGGCCCCAGGTCGATCCGCAGTTCCGGGCCGACGTGCTGGCCGGGCTGGCAGCGCCGATACCCGCGGTGCCGGCGCGCTGGCTCTACAATCATCGCGGCTCCGAGCTGTTCGAGGCGATCACCCGGCTTCCCGAATATTATCCGACGCGGACCGAGACAGCCCTGCTCGAGCGCATCAGCGACGAGCTCGCCACCGCGATCGCGCCGGGGCAGGCGGTGGTCGAGTTCGGTTCGGGCTCGTCGACCAAGACTCCGATCCTGCTCCGGGCAATCCGGCCCGCAGCCTACATCCCGATCGACATCAGCGGCGATTTCCTGCGCGATTCCGCGGCGACCCTTCAGGCGCGCTTCCCCGATCTGCCGGTCTATCCGCTCGAGGGCGATTTCATGCGGCGGATCGACCTGCCGCCGGAGGCGAGCCGACTGTCCAATGTCGGCTTCTTCCCCGGCTCGACGATCGGCAACCTCGTCGCCCGAACCGCCGTCGACCTGCTTCGGGCGATGAAGGAGACGCTGGGCGAAGGCTCGCGGCTGATCATCGGCATGGACCGGATCAAGCCGGTCGACATCCTCCTGCTCGCTTATGACGATCCGGCCGGCGTGACCGCCCAATTCAATCTCAACCTGCTCCATCGCATGAACGAGGAGCTGGAAGGCGACATTCCGGTCGAGGCCTTCCGCCACCGCGCGATCTGGAACGATGATCTGAGCCGGATCGAGATGCACCTCGAAGCGGTCCGCGACGTGGATTTCCAGGTCTCGGGCCAGAGTTTCGCCTTCGCCGCCGGGGCAAGGATCCATACCGAGAACAGCCACAAATATGGCCATCGCGACAGCCGGATCCTGCTTCGCGCCGCCGGTTGGGGCGTGGTCCGGGAATGGACCGACGATCGGGAATATTTCTCGATCCTGCTCGCCGAAGCCGAGCCGCCCCGCTTCGCCCCCTGACGATATCCTGGTCCTGCCAGCTGAGGTGAGCGTTGCCGTTGCCGCCGCCGCAACCAGCCCCTAGGTATCGAGACAAGGGCAGGGGGAAGAGAATGAACAGGCTTGTACTGGCGGCGTTGGCCGCGGTGGCGTTCGGAACGGCGCCGATTTGCGCGGTCTCGGCACAGGAGGCGATCGTCAGTGCCGCCGATCCGGAATCGCTTCGAGCGCAGTTCAGCGGCTGGGGCTATCAGCCGACTGCGATGACCGTCGACGGCGGGATTCCGATCTTCACCGCGAACATTTCGGGCGTCCGAACCGTGATCGTCTTCGGTGGCTGCACCGCAGCTCGCAACTGCAACCACATCGTCCTGCTCGCCACCTATTCCGACGTGGTCAATCCGCCCTATGACTGGCTCAACCGCCAGAATTTTGACTTCAATCTCGTCACGGCGATGCGCAACGAAAATGGCCTGCTCAACCTTCGCTCCGGCGTCATCCTCGGCAACGGCGTGCGGACCTCGACCTTGCGATTTGCGATCCAGGACTGGATCGCCGTCAACGGCGAGGTGACGCGAAGGGCCCGTGAAGCCGGGATAGTGCGCAAATAGAGCCTGCCGCGGCGCCATTGCCGGGCCTTCGCTGCCCGGTTAGAGGGCAGGCAGCACTTTCCGGGAGAAACCATGCTGCTCGCCGTCTTCCAGATCATCGACATGCTGCTTTGGCTGCTGACGATCATCATCATCGTCCAGGCGATCCTCAGCTGGCTGGTCGCCTTCAACGTCATCAACACCCACAATGATTTCGTCCGCCAGGTCCTCTATGCGCTCGATCGGCTGACCGACCCGCTCTACCGGCCGATCCGGCGGATCCTGCCCGATTTCGGCGGCATCGATTTCTCGCCGATGGTCGTGCTCCTCATCCTGTTCGCGCTGAGAACCCTGCTCGGCGGAGTCGCCGCGGATATCGCCCTTTCCAGCTATTGAGGTCAAAATGACCGCCGCTTTGATCGACGGGAAGGGCTTCGCGGCAGGCTTGCGCGAACGGATCGCCGCGGCGGTTCCCGATTTCGTCGCCAAGGCCGGCCGAAAGCCCGGTCTCGCCGTCGTCCTGGTCGGCGAGGACCCGGCGAGCCAGGTCTATGTCCGCAACAAGGGCAAGGCGACACTCGGCGCCGGGATGGAAAGTTTCGAATATCGACTTGCCGACACGGCAAGCGAGGCCGAGCTGATCGCCCTCGTCGAGCGGCTCAACGCCGACGAACGGGTCGACGGCATCCTCGTCCAGCTGCCGCTGCCGGCCGGAATCGACGAGCAAAAGGTGATCGCGACCGTCGACCCCGCCAAGGACGTCGACGGCTTCCACCCGGTCAATGCCGGCCGGCTCGCGGTCGGCCAGGAGGCCCTGGTCCCCTGCACGCCGCTCGGCTGTCTGATGCTCCTCAAGGACCGGCTCGGCGATCTGTCGGGGCTCGAGGCGGTGGTGATCGGCCGCTCCAACATCGTCGGCAAGCCGATGGCGCAACTGCTTCTCGGCGAGAATGTGACGGTGACCATCGCCCATAGCCGGACCCGGGATCTTCCGGCGGTGGTGCGGCGGGCCGATATCGTCGTCGCCGCGGTCGGCCGGCCCGAAATGGTCAAGGGCGAGTGGCTGAAGCCCGGCGCGGCGATCATCGACGTCGGCATCAACCGGGTCGACGGCAAGCTGGTCGGCGACGTCGATTTCGATTCGGCTTCGCAGGTGGCGGGCGAGATCACCCCGGTCCCCGGCGGGGTGGGCCCGATGACGATCGCCGTGCTCCTTCGCAATACCCTCGTCGCGGCTCATGCCCGTCTGGGCCTGGCGGCTCCGGAGGGCCTGTGAGCGAGCTCTTCATCTCCGCCTTCGTCACCTTCCTGGTGGTCATCGATCCGCCCGGCTGCGCGCCGATCTTCGCCAGCCTGACGAGCGGCGCGGCCGCCGATCACCGCCGGTCGATGGCGATCCGGTCCGTCCTCATCGCGACCGGGATCCTGCTTTTCTTCGCCTTGCTCGGCGAGGAGCTGCTCGACGCCCTCGGAATCTCGCTGAGCGCCTTCCGGATCGCCGGCGGGATCATGCTGTTCCTGATCGCGATCGACATGGTGTTCGAAAAAAGGACCGAGCGGCGCGAGCACCGCGCCCAGGAGGTGAGCGCCAGCGAGGCCGAGGATGTCTCGGTCTTTCCGATGGCGATTCCGATGATCGCGGGCCCGGGGTCGATCGCCTCGGTCATGCTATTGATGGCTCGGAGCGAAGGGCTCCAGCAATCCTTGCTCGTGCTCGGCGCCCTGTTCGCGACTCTGGCTTTGACCCTTCTCGCCTTGCTTCTCGCCGGGCCGCTGATGCGGCTGCTCGGCAACAAGATGGAGGCGATGATCACCCGGCTCCTCGGAGTCATCCTCGCCGCACTCGCCGCCCAGTTCGTCATCGACGGGATCGAGCGAAGCTTCAGCTAGGCGTGACCACAGCCTGAGGTTGGGCGGTCCTCACTCGCCACATCCGGTAGGGGGAGCGCTCCGGCAGCTCCACCGGCTCGAGCCAGCCAGGTACCCGCCCGCGCGCCAGCTGAACGTAGAATCCGCGCGGCGCCTCGGCGCGATAGATGGTGGATTCCGACAGGTTCGGGCAGATCAGGACATAGTCGATGCCGTAACGCTCGACTGTCCGCCGGGCATTGGCGGCATCGCCGCGCCAGGTGCGCATCACGTCCAGGATCTGCTCCGCATTGCGGTGATAGGGGCCGATGATCGCGTCATGGTGGGTGACGGTGATCAGCCGGGGGCCGAGATCGACGAAGGTGAGCACCTGCCCCTTTGGCTGGAGGGCGATCGGTCGGAGCGCGGCCATGGTCGGGCAGCGATTATTGGCGAGGTTGACCGGGCGGCGTGATTCCGGCGTCTTCGCTGGGAAAAATTGATTGAAATAGCCGGTGGCGAGGCCGGAGACGATGAGGAAGGCGCCGAAGATGCCGAGCACCCGGACGAGCATCAGCCGCTGCCGGGCGAACCAGAGGATCGCCAGCCAGAAAAGGGCGGTGGCGCCGGGGATGGAGAGGAGCTGCGCCGCCGGCGCGGCCCGGGTCTGCCAAAGCAGCAAGCCGGCGGCGACGGCGGCGAGCAAGGCCGTGGCGGCCCAGGGGATGAGCCGCTCCGGCCGGCGCCGTTCCCGCCAGAGGATGAGCACGTAGCCGATCAGTCCGGCGATCGGCAGGGTCAGGATGTTGGCGGCCACCCGGGCACCGTGCCGATAGACCGGCATCGCCTCGCGCACCTTGCTCAGCCAGAGCCGCTCGAGGTCGGCGCTTGCCCCCTCCGGCCGCCCCAGGCAATCCGGCCAGACCAGAGCGAAGGCGATCGCCAGCAGGGCACCGCCGATCCCCGCCGCGGCGAGCCTCACCGGCCATTTTCCCGACGGGAGCGAAGCGAGGACGAAGGCGATCGCTCCGGCAAGCACCATCGCCGACAGCCAGACCGGGGACAAGGCATCGCAGACGGCGGCGCGATTGGCCTCGGAGGCGAACAGGAGGAAGCCGAGGCAGCAGCCGCCGGCAAGGGCGATCCCATAGGCGGCCAGGCGCGGCGCCTGATCGCGCTCGATGATCCAGCGGACCACCACCGCCGCCCCGGCGAGCGCCAGATAAGGCAGCATCTCGAGGCCGATGGTCAGCGAAAGCGCGGTCGCGACGCCGAGCAGGGCCCCGCCCCGAGCCCGCTTCGGGTCGGTCAAGGCGGCCACGACGAGCGCCAGCATCGCCAGCTGCCAGCCATGATGATCGAGCCGCAACGGCGACCACATGCCCCGGGCGGAGCCGGCGCAGACGAGCAAGGCGATGGCAATCAGGAAGGCCTTGGGGTCGATCAGCCGGCGGACGGTCACGGCGAGCGCGGCCATCGCCACCAGCATCGGCACAAGCGGCGCCAGCGCCGCCGCCCATTGCTCGGCGACGCGGCCGCCGAGGAAGGGCGCGAGCAGCAGCTTGAGGCCGGCGATCGGAAGATCGACCAGCCGCGACCAGTGGATGTCGGCGCCGATCGGCGGGTTGAGTCGGTATTGGCGAAGGTCGAACCAGCCTTGCCCTTCGAGCAGGGCTCGGACCTGCATCATCCGCATATTGTCGTCGGTGTCGCCGAGAGCGAAGGTCCGGATCGCGCCCCAGCGGTCGTAAATCAGCCAGGCGGCGACGGCGAACCAGAAGAGCAGAAGCCAGAGCCGCCAGGTCCGCAACCATCGATCAAGCTGAACCCCCCTGTCTGCGACCATCTTGCTTCTTTGCTTTTCAACCCCTTCATGGCGCATTAGTCGCTCGTCCCCAAAGGGCAAGCGGGAGCATTGTGGGCAATCAGATGAAGCTTTCGGGTCATCATGGCGAGATATTGGGTCAGCTCGTTCGCTTCGGGCTGGCCGGCGTGCTCCTGACGCTGTTGGTCGCTGGCGGCTATTGGGTGATGGCCACGTTCCTCGGCGTCGAGCCGATGTTGTCGCTGACCCTGAACTATGTGGTCGTCACCGGAATCGGCTATTGGCTCCACAGCCGCTTCAGCTTCCGCGGCCATGGCTCACGCGACAATGAAGCGGTCCGGACGGCGCGCTTCTTCGCGGTCAACACGATCGGCTTCCTCGTCAACCAGCTCTTCGTCTGGCTGCTGGTGAAGCAGCTCGGCGGACCGACCTGGTGGCCGGTGCTTCCGATCCTGTTCGTCACGCCCTTGGTCACCTTCGCCCTCAACCGCCGCTGGGTCTTCGCCTGATGGCCGCATCGTCCCCCACCTTGTCGGTGATCGTTCCGGTGAAGGACGAGGAAGAGGCGATCTGGCCGTTCGTCGATCGGGTCGCCGCGATCCTCGACGGGCTTCTTCCCTCGGTGGACGGGCAGGCCGGCTGGGAGATATTGTTCATCGACGACGGCAGCGAGGACCTTACCCTTGCCGCCATCCTCCAGGCCCATCAGGCCGATCCACGGGTCCGGGCGATCTCGCTGTCGCGCAATTTCGGCAAGGAAGCGGCGCTCACCGCCGGCCTCGATTTCGCCGCCGGCCAGGCGGTGATCCCGATCGACGTCGATCTCCAGGACCCGCCCGAAGTGATCGGCGAGATGCTCGCCAAATGGCGGGACGGCTACGAGGTCGTCTACGGCGTTCGGACCAATCGCGAGAGCGACAGCCTGCCGAAGCGCCTCACCGCCGACCTTTATTACCGGGCGCACAATTATCTCTCGTCCGACAAGATTCCGGAACATGCCGGCGATTTCCGGCTGCTCGATCGCTCGGTCGTCGAGATCATTCGCCAGATGCCGGAGCGCAACCGCTTCATGAAGGGATTGTTCGCCTGGTCCGGCTTCCGGCAGGCGGCGGTCCAATATGAGCGCGCCCCGCGCGAGGTCGGGACGACCAAGTTCCGCTACTGGAAATTGTGGACCCTCGCGCTCGACGGGCTCACCTCGGCCTCGACCATGCCGCTTCGCATCTGGTCCTATATCGGGGTCGTGATCGCCTTCTTCACCTTGCTCTACGCGGCCGGGGTCATCGCCAAGACGATCCTCTTCGGAAGCGACGTCGCCGGCTATCCGTCGCTGATGGTCGCCATCCTCTTCTTCGGCGGGCTCCAGCTCATCTCGCTGGGCGTGCTCGGCGAATATGTCGGCCGTATCCTGATCGAGACGAAGCGCCGCCCGCTCTACGTCGTCCGCACCAAGGTCGGCTTCGGCGAAGAAGGAAGGGACTGATGGAACGCGCCGTCTTCGATCGAATGGCCGAGCAGGACCAGGTCCATTGGTGGTATGTCGCCCGTCGCCGGATCCTCGCCGACCTGATCGCGCGCGAGATCAGCCTTCCCGACGAGGCGCGCCTGCTCGAGATCGGCTGCGGGACGGGCCATAATCTCGACATGCTCAGCCGCTTCGGCCGGCTCGACGCGATCGAGCTCGACGCCTCCGCCCGGGCCCTGGCGAGCCGCCGGCTCGGCCACGAAGTCGCCGATTCGGCCCTTCCCGAGCTGCCCGGAGTCCCCGACCGCACCTATCACCTGATCGCACTGCTCGACGTGCTCGAACATGTCGACGGCGACGAGGCGGCGCTTCGGAGCATCGCGACCAAGCTCGCGCCCGGCGGATCGATCCTCGTCACGGTTCCGGCCTATCAATGGATGTGGAGCGCCCATGACGAGGCGCATCACCACAAGCGCCGCTATTCGCGGCGCGGCCTTCGCTCGGTGGCCGAGGCCGCAGGACTCAAGGTCGACCGCATCGGCTATTTCAACAGCCTGCTCTTCCCGCTCGCCGCCGCGGTCAGGCTCGCCGGCAAGGCGGTCGGCAAGAAGGAAAGCGACGACAAGGTGCCGCCGGCGCCGCTGAACCGCCTGTTCCAGTCCGTCTTCGGGCTGGAGCGTCACCTGGTGGGAAGAGTGCCCCTTCCGGCGGGCGTGTCGCTGTTCGGCATCTTCTCGACCCGGTAGAGGACGCTCCGGCCGCTCCGCCAGATCGGCCGGAGGTCGGCGACGGATTCGGGCTCGAACGGCGGCGGCGAGATCAGCCAGACATAGTCGAAGGCCTCGCGAGGGAAGGTCGAAAGCGCCATGTTCGCCGTTCGCCACACTTCGTGGCGGCAGCGGCGGGCGGTGACGATCTGGGTCGGATCGCGGACGAAGGGCAAGCCGGGCTTGTAGCGAACCTGGAGGAGCTGAGCTCCGGCCATCGTCCACTGGTCGTTCGAAAAGGCCTCACGGCGGACGAGAGCGATTCCGGGCAGGTGAAGGAGCCGCGACATCGCCCATGGCTCGACGCAGGGGCGGCCGACGAAGCTGACCATCCGCGCGCCGCGGGGAATATGATCGAGCGCGGCGAGCTCGCGGTCGTAACTCCGGTCGTAGAGCCAGGCGCTGATCGTGTTGCCGCCGAGCCTGGCTCCCACGAAAGCCAGAGCCGCGATCGCGAACGCCTGGACGAAGCGACGACTGGCGAGCGCCGGGAATCGGATGGCGATGATCCCGATCGCGAACAGATAGGGCGCGAGCCGCATGTCGGCATAAGCCGATCCGAACACAATTCTCGGGAGGAGGACGAAGACGATCGTCAGGAACAGGGCCGAGGCGGCCAAATTGCGCGAATATTCCATCCGCCGAGTGACCATCGCAAGGAGCAGCAGGAGAGCGACGATCGCCAGCGAGCCGACGTCGAACACTTCCCATCGGTCGCGAAGGACCATCAGGATCCAGTCGATCTTCTTGTCGGCGTTGAACCAGTCCGTGGTCACGCCCGACGCTTCACTCCGCCACAACAAGAGGAGCGCGACCGGCGGGGTCAGCGCCAGGCAATGGATCCCGGATCGCAAGCCAGAGGAGAAGAAATTGTGGCCGCGATCGAACTGGCGAACCAGTTCGGAAGAGAATGCAAGGACTCCCAGCGTTCCCCAGCCAAAGGCGTGGACCACCCACAGGCCTGCGGAAATGGGAATGAACAATAAGGCGCGAAACCAGACCCGCCCCAGCCGGCCGAGCCTCAGCCAGTAAGCGAAGGCAATCAGCGCCAGCGCCATCGCCAAGGAGAAATTGGCGAAGCCGAACAGGAACGGGAAATTATAGGCGAAGGGAATGGCGAAGAAGGCGGTTGGCGGAAGCCGCCCGTGGACCTCGTAGGCGGTCCACAGCAAACCGGTCACGGTGAGCGGCGGGATCAGGAGGATGATCAGCTTCACTGCCGGTTCGAGCCCGATCAAAGGCGCCAGCAGCTCGACCAGCAGATCGACTCCGAGATTGCCGATCAGGGCCCATTCGAAATGATAAAATTGCTGGAGGATCGGCGACTGGTCGAGATCGAGCTGGACCCGGTAGCGGCCCATGTGGCCGGGCAAATCGAGCAAGGGCGGAACGTCCGGCCACAACAAGGGGAAAGTGCTGGCGAGAACGAGCGAGACGAGCAGCGCCGGGTGTTCCCACCAGGGCCTGGCCTCGCCTTCACCTCTGCGAAACTCGCCTTCCTGCATGCCCCCGTCGCTCCAGTCGCGGCCGGAAAGGCATCGCCTTTACACGACCGTAGCCGCTTTCAAGCAGAAATCGGCCTGAACCGTCAGTGGCCGCAGATCCCGATGGCTCGCTGTGACGTGTCAGGAAACGGGTTGTGAAGCGGAAACCTCGGCGAGCCTCTCAGGTAGACGAGCCTTCGGACGAAGCAGGATCCACGGCACCCGGTCCTGTTCGAACTGGCTGCGATGCTGCCGATCGAAGAATGGCGGGAGGTGATCGCCGACGATCAATATGTCGGTATCGGGAAAATCGGCGCGGGCGATTTCCTGTGCCAGCTCGCGTCCGCTCTGCTCGAACAGCTGGAGCAGGCGGCAGACCTGCGGGAAGTCGCGGTCGAGGCTCGAATCGAACCTCGCGCAATGCTCGGTATGCAGTCTCTCGCTGCTCGGAACCGGCAAATGGCTGTTCACGGTGAGCCAGTAGAGAAATTGCGGCTGCTCGGCCGCGCGCAAGGCCGCTCCGATCTGGCGGGGAATGTCCCGGTCGCAAGCGCCGGCGAACACGCCCGGGCATTTTTCCGCGCCGGCTTCCATCATCTCCGGAGCGAAACGCATCTCCTGAAAGCCAACATTGGGATACCAGGTCGTCCGGTCGAAGAAGCCGCCGGTGAAGCTGTGCCAGGCGCTGCTGTGATAGCCCCGTCTGGCCAGGACCGATGGGAGGCATGTTTCGTCCCGCTGCTTCAAGACCTGATCGTAATCCGCCCAGCGCCCGCAGAGTTCGCGCATCTCCCCTTTGGTCGTCGAGCCATAGAACAGGGTGTCGCCGGTGATGACCTCGTAACGGGCGCGGACCTCGGGCGTGGCCCACAAATTGACCAGCCGGCTGCGGAGCGCCGGATCGACCGGCTGGCCCATGGCCTCGACCATGACCAGCAGGACGTGGCGATCGCCCGTCGCCAGATCCTGGAGACCGCTGCGCTGGACGGCAGAGGTGAACAACGCGTCGGATGCCGGGATCCGATGGTAGGAGCCGCGGGTCGTGCTCGCCATCGACGTGTCCAGTGAAATGGTGATCAGGATCGCGGCGAACGCGAGAAGCTTCCATTTCAACTCGACGAGCCTGGTCGGTCGACGCAGCAGCCACCAGGCCGCCACCAATGTCCCAGCGAGCGCGGCGGCTGAGACGATATATTCCGGCGCGGCCGACGGGTTGAGCTCGGCTGCGAAGCGAAGCGAATGAAGCAGCGAGACGATGCTCAAGGTGAACAAGGTGGAGATGAAGTGCATCGCGGAGACGACGACCGCCGCCACGAAGATGGCGAACTTGAGTCCGAACCAGGCGCGATGCGCGGCCAGCCCCAGCAGGCCCGTAATCAGGATGGGCAGGGCCCGCGGCGGGCCGCCCATGATCCACAACAGCCCGTAAGCCAGGTTGGGAAGCAGGATCCAGCAGAGCAGCCAGTTCTCGAACAGCCGAAGCCCTTCGGATCGCGGCTGCCTGAGCCTTGCCGTCAAAGCGATGTCCATTCGGCCTCCCCTCAGGAGAGCGTCTGTCCGAAAGGCTTGAAAATTTGGTTAACGAAGACTTGCGATGGCTTTCGCTGCCCTTCGCATCCCGAGGGTCATGATTCGTTCGAGCCTCGATCCTGAAGCCAGTGCGAGAAGGTTTGGGAAAGACCCTCGTTCAGGGAAACCCGTGGCCGCCACCCGGTCGAGAATAATCGCTTCGTGTCGGGCAAGAGGCGATCGGGATCGCCTTGCCGGTCCGGTCGTCTCCCCAGGCCGGTCTCGTCCGAGCCGGCGCACCCGGCCAGGATTCGGGCGGCGTCACCCAGACTATTCGGCGTTCCGCCGCCGATATTGACGACCCCGACCAAGGCGGACTCGGCAACGGCCAGGATCGCGCCGGCGGCGTCTTCGACGTGGAGAAGGTCGCGAACCTGTCTCCCGCTCGACAATTCGGGAACTCGGCCGTCGCCATGGCTTCGACAGATATAGGGAATGAGCCGGTCCTTGTTCTCGCCGGGGCCGTAGACGAAGAATATTCGCGCCTCGACGGCTTCGAAATCGCCGAACGCAGCTGTCTCCACGGCCTTCCAGGCGGCGAGCTTGGCGAATCCATAACGGGTCGTCGGCCGTTCCGGCGTGACGCCTTCCGAGCAGAGGCCGCCGCTCCAGTCATATTCCGCGCAGGACCCGATCTGGAGGAAGCGGCGACCACCCGATTCGGCGAAGGCGCGGGCAAGGCCGCTCGTCGCCGCAATCCAGTCGAGATTCAAAAGACTCGACCAATAAGTCGGCTGAGTGGTGTCCCAGGCCGCATGAACCAGATGGGTAGGGCGCAGCTCTTCGATCAGTCGCGGGCCAGCGTCCGGCGCGAGCAGATCGATCCGATGGACCTTGACGCCATCGGGCTCGGCAATCGCCCGACGGGCGATGGCGTGGACTTCGTGGCCGGCCGAAGCCGCGAGGCGGGCCACCGCGCCGCCGATCATTCCGCCAAATCCCGTGACGAGCAGCTTCACGCGTCAGCCGACGGGTAGAGCAGCAGCGGATAAGTCGAGTCGCGCTCGGAGATCACCGCCGGTGGCGCCGGCCAGGCGATGGCGAGGGCCGGATCGTCCCAGCGCAGTCCGCGCGCCTGTTCCGGCCGATATTCCGCGCCCATCAGATAGTGGACCTGGCTTTCGGCCTCGAGCGTCAGGAAGCCGTGCGCAAGGCCTTCAGCGAGATAGACCATCCGCCCGGTCTCCGCCCCAAGCTCGACGCCTTTCCACTCAAGATAGGTTTCGCTGTCCGGCCGAAGATCGACGGCCACGTCGAAAATCCGTCCTTTCGTACAGGAAACGATCTTGGGCTCGCCGAAAGGCGGCTCCTGAAAATGAAGGCCGCGCAATGTGTGGCGGTGCGTGTTGAGCGACAGATTGGCCTGAACGACGTTGAAGCCAATTCCAGCCGATCGGAATTCGCGCTCGCAAAATGTTCGAACGAAAGCGCCACGTTCGTCCTCGATCGAGTCGAGCTCGACAATCACGAAGCCGTCGATGGAGGTCGGCCGGAATTGCATTCTAGTCGATCCGGATTTCCGGAATCGCGGTGACGAAGCGCCCGCCCCAGTCTCGCACTGAAGCAAGCTGGCTGACGATCTCGTCGCGAAGGTTCCAGGGCAGGATCAGGACGTAATCCGGCTTGAATTCGGCCAGTGCGTCGGGCGCCCTAACCGGGATGTGGCTGCCGGGCAGCAAGGTCCCCTGCTTGGCGGGGTTGCGGTCGACGGCGAACGCAATGTGATCGGTACCGACCCCGCAATAGTTCAGCAACGTGTTGCCCTTCGCCGCAGCGCCATAGGCGGCGACGCTCTTTCCGTCGGCACGGGCGTCGTCCAGGAAAGGGAGAAGACCCGCCCGAACCGCCTTCACGCGTTCCTCGAACCCTCGATATCCCTCGACTCGGTCGAGACCGAAATGGCGTTCCTTCTGAAGGACGTGTTCGACATTGTCAGTCAGCACGTGGGCCGCGCCCGAATGGCAGGCGAAGACTCGAAGCGATCCGCCATGGGTCGGTTGCTCGGTCGCATCGAAGATGACGAGCCCATGCTGTTCGAAAATCCTCTTCACCGCCAGAAGGGAAAGATAGGTGAAATGCTCGTGGTAGATGGTGTCGAACTGAACCTCGCGGATCAGATTGAGCAGGTGCGGAAATTCGACGGTGAATACCCCCTCCGGCTTGAGCAGGATCGGAATTCCACCGACGAAATCATGGATGTCCGGCACATGCGCCATCACGTTCTTGGCCGCCATGAGGTCTGCGGACAGACCGCGCCGAGCGAGCTCGGACGCGGTTTCGGCACCGAAGAATTTCTCCTCCGTGGGGACGCCCTTGGCGCGAGCGGCCGCGGCCACATTGCCGGCTGGCTCGATGCCGAGCACCGGAATGCCTCGCTCGGCGAAATATTGAAGTAAATATCCATCGTTGCTGGCGATCTCGACCACCTGGCTTTCGGCGCCTAGGTCGAAGCGGCCGATCATGTCGGCAGCATATTGGCGACAATGGTTCAGCCATGAATCCGAAAAGGACGAGAAATAGGCGTAGGTCTCGTTGAAGATGGTCTCGGGCGGAGTCACTCGGTCCACCTGGACCAGCAGGCACTGCTCGCAAACCCGCGCATGAAGCGGGAAGACAGGCTCAGGCGAATCGACCTGATCGGGCGTCAGATAGGAATTGGCGAGAGGCTGAACGCCGAGATCGACCAGGGTGATGGTCAACAAGGCACCGCAACCCTGACACTCGCTCGCCCGCGCCGTTGCCGTGGGACCCGTCATGAAAGTGCCTCGTAATGCGCGATCTGGTTGCGGCAGAGAGCCAGCGGGTCATCGCCCTTCTGGTGCCTGGAATACCATTCGGCAGTCCAGCCGATCGCATCGTAACAATGAAGGCGGGGATGCCAGGAAAGGACATTCATTGCCTTCGATGGATCGAGCGAAAGCAGCTTCGTCTCCCTCGGGCCCGCCTCTTCATCCCGGATCCAGCCGCGGTCTGTACCCAGAGCTCGAGCCGTGATTTCGGCCACCTCGCCGACGGTCGCACTCTGCCCGGGCAAGGGACCGAAATTGAGCGCTCGCGGCACCTCGCTCTTCGTCGCCAGCGCTTCTAGGTAGAGAAGGTAGCCCGAAAGCGCATCCACCACATGTTGCCACGGCCGGGTCGCCTCGGGATGGCGAAGGACGAGGGGCTTGCTTTGGCGAATGGCTCTCCAGACGTCGGGTATCAACCGGTCTTCGGACCAGTCCCCGCCACCAATGACGTTGCCGGCCCGCGCGGTTGCCACCGGCACTTGTCGAAAAAAGCTTAGGGCATAGCTTTTCGTGGCGATCTCGGCCGCGGCCTTGGAGGCGGAATAAGGATCGTTGCCGCCCAACGGGTCTTCTTCGACAAAGTCCCGGCCCTCGTCGAGGTTCGCATAGACCTTGTCGGTCGTCACCACCAAAGCGGCTTCGAGGGCAGGCTCGTCCCGTAAGGCGTCGAGCAGATGGACCGTTCCCATCAGATTGGCGGAGAAAGTCTCGACCGGCTGGGCATAGGATCGGCGGACCAGCGATTGGGCGGCCATGTGGATGACGATCGATGGCCGAAGATCCGCTATCAGCGCCCGCAAGGCCTCGCGGTCGGAGAGATCGCCGATGACCTCCCGAACTAAGAGGCGGTCGCCGATCTGACTCCACAGATTCGGGTCTCCCTCGGGGGCGAGCGCATATCCGGTCACCTGCGCACCCAGTCGGTCGAGCCAAATGGCCATCCAGGCGCCCTTGAAACCGGTATGTCCGGTGAGGAGAACCCGGCGTCCTTCCCAGAAGTCACGACTTGGAGAGCTCACCACGTCTTCCATGGCGGCGTGCCGCTGGCCCACAAGGCCTCGAGCTGGTTCTTCTCGCGCAAGGTGTCCATCGGCTGCCAGAAGCCGTCATGAACGAAGGCGCCGAGCTGTCCGTCCTCGGCGAGCCCGACCAGCGGCTCGGCTTCCCACAAGGTGGCGTCTCCCTCGATTCGATTGACGACGCTCGGGTTGAGGACGAAGAAGCCGCCATTGATCCGGCCGCCGTCTCCGGCCGGCTTCTCCTCGAAGCGGGTCACTCGCTCGCCCTCGAGAACGGTTGCGCCATAGCGGCCTGGCGGTCGAACGGCGGTGAGTGTCGCTTCGCGGCCGGAGCGGCGATGAAACTCCACCAGAGCTTCGAGATCGACGTCGGAGACCCCGTCACCATAGGTCATGCAGAAAGGTTCGTCGCCAAGCAGATGCCCAACCCGCCTGAGCCGGCCGCCGGTCATCGTCTCGGCGCCGGTATCGACCAAAGTCACCTTCCAGGGGGGCAGCGTTTCAGGCCGGATATAGTCGATTCGGTTGCTTACCAGATCGACCGTCACGTCCGATCGGTGGAGCACGTAATTGGCGAAATATTCCTTGATGAAATATCCCTTGTAGCCAAGGCAGATAATGAAATCGGAGAAGCCGTACCGACTATAATGCATCATGATGTGCCAGAGGATCGGATGTCCCCCGATCTCGACCATCGGCTTGGGGCGAAGCTGCGTTTCCTCGGATAATCGGGAGCCAAGGCCGCCGGCGAGCAATACGACCTTCATTTCCTACCCCCTTGTCTCAACGGGCGCGGCGGACATAGCAGCCCGGCCAGTACGTCACGCGCTCGCGCACTTCGCCCTCGTTAAACAGCCATGCCGGCTCTTCAAGAACGAAGCGGTCGTCTTCCGCGATGAAGTCCCGAGCGGCCTGCTGCGGGTTGTTGAAGCCCCAATCCGCGGCGCTTCGCGGGGCGCCGACGAGGTCCTGCATGATGCCGTCCGTCGCCACCAGATATCCCCCCACGCCCGTGAATTGGGAGTAGGCCCGAAGCTCGCGCAGCACATGCTCCCGGCTGTGATTGGAATCGAGTATCACCATCACCTTCTCGGCCGGCTGAATCCGCGATCCGACGTCGGCGACGACGCTGGAGTCGGTGGAGGAGCCCTCGACCAGTTCGATGCGCCTGAACATTGGATGGCTCTCGATGGCCTCACGGTTGTGAGGCCTGATTTCGATATCCACGCCGATCACACGGCCCTTCCCCATCGCCTCGAGCAACGATGCGTAGAAGATGAGCGAGCCGCCATGGGCGACCCCCGTTTCGACGATCACGTCCGGCCGCTCGATCCAGATCAGTTCCTGAAGCCGGACCATGTCCTCGGGAAGCTGGATGATGGGCCGCCCCATCCAGGTGAAGCTGTAGACGTGCTTGGCATCCCAGCCCGCGCGCAGCCACGCCTTCGAAGCCGCGGCAAAGGCCTCGCTGCTGGCCATCGGGTAGGAAACCTCCTGACCGTCGCTCCGGACGGTAACCAGACCCGATTCCTCGTTGATGATAGTGATGGTCAAGAATTGCCCCTTTTTCGATCCATTCAGAAGTCGTGAAACAGCGGCGCCGGCGCTGGCGCGTCCGGCGGTCGCGGCAGCGCCTTGATCAGAGCAAAAGGCGCTGACGCCGCGAAATGATGGTTCCCCACAGCAAGGTAGACCTGCCTGCCGGGATGGAGCTCACG
The DNA here is from genome assembly GCA_966193865.1 of uncultured Sphingosinicella sp. GTDB lineage: Bacteria > Pseudomonadota > Alphaproteobacteria > Sphingomonadales > Sphingomonadaceae > Allosphingosinicella. The sequence continues at coordinate 32,286 of CBIGXQ010000002.1, read as the reverse complement.
CCCATCGACCGTGACCGGCCGCTCTGACTCCAGGCGATAGTTTCCGCTAATCCAGACACGGTGGGTCCCCCTCCCCTCGGCTAATCTCAGTCCGGGAACGTATAGCGGACCCCAGTATCGCAGGAAGGCCGATTTCAGGATCATCACGTCGGCCCGAAGAAGGCCGAACGGGTGCTGGTGCGAATTTTCGGGATCGAGCCGCTCGAGGTTGAGCGAACCACGACCGTCGAGCAGGAATTGAGGCTGCTCGATTTGAATCACGGACTCCATGACCGGCATGCCCGCTGCCCGATATTCGCGCATGCCCCAGCGGCTCATGAAAAGTCCCTTCTTGGGGTAGGACGAGACCATCGATACGCTGTCGATATACGGCACCGGCGAGGGGAAGAGATCATGGACGGTCGCGAGCACTTGACGTTGTGGAGCGAGTGACTGCTGGGCGGAACGAAGCCAGCAGGCGCTCAGCATGATGAAGATCAGGACCAGGGCCGCAATGGCGTGAGGGGCGCCGTTCTGCCGAAGGCGCTCGAAGCCGAAACCGACGATGACGGCCACCGGCGCCAGTGCCAGCGGATAGAAATAGGGATAGATCTCGCTATAGGCGATGGGCGTCAGGAGCAGCAGTCCCAGGCTGAGAAGAAGCAACGCGTCACGGCGGGTCTCGATGTTTCGGAGCTGCCGGGCGGCCAAGGCCGTGCCAAGCGCGAGCAGGATCCAGAAGGGCCAGTTCTCCATGAACGCCCGCATCAGATATTCGGTGAAGGTCGAGACGTCCTGGCGAGCCAATGTCGCCGAGGAAGTGCGTTCGAGGAAGGCGAGGGGCGATCTCGGTTCGACCAGGCTCGCGCCGTGCGCCGAGAGGATGCCAATGAAGGTGACCGCTCCGGCTCCGGCCGCCAGCACGACCCCCTCCACGAGGCATCGGCGGTCATCCCTGTCGTACAGAAAGCGGATCAGGAAGACCGAACCGAGAAGCGGAAGAAAGAAGACCGACTTGATCGTCATCGCGCCCGCGGCCGCGACCGCAATTCCGAGCAGGATGGCGTGCTGCCGGGTCAGCCGGGGCGCGAACGACAACCACAAGGCGGCCATCATCGACGCCGTCGCGAGCGGATCGGTACGAAGGCTGATCCCGTGGCGGAAAACGAAGGAAAAAGCGTTGTAAGCCAGCACGGCGAAGAGCGCCGCTTCGATCGACACGAAGCGCCGGGCGATGCCGAAGATAAAGAAGGAGGTGAGCAACGCGGCGCCGAGCATCAGAGCGCGCGCCGCGACGATCTGGTCGACTTCGTTGCCGGAAATGGCCGGCACCCAGCCGAAGAGATGGACGAACGCCGTCTGAAGCAGTTCGTGCAGCTCGCCGCGGCGCCAGTCGTGAACCATCGAAAGGTTCAGAAACTCGTCCCAGTTGATCTCGAAGTTGAAGATCATGTGCACGCGCATCGCGAGGCAGGCGGCCAGCATGAAACAGAGCACCGCCAGCATCGGGCGCTGCGCAACTCGCGGAGCGGCGATCAGGACCGATTGACGCGGTGTGAAGATGAGAGTGCGCTGGAGGACGAAGGACAAGCCGGTGATCGGGACGAGCGCCAGTAGACCGGCCGAATAGGCATCGAGCCCGAAAGCCATGAACTGCGCAATGGCGGCAATATTTAGCAGGTACAGGCCGACCCACAAAAGGACGAAACGGCCAAATCGTCCCTCGAGGCGGCTTCGGAAGACGATCTTGCCAAGGGTTGCGAACGACAACAGAACGCCGAGGCACGTCGCAAACAGCGCCGCTGCCCAGAATGGCAGGCCAAGCCATAGAAAGGCTGCGTACAGGCCATAGCTGACCGAAGTGTTGAAGGTGCCGACGGCGGCAAACCTGATCAACTGGTGGCGCATTTCGGAAGAGGATGACAGCATCTTCGCCGAGGCAAGATTCATGACATGAGCCGCGCATAAGCGCCGAACAGGCGTTTCTTCTGAGCCACGGTGAAGGCGGTGACGCCCAGCCGGACGCGGCCGGCATAGCCCATCCTCAGCCCGTTCTTTTCCGCCAGATAACGGAGTTCGCGCGCCGCTCCGGCGAGCATCGACCAGGTCGAGTTGGCGCCGCCATAGCGGTTGGCGATCAGCGCTCGGTCAATGTGGAACGGCGGCCCGCTTCGACCGATCGTCCACGAAAGATCGACGTCGCCGGCATATTGGAAAAATGGATCATAGCGGCTCGATCCCAGCGCCGCCCGCCGAACCGCGAGTGGAATGCCGAACAGGTTTCGCGTGGTCCGGATCGATTCGAGCCCGGCCTGATCGGCATCGAACCGTCCGCGACGCCCGAAACGTCGGGTCGCCAGCTTCCGACGAGTCTCGCTGACATAAGCGAGGTCGCAATAGACCGACGAGACGTCGGTGTTTCGATCGAGCGCCTCGATCGCCAGGGCAAGGGCGTCCGGCCCGACCAGATAATCGTCATGGCACAGCACCATGTAATATTCAGTGTCGACCTCATCGAGCAGGGCGTTGAAATGTTCGAGGATCGGGAGCGTGGATGGCCTTGTGATGACCCTCATCGGCAGACGGGTGGACCATCTTTCGAGTATCTCGCCGGTGCCGTCGGTCGAACCATTGTCGCTGACGATCACCTGAAGAGCGGATGCGGATTGGGCAGCGACTGACTCGAGCGCCTGCTCGACGAAGGCCGCGCCGTTATAAACCGGGATGCAGACGGAAAAACGTGCCATCGATCAACCCTCGGCAAGCAAGGGTTGCTGAATCGCCGCGTCTGCCGACGACGGTGCCGCAGCTGGAACTACATTCCCCACTTACCCCCCTTCCGGAATGCCCTCGAGCATTCCCATGCTGTCTCATGCCCCCTGGCGAATCTCGCGTGAAGGGCGTCGTGACGTCACTATGAAGAAAAATTATTAACCATTTCCTTTGTACTCACAGGAGGCGGCCGGGGCGTGAATTTCGGCGCGATCGAGGATGGCTGACCGATGCGAGATTATCGTCAAGGATCGCGTAGTGCCCGGGGCTTTGCCGAACCCGTTCCGTTGACGGCGCTGGCGGTGTCCGTCGTGGTCCCTTGCTACAATGAACAAGCCGGCCTCGAAGAACTATGCCGCCGGGTCTCCGCGGCCTGCAGCCAGCAGGTTGGCGATCGCTACGAGATCGTTCTGGTGAACGACGGCTCAAGCGACCGTACCGGTGAGCTCATGCGCAATCTCGCCGCTGGCAACGGCCATGTCGTGGCCGTCGATCTGGCCCGAAATTACGGTCACCAGATCGCGTTGAGCGCAGGCCTCGATCATTGCCAAGGAGAACGGGTGTTGATCATCGATGCCGATCTGCAGGATCCGCCCGAGCTGCTCGGGCCGATGATGGCGAGGATGGATGAAGGCTATGACGTCGTCATCGGCGTTCGCGCCAGGCGCGAGGGGGAGGGGCGCTTCAAGCTCGCCACCGCGTCGCTTTTCTACAAACTGCTCACCAGGCTCTCGGACGTCGACATCACCGCCAATGCCGGCGACTTCAGGTTGATGAGCCGCAGGGCCGTCGAACATCTCAAGTCAATGCCGGAACGCTATCGTTTCGTCCGCGGGATGGTGAGCTGGATCGGTCTTCGCCAGAGCCGTTTCGAATATGTCCGCAACGAACGATTTGCAGGCACGACCCATTATCCCTTCCGGAAGATGATGTTGCTGGCGGTCGATGCCATCACCAGCTTCTCGGTGATCCCGCTTCGCTTCGCTTCGCTGATCGGCTTCGCGTTCGCCGTGATCGGTCTGGCCGCGCTCGGCTATACCGTCGTCGGATGGGCGCTCGGCAACACCGTCGCGGGCTGGGCGAGCCTCGCGTCATTGATCCTCATCCTCGGAAGCGTTCAACTCCTGGTCCTCGGAATCTTCGGCGAGTATCTGGGTCGGATGTACATGGAGTCGAAGCAGCGACCGCTTTATCTGGTGGATCAGATCCATGGCGGTGGCGTGCCCGTCGCGGCGCCGCTCCCGGCTTCAAGTCCGACCGATCTGGACGTCAGTCTGACGCTCCGGGCCTAGACCTTGATCGCTTCAGGCTGAATCAGCCTGAAGCGCTGAATCAGGGCCTCAACTATTTGAATAGAGCCCGCAGAGTCATTCCGCGGCGAGGTGCCAGACCGGCGGCTCTTCCGCCTCGCGAAGCCGCTCTTCCTCCTCGAACATGAAGTCGCGGGTCATCGGGATGGCGTCGCGCCGCTTGAGATACTGGAGCTGCCAGTTGACCAGCCCGCCATAGCGGAAGGCGGCCTCTGCGCCGGCCAGATAGAATTGCCACATCCGGAAGAAGCGTTCGTCGTACAGCGCGACGATCTCCTCGCGGGCGGCGTTGGTGCGGTTGTACCATTCCTCGAGCGTGTGGGCATAATGGTAGCGCATCGCCTCGACGTCGGAGACGATGAAGCGGTTGCGCTCGGCCTCCGACACCAGCTCCGAAAGCGACGGGATGTAGCCGCCCGGGAAGATGTATTTGCGGGTCCAGGCGTCGGTGGTCCCGGCCGGCGGCCCCATCCGGCCGCAGCAATGCGAGAACATCACCCCGTCCTCCTTCAGCAGCCGGTGGGTGTGCTTGAAGAAGGTCGGGTAATGGGGCGTGCCGAGATGCTCGATGAGGCCGACGCTCGTGATCCGGTCGAACTGGCCCTCGACCTCGCGATAATCCTTGAGCTCGAACTTGACCCGGTCCGACACGCCCGCTTCGGCGGCGCGCTCGTTGGCGAAGGCGATCTGGTCGGGCGCGAGAGCGACCCCGAGCACGTCGACGTCGTAATGGCGGTGGAGATACAGGGCGAGGCCGCCCCAGCCGCAGCCGATGTCGAGCACCTTCATTCCGGGCTTCAGGTTCAGCTTGGCGGCGATATGCGCCTTCTTGTCCAGCTGCGCCTTTTCGAGGCTGTCCGACGTGTCCCGGTAATAAGCCATCGTATATTGCCGGTCCTCGTCGAGGAACAATTCGTAGAGCCGGCGGGTGAGATTGTAGGTGTGCTCCGCGTTTCGGGCCGATCGGCTCCGCCAGTTGATCTGGTCGAGCTTGCCGACGATCTTTGCGGCGCCGCGGCGGACGAGCCCGCGCGGCTTCAGCGCTCCAGGCCGCTCCCACGGCGCGTTGTAGCGGCCGAACAGCAGGAGGTCGCGAATGTCGTGCGGCGGTTCGACGACGAGCCGGCCTTCCATATAGGCCTCGCCGGCGCCGAGCCGCGGATCCTTGGAGATGTGCATGGCGGCGCCGCGGTCGGTGAGGCGCACCGTGATCGGCCCATGGTTCGGATCGGGCGTGCCGTAATGGTAGGTCTTGCCATTATAGTCGATGACGGTGAGCTCGCCTTTCCTGACGAGCTTCTTCAGCATCTTGTCGAGCAGCCACATGAAGACGGATTTCCCTATTCCCTCAGTTCCGCGGCAGAGAGCATGGCGGGGCCCGCCGGGTCAAGCTCGGCGGCGTGGAGCCGCTCCTCGGCTTCGAGCATGTAATTGCGGGTCATCGGCGCAGCGTCTCGGCGCCGCAGATATTGAAGCTGGTAGACGGTCATTCCGCCGTCGCTGAACATCGAGAGGCCGGCGGCGAGGTAGAACAGCCAGAGCCGGTAGAAGCGCTCGTCGTAGCGGCGCACCACTTCCTCGCGGCATGATTTGAACCGCTCGTACCAGTGGCGGACCGTTGGCGGATAATGGAGCCGGAGCGCCTCGCAATCCGCCATGATGAGCCGGGCGCTCTCGCTCGCCGAGACGATCTCCGACAAGGCCGGGATATAGCCTCCGGGCCAGATATATTTCTGAATGAAGCGGTCGGTCGTCCCGGGCTTTCCCATCCGCCCCATCGTGTGGAGCAGCATCACGCCGTCGGGCTCCAGCAAGGTTCGGCACTTCTGGAAAAAGCCGCGATAAAAAGGCGGTCCGACATGTTCGAACATGCCGACCGACACGATCCGGTCGAAGCTGCCGGTGACGTCGCGGTAATCGATCAGCTCGAACTTCACCCGGTCCGAAACCCCGGCCGCCGCTGCCCGCTGCCGCGCGAGCTCGAGCTGCTCGGTGGACAGGGTGACGCCGAGGACGTCGACATCGGCGACCCGGTGAAGATAGAGTGCCAATCCGCCCCAGCCGCAGCCAATATCGAGCACGCGCTGGCCCGGCTTCAGGACGAGCTTCGAGGCGATATGGGCCTTCTTGTCGAGCTGCGCCTGTTCGAGGCTGTTGCCGGGGTCGGTGAAGTAGCCGCAGCTATATTGCATGTCGGCTTCCATCCACAGCCGATAGAAGTCGTTGCCGATGTCATAATGATGGGCGACGTTGCGTCGCGCCTGGCGCCGCCAGTTGAGATGGGCGAGTGGCCGGCCGAGCCGGCTCCCTTTGCGCAGGAATCGACCGGGCCCACTGCGGTCCTCCCAGCGGCGATTCCTGCGAATGATCAGCACCAGGTCGAGGATCTCGCCCCGGTCGAGGACGAGGCGGCCGTCCATGAAGGCCTCCGCCGTCCCGACCGCCGGGTCGCGGGCAATCCGAAGGGGGGTGGTCCGATCCGTCAGCCTGACGGTGACCGGCTTCAGCTCCGGATCGGCGACGCCGTAGCGGCGAGTCCGCCCCTTATGGTCGATGATCGTGAGTTCGCCCGTTCGGACATGCTGGGCGAGCATCTTGTCGAGCAGCCGCATGGCTGCGCAGAATAGACCGATCTGGTGTGATGGCAAACTCGCCCCGGCCCGTTCGGGAGGGCCTGAGCCTGCACGAACAACCGGGCCGACTAGGCCAAGGCGGCCTGCTTCTCCTCGGCGATCCGGTCGAGCTCGGCTCGGCTCTTCTTCTCCGCCGCCGACTTCAACTGGCCGCAGGCGGCCATGATGTCGCGGCCGCGCGGACGTCGGATCGGCGCCGAGATTCCGGCCTCGAAGATGATGTCCGAGAATCGACGGACCCGGTCCTCGTCTGAGCATTCGTAGAGGGCGCCGGGCCAGGGATTGAACGGGATCAGGTTCACCTTGGCGGGAAGCTTGTACTTGCGGATCAACCGGACCAGCTCGCGGGCATCCTCGTCGCTGTCATTCTTGTCCTTGAGCATCACATATTCGAACGTGATCCGCCGGGCATTGTTGGCACCGGGATAAGCGGCGCAGGCGGCGAGCAGCTCGTCGATTCCATATTTGCGGTTCAGCGGCACGATCTCGTCGCGCACCTCCTTCGTCACCGCGTGGAGCGAGACGGCGAGATTGACTCCGATCTCCTCGCCGGCGCGGGCCATCATCGGCACCACTCCGGACGTCGACAAGGTGATCCGCCGGCGGGAAAGGCCAAGCCCGTCGCCGTCCATGACGATCTTGAGGGCGTCCCGCACCTGATCGAAATTGTAGAGCGGCTCGCCCATGCCCATCATGACGATGTTGGACAGCATCCGCCCTTCCGGCTGGGACGGCCATTCGCCGAGCGCGTCGCGGGCGAGCATCACCTGGCCGACGATCTCGCCGGCATTGAGGTTGCGCACCAGCCGCATCGTTCCGGTATGGCAGAAGCGGCAATTGAGGGTGCAGCCGACCTGGCTCGAAACGCACAAGGTGCCCCGGTCCGAGTCGGGGATGAACACCATCTCGAAATCGTGGCCGTCGCGGGTCCTGAGAAGCCATTTGCGGGTGCCGTCGGTCGATACCTGCTGGACCACCACCTCCGGACGGCCGACAAGGAAACGATCGGCCAGCCAGGCGCGTTGCGGCTTGGCGATGTCGCTCATCGCCTCGAAGCTGGTGGCGCCGCGATTGTAGATCTGGTGCCACAATTGCTTGGCGCGAAGCTTCGCCTGCCGCTCGTCGAGACCCGCTTCGGCCAGAGCGGCCCGGATCGCGTCGCGGGAAAGGCCGACGAGCTCGACTCGCGACTCCTCGTCCGCGAAAGCAGGGCGCGGCACAGGAACCGGGTCGATGTGCCCGGGGATTGGCATCACAGCTGTCATATGCCCGCCATGTAAGGGCTAGAGAGGGGAATTTCCAGCATCCGTCCGCTTGCAGCGGGGCCGTTGCCAAGCGCGCCGCGCGGGTTCATTGGGAGCCGCATGCTTTCTCAACGAACGCGGTACACAATCCGTGCCCTGCTTCATCTCGCGGACCGCTACGGCGAAGGGCCCGTGCAGCTTTCCGAGATTGCCGAGGCGCAGAACCTGCCGCCCAAGTTCCTCACCGTCATCCTGTCGCAGATGCGCCGGCAGGGACTGGTCGAGACGATGCGGGGACGAGAGGGCGGCTATTGGCTTGCCCGCCCGCCGTCCGAGATCACTTATGGCGAGATCGTTCGACGCACCCGCGGCTCGCTCGGCCTCCTGCCTTGCGCCAGCCGCTACGCCCATGTCCCGTGCAAGAATTGCATCAGCGAGGACAAGTGCCGGCTCCATCGCGCGATGCTCCTCGTTCGCGATGAAACGGCGCGGATCCTGGACGGTCTCAGCCTCGCCGATTCCGTCGACATAGAGCAGCCGATCGCCGAGCAGGCCGAGGCATGAGCGCGGGCCATGTGGCGGTCGTCGGGGCGGGCGTGTCCGGAACGATCCAGGCGCTTCACCTGCTCCGCGCGGGCGTCGAGCGGGTCACTCTGATCGAGCGCGAGCGCGAGCCGGGACGGGGCGTCGCTTATGGCACCAGGCGTCCCGAGCATCTTCTCAACGTCACCGCCGGCCGGATGATCGTCTATCCGGACGATCCCGGCCATTTCGCCCGCTGGTTCGGCGGGCGCGGCGGCGAGGCCGAGGATTATGCGCCGCGGATGCTGTTCGGCGACTATGTCCGCGAGCTCATGGCCGAGGCCGGGGACCGGCTCCGGATCATCCAGGGCGAGGCGATCGACGTCCAGGGTGATCGCCCGCTTCAGGTCCGGCTCGCCGACGGCCGCGCCGTCGAGGCCGATTCGGTGGTGCTTGCGCTCGGCAATCTCCGTCCCGCCATTCCGCGCGGGATCGACCCTGCGGAGTTGGGTGACGTGCTCGTCGAGGATCCCTGGTTCGGCGGAATCGTCGACGGACTCGACGACGAGGACAGGGTTCTCCTGATCGGGACCGGACTCACCGCGATCGACGCTGCGCTGACCCTCGACGCCAGCGGCTTTCGCGGCCGGATCCTCGGCATATCGAGGCGCGGACTCGCGCCCCGAGCCCATCTGAAGCGCGATCCCGTCGCCGGCGAGGCCGAGCCTTATCCGGGCACCGCCACCGCCTTGCTCCGGGCGGTTCGCCGCCGGGCGAAGGAGATCGGCTGGCGCGAGGCGGTTCACGAACTGCGCCCGGTCACCCAATCCTTGTGGAGCGGAGCGTCGCTGGAGGAGCGGCGCCGCTTCATCCGCCACCTCCGGCCGTGGTGGGACGTTCACCGCCACCGAATCGCGCCCGACGTCGCCGCGCGGATCGAGAAGATGAAGTCGGAAGGCCGGCTGAGCTTCGCTGCGGGCCGAATCGTCTCCGCCGCCCGCGACGGCCATTGCGCCGAAGTCCGCTGGCGGCCGCGCCACGACCCGTCGGAACGGAGTCTTCGGGTCGCCCGGATCGTCAACTGCACCGGCCCCGATCTCGACATTGCGCGCTGCGGCGACACCTTGCTCGGCGCCCTGCTCTCGTCCGGCCGGATCCGTGCCGACGAATGCCGGCTGGGGGTCGACGTCGACGGCGAGAGCCGGGTGATCGGCGCGGACGGCGAAGCCGTGGCCGGCCTCTACGCGATCGGCCCGATGACTCGCGGCGCCTTCTGGGAAAGCATCGCGGTTCCCGACATCGCCGTCCAGGCACAGGCGGTCGCTCGGCGGATCGCCGCTTAACTTCCTAAATCACGATCCGGAACAGGGCGCCGCCTTCGGCGCCATCGGCGATGCTGATCGATCCGCGATGGGCGAGCACGACCTGGCGGGCGAGGCTGAGGCCGACCCCCGTGCCCTTCGCCTTGGTCGTGAAGAAGGGCAGGAAGATGTCCTGGCGGAGCGACTTGGGAACGCCGGGGCCATTGTCCTCGACCTCGATCTGCACCTTGCCGGACCGGGTCCGCTCGAAGCTCAGCGAGACCCGGGGAGACTGCGACGCGGATCGAGCCGCGTCGGCGGCGTTTCGGAGCAGGTTGATCAGCACCTGGCTCATCAGGTCCGGATCGGCTTCCAGGGTCGAGCAATCCTCGGCCACCGTGACTTCGAAGGCGATTCCTTCCGTGCCGTCGGCGGCCCGAAACAAAGCGGCCAGCTCCTCGCCCCAGGCGATGACGTCGATCAGCCTTCGCCGCACTTCCGGCGCGCGGCTGATCTGACGGTAGCTTTCGACGAAATGCATCACCCCGTCCGCGCGCCGGGCGAGGGTCTCCACCGCTGCCCGGGCGTCGGCGACGTTGGGATCGCCCTTGTCGACGTCGCGCATCAGATCGACGGCGCTGTGGGCGAGCGAGGTGACCGGGGTCATGCTGTTCATGATCTCGTGGGTGAGCACCCTGATCAGGTCGCTCTGGGCGGCGATCTCGATCGCGTTCAGCTCGCCCTGGATCGGCTGGACGGCCACGACCCTGACGAGCGCGCCGAGGCGATGGACGATCGCTGCGCCGACGAGCATCGTCTGCGGCACTCCGTCCAATATCAGCGGAACCAGCCGCGGCCGGTTGACTGCACCGCCTTCGAGCGCCTTGGCGAAGGCGTCGCCATATTCCCGGAAATCCTCGATCCGGACACCGCGGTGGCGCATGAGAAGCCGGCGTGCCGCCTTGTTGGCGAGCTCGACCTTGCCGTCGCCGTCGACGGTGAGGAGCGCCGTCGGCGCATCGTCCAGGATCGCCTCATAGAAGCGGTTGGCGTCGATCAGCTTGTGCTTCTCGTCCCGCATGCGGCGGATCGCGTCGTTGAGGACGTCGCCCAACTCGGCGAAGCCGCTGCCGTCGAACCGATGGCCGAAGCCCTGGCTGAAATCGGCGAATCGAACCGCGTCGATGAATCGCGCCAGCTCCATGTTGGTACGCTGGACGTGACGCCACAACAGAGCCGCGGCGCCGAGGACGAGCAGTCCGGCGACGATCCGGGCGGCGCCCAGCCCTTCGGTGGACACGGCCTGGACGAAGGCGAAGACCGCGGCCAGGAGAAGGCCGAGCCGCCAGGCGAGGCCGACCAGGAAGCGGCTTCGGAACATCAGGAAGTGCGCTCTTCCATCAAAGCCCGTGCTTTTCCATCCGCCGATAGAGCGAGGCCCGGGTAAGGCCGAGCTCCGCCGCTGCCAGCGAGATATTGTAGCTGTGCTTCTTGAGCGCTTCCTCGACCATGTGCTTTTCGGCGCGCTCGAGGTTGAGATCGTCGCGCGCCGGCGCTGCCGGCGCAGGCGCCGGAGCCGTCTGTCGGCCGCTGCTCCGCGACAGCGAGAAATCCTCGACGGTGAAGGAATCGCCGTCGGCGAGGATCACCGCGCGTTCCGCGGCGTGGCGGAGCGCCCTGACATTGCCCGGCCAGTCATAGGCCTCGAGCGCGGCCGCGACGTCTGTCGGAATCCCCCGCGCCGGCTTGCCATATTTCTTCGAATAGAGGCCGACATAGTGATCGACGAGGAGGGGGATGTCCTCGCGCCGCTCGCGAAGCGGCGGAAGCTCGATCTCGACCGTGTTGAGTCGGAACAGCAAGTCCTGCCGGAACCGGTTTTCGTCGCCGAGTTGCTCGGACGGGCAATTGGTGGCGGCGATCACCCTCACGTCGATCGGCACCGGCTTGTTGCCGCCCACCGGCACGACCTGGCGCTGCTCCAAAGCCGTGAGAAGCTTGGGCTGAAGATGAATCGGAAGGTTGCCGATCTCGTCGAGGAACAGGGTTCCGCCGTCGGCGGCCTGGAGCCGGCCGATCCGATCGCCGCGCGCGTCGGTGAAGGCGCCCTTGACGTGGCCGAACAGCTCGGACTCGAACAGGCTCTCGGCGACCGCTCCGAGGTCGACCGAGACCAGCACATTGTCCGCCCGGCGCGATCGGGAATGGAGCTCTCGCGCGACCAGCTCCTTGCCGGTTCCGTTCTCGCCGAGGATGAGGACGTTGGCGTCGGTCGGCGCCGCCCGCTCGATCAGCGAATAGACCCGAGCCATTCCCGGCGATCGGCCGAGCAGCAACGGATCGCTTCCGGCCGGGGTGGCGACCGCCGCCGCGCGCTTGCGCTCGGTCACCGCTTCCTCGCGCGAGGTGCGAAGCGCCGCCGCCGTTCGGACGGTGGCGAGCAGCCGTTCGTTGGACCACGGCTTCGACACGAAATCGGTGGCGCCGCGCTTCATCGCCTCGACCGCCGTCTGGATTCCGGCATGGGCGGTGATCATGACGACGACCGCCTGGGGATCGCGCTTGAGGATCTCCGCAAGCCAGTGAAACCCCTCCGCGGCGTTGGTCGCGCCGCGGCCGAAATTGGCATCGAGGAGGATGACGTCCGGAAGCTCCTCCTCCATCGCCGAAAGCGCCGCCTCCGGCTCCTGGAAGTCGGCGACCTCGCGGAACAGGTCCCTCAGCAGCAGCCGCGCCGAAAGCAGGATGTCCGGATCGTCGTCGACGATGATGCAGCGCCCGAAACGCTTCGGCTGTCCCACTGAGCCCTCCCTGTCTTTTCGATACGTGACAAACAATTTCCGTGCCAGTGTCCGCCGGCGGCGTCCGCCACCGGACAGGGACGTTCGAAAACGAACATCAACCGGCTCGCCCCGAACCTCGGCGTGAGGCCGGAATTCCGCACTTTTCCGCCACTTTCCGCGCTTGGCACGGGCCATGCTGAACTCCCGGCACAGGGGTTTTGGAGTTCAGGGAGAAGAACGATGGCAAAGGTGGAAACATTCGGAATGGTGGTCGGGCTGTTCCTGACCGGAATCCTCACCTTCGCGGCGCTGCCGCTGGCATGAACCGAATCCGGGTGTGCGGTGGCGGACAGGCTTTGTCCGAATTCGGACAGTCTGAGTCCGCCACCGCGCCTTCCCTTCCGTTGAAGCGGCAGCGATCGGGCGCTGGCATGGACATTGCTATCTCGGCTGGATCCGCGAGCTTTGGCCCCGGAAGTCCGGCATGTGGAAGGTTTGAATGAGCGTCGTGAGGATCAAGGAAAACGGCACGAAGGCTGAAAGCGGCGGCGGCATGGATCGAGTCGTCGAGCGAAGAGGTCTTTCCAACCAGGTGAAGATCGGTCTCGCCGCGGCCGGAATCCTTCTCGTCGTCCTTCTCTTCTACTTCATGGCGCCCGGCGCCAACAGCCAGACGGTCGAAGCCTCGAGGATCACGGTCTCGACCGTCGAGCGCGGCCGGTTCGACGATTTCCTCCCGCTTCGCGCTCGGGTCGAGCCGCTCGTCACCGTCTATCTCGACGCGGTCGAGGGCGGCCGCGTCGAGCAGGTGATGGTCGAGGACGGCGCCTCGGTCCAGCAGGGCCAGCTGCTCGCGGTGCTCTCCAATTCCGACCTCCAGCTCAACGTCCTCGCGCGCCGGACCGAGGTCACTCAGCAGATCAACTCGATGCGCAGCCAGGAACTGGCGCTGTCGCAGACCCGGCTCGCCAACGAGCGCGCCATCATCGAGGCCGAGCTCGCCGCCCAGACGGCGCGCCGCCAGTTTGAAACCCAGCGGCCGCTGGCCGAGCGCGGCTTCGTCTCCGCGCGCCAGTTCGCAGACAGCCGCGACGCCTATGACGCCGCGCGGAGCCGGCTCGCGGTGATTCGCCGCACCCAGGCGACGGACGAACGGCTGCAGTCGACCCAGCTCGCTCAGCTGCGCGCCTCGACGGCGAGCCTGAACCAGAGCCTCGAGCTCGCCAATGCGAGCCTCGACGCGCTCAACCTGCGGGCGCCGGTGACCGGCCAGCTCACCGCCTTCTCGATCCAGGTCGGCCAAGCCTTCACCCGCGGCGAGCGCCTCGGCCAGATCGACAGCGCCGGCCGCAACAAGCTGCGCGCCCAGGTCGACGAATTCTATCTCGGCCGGGTCACGGAGGGACAGATCGCCAATGCCGAGGTCGGCGGGCGCGCCTACCGGATGCGGGTCAGCAAGATCTATCCGCAGGTCCGCAACGGCGCGTTCGAGGTCGACCTCCAGTTCGTCGGCCAGGAGCCAGCCGATCTCCAGCGCGGACAGACGGTCCAGACGCGGCTGACGCTCGGCGATCCCGCGCCGGCACTGCTCATCCCCAACGGCGCCTTCTACAACGAGACCGGCGGCAACTGGGTTTTCGTGGTCTCGCCGGACGGCGACAGCGCGGTGAAGCGCCAGGTCCGCCTCGGCCGCCGGAACGCCGATTTCATCGAAGTGCTCGACGGGCTCGATCCCGGCGAGCGTGTCATCACCTCTCCTTATACGGGTTTCGCCGAACGCGATCGGCTCGACCTGAGTGGGCAATGAAGGGAGCCTGATCCATGCTGAACATGCGTAATCTTTCTCGGGTCTACCGCACCGACACGGTCGAAACGACCGCGCTTGACGGGATCTTCCTCGACGTCGCCGACGGCGAGTTCGTCGCGATCATGGGGCCGTCCGGCTGCGGCAAGTCGACCTTGCTCAACGTCATCGGGATGCTCGACAGCCCGACGAGCGGCTCCTACGTCTTCGACGGCACCGAGGTCGCGGGCCTGTCGGAATCCAGGCTCGCCGATTTCCGCAAGCGCAACATCGGCTTCATCTTCCAGAGCTTCAATCTCGTCGACGAGCTCAGCGTCCGCGAGAATATCGAGCTCGCCCTCCTCTACCACAATGTCCCGGCGAGCGAGCGGCGCACCCGGGTCGACGAGGTGATGGACAAGGTCGGTATCGCCCATCGCGCCAAGCATCGCCCGTCGCAGCTTTCCGGTGGCCAGCAGCAGCGGGTCGCCGTCGCCCGAGCCCTCGTCGCCAGCCCGAAGCTCATCCTCGCGGACGAGCCCACCGGCAACCTCGATACTGCCCATGGCGAGGAAGTGATGAAGATGCTTCAGGCGCTCAACTCCGAAGGATCGACCATCTGCATGGTCACCCACTCGCCCGCTCACGCCGATTATGCCGGCCGAGTCGTCAACATGCTCGACGGCCGGATCCTTGTTGAGCATCGCCGGGCCGCCTGATGCGCCTGGCCATGCTTCTGACCGGGTCGCTCGCCGCCGCACTGAACCCCGCGGCGGCGGGCGCACAGGTCAGGACCGATAACTCTGTCCTCATGTCCACGCACGAGGGCGCACGTGCCGACCAGGAGCGCTTCGGCTATGCCGACGCGGTCGTCGCGGGCGATCTCATCTTCCTGTCCGGGATCGTTGCCGGTCAGGCGCCGAACGAGACGAGTCTGACTCCGGCCTACGAGCGGGTCTTCCGGATCGTCGGCCGGATCCTCGAGCGCGCCGGCGCCGGCTATGGCGACATCGTCGACGTCACCAGTTTCCACACCGACATCATTGCCCAGATCGACGCTTATTCCGAGGTCCAAAAGCGATTCCTCGGATCGCCGCCGCCGGCCTGGACGGCGATCGACGTCGATCGCCTGCTGCCGGACGGCGGAATCACCGAAATCAAGATCGTCGCCCGGCGAAGCCGCGGCGCCGCCCCCGGCGGCCAGTAGACGAAAGAGGAGAGGGCCCATGTGGCGCAACTATCTGACCACCGGCGTCCGTGCCCTGCTGAAGAACAAGACCTACGCGTTCATCAACATCTTCGGCCTCGGCGTCGGCCTCGCGGCCTGCCTGATGCTGCTCATCTACGTCCGCTACGAGCGAAGCTATGACGAGTGGCTGGACGGCTCCGAGAACATCTACCAGGTCCAGCAGACCTTCACCAATCCCGACACCGGCGAAGTCTTCGAAAGCCAGAGTTCGCCCTACGTCTCGGGCCCGGCGTTCCGGAAGGACTTCCCGCAGATCGAATCGTCGGTCTACGTCCTCACGACAACTCCGATCGTCATGCGCAACGGCCAGCCGCTGTCGACCGAGGACGTCTTGTTCGTCAACGACCGTTTCTTCGACGTCGTTCCGCTGCCGCTGATCGAGGGCGATCCGGCCAGCGCCCTCGTCAATCCCGGATCGGTCGTCCTCAGCGAGAGCGAGGCGCGCCGCTATTTCGGCGATGCCGATCCGATGGGCCAGACCGTCACCATGATCTCGCGGGGCATCACCATCGACGCGCGAGTGACGGGCCTGATGCGCGATCTGCCGCGCAACTCGCATCTGGCGGCGACCATGGTCATTCGCTTCGATCCGGCCGCCTATTTCGCGGAAGAGGCCGAAGACTTCATGACCCAATGGGGCTGGAATTCGGGCTTCAACTATTTCCGCCTGCGCGACGGGACCGATGCCACCGTCATCAACTCGGCGCTCCAGGCCTGGGAAGAACGCAACATCCCGGATCAGACGATCGGCGATCAGACGATCAATCAGGGCGACTTCACCGATTTCCGGCTGACCAACATCCGCGACATCCATCTCGGCCCGGCCGCCAACAGCGCCGGGATGAATCCGGGCAATGACGAGCGGACGATCCTGACCTTCACGATCATCGCCTTCCTCATCCTCGGCATGGCCTGCGTCAATTTCACCAACCTCGCCACCGCCCGCGCCAGTCAGAGGGCGCGCGAGGTGGCGCTTCGCAAGGTGCTTGGCGCCAGCCGAAACCAGTTGATGACCCAGTTCATGATGGAGTCCGTGCTCCTTGCCGGGCTGAGCATGCTGCTCGCCCTCACCCTGGTCGAGGTGACCCTTCCGGCTCTGTCCAGTTTCCTCGATGCCGACCTCCAGATGAACTATATCGGCGAAGGCAGCATGCTGCTTCCCATCGTCGTCCTGACGATCCTGGTCGGTGCCGCCGGCGGCTTCTATCCGGCCTTCTATCTGTCGCGGTTCCAGCCGGCGCAGGTGCTCAAGGCGAACAAGTCGACGTCGGAAGCGAGCGGCTCGGGCAAGCTTAGAAGCGTGCTCGTCATCAGCCAGTTCGCGGTGTCGATCGGACTCATCGTCTGCACCGCCGTCGTCTATGCGCAGACGGTCTATGCGCAGAGCGTCGACCCCGGCTTCCGCCGGGACGGGATTCTGCAGGTCGACGTCAACCGCCGCCAGATCACGGACCGGATCGAGACGTTCCAGCGCGCGTTCGAGCGGGTGCCCGGAATCGTGTCGGTAGGTCGGGCGGGAATCGGTATCGACCCGGTCAACCAGAACGGCACGGGCATCTCCGTCCCGGGCCGCGATCAGCCGGTCAATGTCGGCAATTACACGATCGACGAGAATTTCCTGCGGACGATCGACGTCGAATTCCTCGCTGGCCGCGACCTCACCCGCGCTCGTCCGATGGATGTCGATCCGCGCACCCAGACGTCGGGGATCGAGGAAGATCGCGCCCTCGTCGCGAGGGGACTCAATGTCGTCGCCAATCGGCTCGCCACTCAGCGGCTCGGCTTCCGCTCGCCGGAAGAGGCGGTCGGCGCCCAGCTTCGAATGGGCATTGCCGACGAGGAGGCCGGGCTCGTTCCGATCACCATCGTCGGAGTGATCGAGGATACGCGCTTCCGCTCAATCCGCGAGCCGCTCGAGCCGCTGGTCCTTCGGATCGGCGATTATGGCACGACCAACCTGGTCATCCGCTATCGGGGCAATCCCAGCGAAATCCGCGACCGAATTCAGCAGGCCTGGCACCAGATCGCCCCCGACGCGCCGATGGAAGCGGATTTCAGCGAGGATATCGTCGCCGAACTCTACGAGGCGGAACAGGCGCGCTCGCAACTCTTCGCCGGCTTCGCTTTGCTCGCGGTGATCGTCGCCTGTCTCGGCCTGTTCGGCCTGGCCGCCTTCACCGCCGAGCGGCGAACGAAGGAGATCGGAATCCGCAAGGTTCTTGGCGCCCGCAACCGCGACATCCTGAGCCTACTCGCCTGGCAATTCTCGAAGCCGGTGATCATCGCCAACCTGATCGCCTGGCCGATCGCCTGGTGGGCAATGCGCGACTGGCTCAACACGTTCGACGCGCGAATCGATCTCGGGCCGACGCCGTTCCTGCTCGCCGGACTGCTCGCGCTCGTCATCGCGATCGGCACCATCGCCGGCCACGCCTTCAAGGTCGCTCGGGCCAACCCGATCAACGCGCTGAGATACGAATGAGGCACTGAGTCGAGGAGACAAAGGCAGATGTGGCGCAACTATCTCGCCGTCGGGGTCCGTTCCCTGATCAAGAGCCGGACCTATGCCTTCATCAACATCTTCGGCCTCGCCGTCGGGCTCGCGGCCTGCCTGATGCTGCTTCTCTTCGTCCGATACGAACAGAGCTACGACCGCTGGCTTCCGAACTCGGAAGATATCTACCAGCTTCAAACCTTCTACGCGCCAGGCGACAGCGGCGAGCCGCTTGAGCTGCAGATGTCCTCCTATGCCGCGGGCCTCGCCGTGCAGCGGGATTTCCCGGCCGTCGAAAAGCGCGTCTATGTTCTTTCCGGGGCGCCGACGGTCATCCGCAACGGCGAGGCCTTCGAAGTCGAGGACGGCCGGATGGTGGACGGTCCCTTCTTCGACATCTTCCAGATTCCGTTCGTCCACGGCGATCCGGCGACGGCGCTGCGCGACACCGGAACCGTGGTCCTGTCGCGTTCGGAAGCGCTTCGCATCTTCGGCGAGGGCAATCCGGTGGGACAGACGCTCTCGCTCGACATAAGCGGCACCACCGTCGATCACCGGGTCACCGGGGTAGTCGAGGACCTGCCGCTCAACTCGCACATGAGATTCAACATGCTCGTGCGGTTCGACCCTGCGGCTTATTTCAGCGACTCGCCCACCTTCCTGACCGAATATGGCTGGCAGTCGGGCTATGTCTATTTGAAGCTCCGGTCGGGGACTGATCCGAAGTCGATCCACGAACAGATGCCCGCCTGGGAGCGGCGTAATATTCCGGACGAAACCGTCGGCGAAACGACGGTCAACGCCGGCGACGATCAGGATTATCGGCTGGTCAACGTGGCCGACGTCCATCTCGGACAGGCTCAGGAAAGCGCGATGACGCCCGGCAATGACCAAAGGTCGATCGTCACCTTCTCGATCATCGCCTTGCTCATCCTCGGCATGGCCTGCGTCAATTTCACCAACCTCGCCACCGCCCGCGCGAGCAAGCGGGCGAGGGAGGTGGCTCTCCGCAAGGTGCTGGGTGCGAGCCGGCGCCAGCTGATCGTCCAGTTCCTCAGCGAATCGACGATCCTGGTGACGATCGCCATGGTGATCGCGCTCGCCTTGCTGGAGCTTTTCCTGCCCTTGCTGTCCCGCTTTCTCGACGCGGATCTCCAGCTTTCCTATTTCGGCCGGGAAGGCATCGCCCTGCCGATGTTGGTGCTGGTCGTCATCGTCGGCGCCGTCGGCGGGCTCTACCCCGCTTTCTACCTGAGCCGATATCAGCCGGCCGAGGTTCTCAAGGCGAACAAGTCCAGCGCCGAGCCGGCGGGATCGGGACGTCTTCGAAGCATCCTGGTCGTCGCCCAGTTCGCGGTTTCGATCGGGCTCATCATCTGCACGGCGGTCGTCTACGCGCAGACCGTCTATGCTCGGAACGCCGATCCGGGTTTCCGTCGCGACGGCCTTCTTCAGGTCGAGAATATCGGTGCTCGAAAGCTCGTCGATCAGCGCGAGGCGATCGCCAACGAGATCGGCCGAATCGACGGGGTCGAATCCGTCTCGCGGACCGGAATCGGAATCAGCACGCCCAACACGATCAGCAACGGCGTCCATGTTCCGGGACGCCCGGAACCGGTCGAGATGGGCAGCTACGCCGTCGGTGCGCATTTCTTCGAGACGATGGGAGTCGACCTCGTCGCCGGCCGGACGTTCGACGAGAATCGGCCGGGCGATGAGGCGACCGTCGACCCCGACGATATCGAAGGCAGCACAAGCGCGATCGTCGGGCGCGGCGTCAATGTCGTCGTCAACGAGCTGGCGACACGCCGGCTCGGCTTCAGCGATCCTCGAGAGGCGGTCGGCAGGCAATTGCGCGCTTCCATCTATGACAGCGAGCAATATGGGCTGACCCCGATCACGATCGTCGGCGTGGTGAAGGATTCCCGCTTCCGCACGGTTCGAAGCGCGATCGAGCCGATCATGTTCCGATACAGCCGCGGCGGCCTCGGCTGGATGGTCGTTCGCTACGGCAATGTCGATCCCACCCAGGTGCGCGACCGAATCCAGGCGGTGTGGCGCCGCTTTGCCAACGACGTGCCGTTCGAGGCGAATTTCAGCGAGGACATCGTCGCCGAGATCTACGAGGCCGAGGAGGCCCGGGCCCAGACCTTCGCCGGATTCGCGCTTCTCGCGGTGGTGATCGCCTGCCTCGGCCTGTTCGGCCTGGCCGCCTTCACCGCCGAGCGCCGAACCAAGGAGATCGGAATCCGCAAGGTGTTCGGCGCCCGGACCCGCGACATCGTTCGCCTTCTCGCCTGGCAATTCTCGAAGCCGGTGATCGTCGCCAATCTCATCGCCTGGCCCGTCGCCTGGTGGCTGATGCGCGACTGGCTCAATGGCTTCGACGCTCGGATCGACCTTGGCCCGACGCCCTTCGTCCTGGCGGGCCTGCTGGCTCTGGGAATCGCGGTCGCGACCATTGCCGGCCATGCGATCAAGGTCGCCCGAGCCAATCCTATCAACGCTCTGAGATACGAATAGCCGCGATCGAGAAGGGAACGGGGAGATGTGGCGCAACTACGTGACGGTCGGACTTAGGGCGCTCGCAAAGAGCAAGACCTACGCCTTCATCAACATCTTCGGCCTCGCCGTCGGCATGGCCGCCTGCCTGATGATCCTGCTCTACGTGCGTTACGAGATGAGCTACGATCGCTGGATCCCCGAACGCGATCGGGTCTTCCAGGTCCAGACCTGGTTCCAGTCGAGCGAAACCGGCCAGGAAGCCCAGCTCCAGATGGCGCCCTATGCGTCGGGCAAGTCGCTCAAGGACAGCTTCCCGCAGATCGAGCAGGAAGTTTACGTCAACAACAACAATCCCGTCTTCTTCAAGGACGGCGAGGCGACTGCAACCGAGGACTATCTTTTCGTCGACGGCAATTTCCTGGACGTCGTCCCATTGCCCCTGGTTCGGGGTGATTCCAGCGCCCTCGCCCAGGTCAACTCGGCGGTCGTCACCCAGTCGGAGGCGAGGCGCCGTTTCGGCACCGAGGACGTCATCGGCCGGACCATGACCCTGATCACGCGCGGCGTATCGCGCGATTTCCGGATCACCGGAATCCTTCGCGACATCCCGCGTAACTCGCATCTCCGGATCAACAGCCTGCTCCGGATCGATTTCGTCGCCTATAATTTCGATACGCCGCAGGCGCTCGATTGCTGGGGCTGCCAGAACGGTTACGTCTATGTGAAATTGCGTCCCGGCGCCGATGTCGGCGCCATCACTGCCGGACTTCAGGCGTGGGAGAGAAGGGCGATCCCCGATCAGAATGCCGGCGAGGCCCGATTCAATGCCGGCGACGATCAGGACTGGCACCTCGTCAATGTCGAGGACGTTCACCTCGGCCGCGGCCAGGCGGCGTCGATGGCGCCCGGCAACGATCGCACGACGATCATCACCTTCGCGGTCGTCGCCTTGCTCATCCTCGGCATGGCGGTGGTCAATTTCACCAACCTCGCGACAGCGCGAGCGAGCCAGCGGGCGCGCGAAGTGGCGCTTCGAAAGGCGCTCGGAGCGAGCCGACGACAGCTGATCGTGCAGTTCATCGGCGAATCGATCATCATGGCGGTCGTCGCGATGGTCATCGCTCTCGCTCTCGTCGAGCTGCTGATCCCGCCCTTCGCTGCCTTCCTCGAGGCCGACCTTCAGGTCAGCTATTTCGGCTCGGGCGGAATCCTCCTGCCGGTGGTCCTGCTGGTCGTCGTGACCGGGATCCTCGGCGGCCTCTATCCGGCTTTCTTCCTCTCGCGCTTCGAACCGGCCTCGGTTCTCAAGGCGAACAAATCCTCGTCCGAGACCCCGGGTTCGGGGCGACTTCGAAACGCCCTCGTCGTCGGCCAGTTCGCGGTCTCCATCGGCCTGATCATCTGCACCGCGATCATCTACGGCCAGACCGTCTACGCCCGAACCGTCGATCCCGGCTACGACCGCAGCAACATCCTCCAGGTCGACGAGCTCTCCCGCTACCAGCTCCTCGACCAAGGCGAGATGATCGCCGAACGGATGCGGCGAGTGCCCGGAGTCCGCGCCGTCGGCCGAACGACCATCGGCGTCGCCACCGACAATAACAACAATACCGGGCTGATGGTCCCGGGGCGAAGCGATCCCGTCTCGATCGGCATCTATCAGGTCGACGAAGGCTATCTGCAGGCGATGGGCCTCACGATGGTGGCCGGACGCTGGTTCGACGAGAATCGGCCGATGGACGACATGAGCCTTCCCTATCCGCCGGACGATTCGGCACAGCGCGCGCTTGCGGCGCGCGGCGGCAATATTGTCGTCAACGAGCTCGCGGCCCGGCGGCTCGGCTTTAACGACCCGGCCGCGATCGTCGGCCGGTCCTTCCGGGCAGCCATCGTCGACAACGAGATCGGTCTGGTTCCGGTCACCGTCATCGGCGTCGTCCGCGACGCGCGCTTCCGATCGGTCCGCCTGCCGCTCGATCCGATCATGTTCAACAACACCAATAACGGGCACACCCATCTCGTCATGCGCTTCGACGGCAACCCGGCCGAGGTGAGGTCGGGGGCTGAGCGGGTCTGGAAATCGATCACCAACGAGGTGCCGTTCGAGGCCGAATTTAGCGACGACATCATGGCCGAGCTGTACGAAGCCGAAGATGCCCGGGCGAAGACCTTCGCCGGCTTCGCCATCCTCGCCATCATTGTCGCCTGCCTCGGTCTGTTCGGCCTGGCCGCCTTCACCGCCGAGCGTCGGACCAAGGAGATCGGGATCCGAAAGGTGCTGGGCGCGCGCACCCGCGACATCGTCCGGCTGCTCGCCTGGCAATTCTCCAAGCCGATCATCGTCGCTAACCTGATCGCCTGGCCGGTCGCCTGGTGGGTGATGCGCGACTGGCTGAACTCGTTCGATGCCAGGATCGACCTCGGTCCGACTCCGTTCGTGCTCGCCGGGGCGCTGGCGCTCCTGATCGCGCTCGGAACGATTGCCGGCCACGCCTTCAAGGTCGCCCGGGCAAACCCGATCCACGCGCTTCGCTACGAGTGAGGGAGACGATGATGCGCATCGCAACGCTCCTGGTTCCACTGTTGTCGGCGTCGGTTGGGCCTGCCTCGGCGCAGCCCGCGGCGGAAAGCTCGGTCTTTCGCTCGATCGAGCTTCGCGGCGGCGGAAGCGTCACCGTGCGCCACGGCGATGCCCATCGAGTCACGGTGATCGAAGGCGGCACGAACCGGCCGATTCGCACCGACGGTGATCGCCTCGTGATCGACGAGTGCAGCAGCGACTGCCGAGGCGGCCACCGGATTCGGGTGGAAATCGTCGCTCCGGAAATCGCGCGGCTTGCGGTGGCCAATGGCGGCCGGATCGAGCTTCGCGGTGATTTTCCGTCACAGTCGACGGTCGCGGCGTCGGTCAGCAGCGGTGGCATGATCGACCTGCGCCCGCTCGAAGCGGAGCAGGCTTCGGCGAGCATCGACCAGGGCGGCCGAATCTTGGTTCATGCTCGATCGACGCTGAGCGCAAACGTCTCCAATGGCGGCAACGTCACCTATTGGGGCGACCCTTCGATCCTCTCGTCGATCAGGCTCGGTGGAGTGGTGGAACAGGGTGTCTCCTCCGACCTCGCCCGACCAATTGCCGAATTCGATCCCCAGCCGCCGCCATTGCCGGCGCTGCCCTCGATCAAGCTGCCCCGGCGAGGCGGAGGACACTGAAGGAGACGGTCGCCGGCCTCACGCGGAAGGGCTCGAATTTGCCAGGAGAAGGACGATGTGGAGGAATTATCTGACCGTCGCGATCCGTGCCCTGATCAAGAGCCGGAGCTATGCCTTCATCAACCTCTTCGGCCTGACCATCGGTATCGCCGCCTGTCTCATCGTCCTCATCTATAGTCGCTATGAGCTGAGCTACGATCGGGACCTCGCCGCGGCCGATCGGACCTTTCAGCTTCAGCAGTGGGTCGTCGGCAGCGACGATCCGACATTGCCGATACCGTTCGGCACCCAGATGACCTCTTTCGTTTCGGGTCAGCGCCTGCGCCAGTTCCCGCAGGTCGAGCAGGCGGTCTATGTCGGTCGTGCCCAGCCGGTCATTCTCCAGGACGGCCAGGGAACGCTCAGCGAGAATTTTGTCTATGTCGACGGTCCGCTGTTCGACGTCCTCGGCTTCCCATTCCTTCGCGGCAATCCGCGGACGGCCCTCGACGCTCCGGGTTCGATGGTACTGACCGAAAGCGAGGCGATTCGCCGTTTCAACACGATCGACGTGGTTGGCCGAACCTTGACGATCGGCTTTGCCAGCGGCCCGGCGGATTACCGCATCGGCGGCGTCGTCGCGGACCCTCCGCGCAACAGCCATCTTTCCCTGTCCGTCGTCGCGAGGGTCGACGTCGAAGCGTTGATGGGTGGCCCCAATTCCTTCCTCACCGAATGGATGCCGAAGAATGGGTGGGTTTATGCGCGGCTCCGGCCAGGCGCCGAGGTCGCCGACATCAGCCATCAGATGCCCGCCTGGGAACGGCGCAACATTCCCGACGAGGTTGCCGGTGGCGAGCGCTGGAATCCGGGGACCAACGCCGATTGGCGGCTGGTCAACGTGCGCGACATCCATCTCGGCGAGGCGCCGAATGGAATGCGGCCCAATAATGATCGCGGCACGATTGTCGCGCTTGTCGTCGTCGGTCTGCTGATTCTCGCTTTGGCAGCCGCCAATTTCATCAATCTCTCGACGGCCCGTGCCGGCCAGCGCGCCCGCGAGGTGGCGTTGCGCAAGGTGCTTGGCGCCTCGCGGCGGCAGCTCGTGTTCCAGTTCCTCGGGGAGTCCCTGCTTCTGACCTTGAGCGCCGCGGTAATCGCCCTCGCTTTGGTTGAAATGCTGCTCCCGTCAATCAGCGCCTTCACCGGCACCGATCTCGAGGTCCGCTACCTCGGCCGGGACGGGCTGCTGCTGCCGCTCGTCGCGCTCGTCCTTTTCGTCGGTGGCGCGGGCGGACTCTACCCCGCCTTCATCCTCGCGCGGTTCCGCCCGGCGACGGTTCTCAAGGCGAACCAATCGACGACCGAGGCGCCCGGCTCGTCATGGCTTCGAAGCGCTCTCGTCGTAGGGCAGTTCGCGGTCTCGATCGGCCTCATCATCTGCACTGCGGTCATCTTCGCTCAGACGGTCTTCGCCCGAACCATCGATCCCGGCTATCGTCGCGATGGAATCATCCAGATCGGCAACGTCTACCGCGCCGCGCTGAGACCGTCCCTCGATACGTTGCTGCGCGAGATCGGTCAGGTCGACGGAGTGACTTCGGTCGGTCGCTCGACGATCGGGGTCGGCACCTGGGGCATGGAGAATATGACGGTGACCGCTCCCGGGGCGAGCGAAGCCGTCGAACTCGATCTCTACCGGGTCGATCCTGGATTCTTCCCGACCTTGGGGATCGACACCCTCGCTGGTCGAACCTTCGCGGAAGGCCAGGCGATGGACGACAGCACGGTGTCCGGCGATCCGCCGGACGACGCCGCATTCGCGGCGATGGCCCGGCGCGGTTACAACATCGTCCTCAATCGGACTGCCGCTCGGGACTTGGGCTTCAGCCGACCCGAGCAGGCGGTCGGGATCACTCTGATGGCCGACGACGGCGATGTCGAAACCGTCGGCCAGACTCCCGCAACCGTGATTGGAGTGGTCGCGGACAGCCGCTTCGGTTCGATCCGCGACCCGGTCGGCCCTATGCTTTTCCTTTACGACCGCTATCAGCCGAGCTGGCTTGTGGTCCGCTATTCCGGCCACCCTGCCCAGGTACGCGACCGCGTCGAGGCCGTCTGGAAGCGGATCGCGCCGGAAATCCCGTTCGAGGCCGAGTATAGCGACGATATCGTTCGCGAAATGTACGAAGCGGAGGAAGCGCGCGGCATCGTCTTCGCCCTCTTCGCCCTGATTGCGATCATCGTCGCCTGCCTGGGCCTGTTCGGCCTCGCCGCCTTCGCCGCCGAGCGCCGGACGAAGGAGATCGGAATCCGCAAGGTGTTCGGTGCCCGCTCTCGCGACATCGTCCGCCTGCTCGCCTGGCAATTCTCCAAGCCGGTGATCATCGCCAACCTCATCGCCTGGCCGATCGCCTGGTGGGTCATGCGCGGCTGGCTCAACAATTTCGACGCCCGGATCGATCTTGGGCCGACACCCTTCGTCCTTGCGGGCATGCTCGCTCTGGCAATCGCGATCGGCACCATCGCCGGCCATGCGCTCAAGGTGGCGCGTTCGAATCCCATCCACGCTCTGAGATATGAATGAGGTCGGCCATGGGAATGATCATGTGGCGAAACTATCTGACCACCGGCTCGAGGGCCTTGCGCCGTGATCCCCTGTTCACCGCGATCAACCTGTTCGGCCTCGCCGTCGGGCTGGCCGGGTGCCTGCTGATCATCCTCTTCATCCGCTATGAGCGCAGCTTCGACGACTGGATTCCCGGTGCCGACCGGATCTACCAGGTGCACCGTATCGTCACCAGCGGAACCGAAGCCGGCAAGCGCGAGGGCGTCACCGCCTTCGTCGCCGCCTCGGCCCTGCCGCCGCAATTTCCGGAGATAGAAGCGGCGACGGGGCTTCTCGGCGCCAGCGGCGTGTTCCGCAAGGAAGGTCAGCCCTTCGATCTCGGCGACGTCTACGCGACCGACGCCAATTTCCTCGACGTGCTCCGCCTGCCGATGGTCGCCGGCGATCCGCGGACCGCGCTCGCCGACGTCGACACGATCGTCCTCACCGAAACGTCGGCAAGACGGCTGTTCGGCCGCACCGATGTCGTCGGCCAGACCCTGGCGCGCATCGGCTCGAGCGGCGACCGCATGCTTCGAGTCACCGGCGTGCTGCGCGATCTCCCTCCCAACTCGCATCTGCGCCTCAACGCGCTTTACCGCCACAATCTGGCCGCGCGAACCAGCGGCAACGAGATCTTCACCGAGTGGAACTGGGTGGCGAGCCATGTCTATGTCAGGCTCCGGCCCGGGGCCGATCCGGCCTCGATCGAGCGGCGAATGGTGCCGACCCTGCAGCGGCTGGTGCCGACCGCCTATCGCGACAGCTCCGCGCGCGATCGGCTCGGCTTCACCCAGAGGCTGCTCAACATCCGCGCCATCAATACGACTCCGATCGACAGCGGGACGATGCGTGCGGGCACGCCGGCCAAGACCCTCGTCACCTTTGGTCTCGTTGCCGCCTTCCTGCTGATCGTCGCCTGCGTCAATTTCACCAATCTCGCCACCGCGCGGGCCAGCCGGCGCGCGCGCGAAGTGGCCCTTCGCAAGACCCTCGGCGCCACGCGCCTGCAGCTCGTCCTCCAGTTCCTGCTCGAAGCCGCACTCATCATCGGCCTTGCGGGCATGCTGGCCCTGGCGCTTGTGGAACTGGCCCTGCCGCTCCTGAACGAGCTCGTCGATGGCGAGATTGCGATCAGCTATTTCGGCGCCGACGGGATCCTGATGCCGCTGGCGGCGGTCCTGCTCCTCGTGGGACTGCTTGGCGGCGTCTACCCGGCCTTCTTCCTCTCCCGCTACCGCCCGGCGACGGTGCTCAAGGCCAATCGGAGCGGAGCCGACGCGCCCGGCGCCGGTCGGCTTCGGCTGGCACTGGTCGTGGTCCAGTTCGCCGTCTCGATCGCGCTCATCATCTGCACCGCGATCATTTACGGCCAGACGCTCTACGCGCGCTCGGCCGATCCCGGCTACCGGGTTCCGGGCCTGCTCTACATTCTCTATCCGGAGCTGATCGGCGAGCGGCCGCAGGTCGAAGGCTTCATGCGCCGGCTCGGCGCCGTTCCCGGGGTTCAAGCCGTCGCCCGGGTCGGCGTGACTCCGGACGGTGGGGGCAATGCGACGACCAGCTTCCGCGCCCCCGGGGCGCCCGACAGCGTCATCCTGCAACTCGTGACCGTCGATGGCGATACGTTCGCGACGCTCGGCATGCGCGTGATCGCCGGACGCAATATCAGCCACGAGCGCGAAGCCGACGTCGGCGCGCCGATGTACAATAGCGATCCCGAGCGCGTTCAGCTCGTCAAGGAACGAGGCCTCAACGTCGTGGTCGACGAAAGCGCGGCCCGTCTGCTCGGCTTTGGCGATCCGCAATCGGCGGTCGGGGCGAGGATCGGACGCGAGGACAGCGAGAGTGGCGAAGGATCGGCGCCCTATACGATCGTCGGCGTCGTCAACGATGCGCGCTTCGAATCGGCGCGCTTCGAGAAATTTCCGAAAATCTATTATGTCGCGCCCACCAGCCATACCGCCTTGGTGGTCCGATTCGATCCCGCCCGCGGCCGGACCGTCATGTCGGCCGCCGAATCCTTGTGGAAGTCGTCGGTCACGGCGGATCCGTTCAACGGCTTCTTCGCTGACGCGCGCATCGCCGAGATGTATTCCGGCGACGAACGCCGCGCCCGAATGTTCGCTATCTTCGCCGCCTTCGCGGTCCTGATCTCCTGCCTGGGCCTGTTCGGCCTCGCCGCCTTCACCGCCCAGCACCGGACCAAGGAGATCGGAATCCGCAAGGTTCTGGGCGCGCGGACCCGGGACATCGTGCGCCTTCTGGTCTGGCAGTTCACTCGGCCGGTGCTGCTCGCGAACATCATCGCCTGGCCGATCGCCTGGTGGGTGATGCGCGACTGGCTCAACGAGTTCCAGGACCGGATCGAGATCGGCCCATTGCCTTTCATCGTCGCCGGCCTCGCCGCCTTCGCCATCGCCGCCGTCACCATTGCGGGCCACGCATTAAGAGTGGCGCGGGCCAATCCGATCCACGCGCTTCGCTACGAATAGACACTCGAGCTGGGGAAGAGATCATGTGGCGCAATTATCTGTTGGTCGGCTTTCGGGCGCTGGCGCGCAGCAAGACCTATGCCTTCATCAACATCTTCGGCCTGGCGATGGGCCTTGCCGCCTGTCTCCTGCTGCTCATCTACGTCCGCTACGAAACCGGCTACGACCGGTGGCTGCCCGATTCGGAACGCGTCTATCAGGTCCAGGCGATCAGCACGTCGGACGAGAGCGGCGAGCCGGTGGCTCAGCAAGGCGCTCACGGGATCATCACCGATAGTCTGGCCAAGGATTTCCCGCAGATCGAGGCGATCGTCCGCGCCGAAGGCGTGAGCCCGGTCTTCCTGCGCGACGGCGATGCCACCTTCGCGCCGATGTTCCTCGTCGATCCCAATTTCTTCGAGATCATCCAGTTGCCTTTCCTCCGCGGCGACCCCCTCACCGCTCTAAACGGCATGGACAGCCTGGTGCTCAGCCGGACCGAGGCGATGAACCGCTTCGGAAGCCTCGACATCATCGGCCGGACGGTGACCTCGGTTCGCCGCGGCGAGGAGACTTCGCTTCGGGTGACCGGGATCTTCGAGGACATCCCGCGCAACAGCCACATGGAGTTCGAAATGATCGGAAGGATCAGCGATCGCGACAAGGAGGAGTGCGGCTGGGGCTGCGTCAACGGCTATGTCTATCTGAAGCTTCGCCCCGGCGCCGACGCCGAGGCCGTCAACAGCCAGCTCCAGGCCTGGGAACGACGCAACATCCCGCCGGTCAATGTCGGGGGCCGGATGACGAGCGAAGGTGATCTGTTCGACTGGCGGCTGGTGAATGTCCGCGACGTCCACCTCAGCGGCGCCGACGGTCCGCTCGAGCGCCCCGGCAATGATCGGCGGACGATCGTCACCTTCGCGATCGTCGCCTTGCTGATCCTGCTGATGGCGGCGGTGAACTTCATCAACCTCGCCACGGCGCGGGCGAGCCAGCGCGCGCGGGAAGTGGCGCTGCGCAAGGTGCTCGGGGCGAAGCGCAAGCAGCTCGTCGCCCAGTTCCTCGGTGAATCGATGCTCATCACCGGCATCGCGATGTTGATCGCTCTCGCCGGAGTCGAGCTCGGGCTGCCTTATCTGTCGGCGTTCCTCAACTCGGACCTTCAGGTCCAGTATCTGGGCCTCGGCGGGATCCTGCTTCCGGTCGTTTTTCTCTGGCTTCTCGTCGGCCTCGCCGGCGGGCTCTACCCAGCCTTCTATCTGTCTCGCTATCAGCCGGCGACGGTGCTGAAGGCGAACAAGTCCAGCGCCGAGCCAAGCGGCACCGGCCGCCTCCGCAACATCCTGGTGATTGGCCAGTTCGCCGTCTCGATCGGCCTGATCATCTGCACCCTTGTCGTCTACGCCCAGACCATGTTCGCCCAGAAATCGGATCTCGGTTTCCAGCGCGAAGGCCTGATCCAGGTCGGCAACATGACCCGGGCCGCGGTGATCCCGCAGACCGAAACCATGATCCGCCAGATCGCCCAGGTGGACGGGGTCGAATCGGTCGGGGCATCGCATATGAGGGTCGCGAACACCCAGACCCTGAACACCAATGTCCGGGTTCCCGGCCAGGATGATCCTGTCCTGCTCGGCTTCTACAGCACCCACCCCGATTTCTTCCGGACCATGGGCCTGAACATGATCGCAGGCCGTCCGCTGTCGCGGCAATTCGCCAAGGACAATGCCTATTTCCCGTACGAGCCGGAAGAAGCGGTCGAGCCGGCTCAGCGGGCGCTTGCGCAGCGCGGGATCAACATCGTCGTCAATGCGCTGGCGGCGGAGCGGCTCGGCTTTGCGGATCCAGCCGAAGCGATCGGCAAGCCGATCCAGATCGACATGTTCGGCGAGGAGATCGGCCTCGTTCCGGCGACGATCGTCGGAGTGGTTCAGAACAGCCGCTTCCGGTCGATCCGGGAGCCGATCGAGCCGACGATCTTCTATGACCGCGGGCTCTACGGCAATCTCGTCATCCGCTACCGTTCGTCGACTCCAGAGGCGGTTCGGCAGAATGTCGAGCGAGTCTGGAAGAGCCTGGTGCCAGACGTTCCCTTCGAAGGGGAATATGCGGACGACCAGCTTGCCGAGCTCTATGCCACCGACGCCGCGCGAGGCCAGACCTTCGCCGGCTTCGCCGGCCTTGCCGTCGTGATCGCCTGCCTCGGCCTGTTCGGACTCGCCGCCTTCACCGCCGAGCGGCGGACCAAGGAGATCGGCATCCGAAAGGTATTCGGGGCGGGCAGCGTCGACATCGTCAGGCTGCTCGCCTGGCAATTCTCGAAGCCGGTGATCATCGCCAATCTCATCGCCTGGCCGGTCGCCTGGTGGGTGATGCGCGACTGGCTCAACACGTTCGACGCCAGGATCGACCTCGGCCCGACTCCCTTCATCGTCGCCGGCCTGATGGCCCTCGCGATCGCGATCGGAACCGTCGCCGGCCATGCGCTACGCGTGTCGCGGACGAACCCGATCGTCGCGCTTCGCTACGAATGACGGATTTTCCGCCGATGACCACCATTCTCATCGTGTGTGCCACGACCCTGACCATCACCTCGCTGCTGTGCGCCACGGCGCTTCGCGCCTGGCGCGGCTGGCTCGAATTGCGCCGGCTCGAGCTGGACATGGCCAAAAGCGGCGAGCTGAAGGGCGAGATCGGAGTCCGGATCGAGCTTGCCGACGTCCGCGAGCGGCTCAAGAAGCTCGAGGCGATCGCCAGCGGAGTGGAGCTCTAGAGCCCAGAGGGCTGGCGGCGTCTGTCGCATTACGTCAGGATAGGAACGGTGTGGTCCCAGGAGCATTCTGGCTGCCGGTGATGTCGATGCAGATGAAGATGAGCAAATTCGCGATTGGCCTGGCCGCTGCTGGCGCTTCGGTTCCGGTCCTCTTCCGTCAGGGGATCACCAAGCCGGAGATCGGCCTTTGAAGCTCGGATCGAGGCTGATCGTCGGGGCGATTGCCGGGGTCGTCGGAACGATGGCGATGACGTCGGCGATGCGTCGGCTTCACGCGCGCTTGCCTGCCGAGGAGCGTTATCCGCTGACTCCGCGAGAGATCGTCGATTCGGCGCTCGATCCGGAAGAGGAGCCGGCGCGCGATCTCACGACTTTTTCCCACTTCGCCTATGGCGCCGGGTGCGGCGCCCTGATCGCCGCGGCCAATCCGCGCCCCGGCCTTCGCGAGGGCGCGGGCGCGGGCGTCGCCGTCTGGCTCGCAAGCTATATGGGCTGGATACCGGCGGTCGGCCTGCTCAAGTTCGCGACTCGCCACCCGGCGCGCCGCAACCTGCTCATGATCGGCGTCCATCTCGTCTGGGGCGCGACGACCGCCAAGGCGATCCGCGAGCTCGGCGACGCCCGGGAATCGATCTTCGCGGGCGGAGCGGATCGGGACGTTCCCCAG
>CBIGXQ010000001.1:0-76948 GCA_966193865.1 uncultured Sphingosinicella sp. | reverse complement strand
ATCGCGACGTTGATCGAGCTCGCGGGACGGCTTGCGGTCGCGCCACGCCCCGCTCGTGACATCCTGTTCCTGGCCACCACCGCCGAGGAGAAGGGCCTTCTCGGCGCGGAATATTTCGCGGCCCATCCGGTCGTTCCCGCCGAGTCGATCGTCGCCGCGATCAACATGGACAGCGTCGCGATCCACCGCGCCGGCCTGCCGGTGGCGATGATCGGCCGAGGCATTGCCCCGGCGCTCGACCGGGTCGTCGACGCCACGATCCGCTCCGCGGGCCGGCAGCTCGACGTCGACGACGAGGCGAACGTGATGGTCCAGCGTCAGGACGGCTGGAAGCTCAACCAGGCGGGTATCCCGACGATCATGCTCAGCGGTTCCTTCTCGGACATGAGCGTCCTGGGCTCCTTCCTCCAGAGCAGCTATCACCAGCCCGACGACGAGGTTGACGGGATCCAGCTGGAAGGCGCTGCCGAGGACGCCAATCTGATGGTGACCCTGGCGCGGCGACTCGCCGATCCGGCCGTCTACCAGCGGCCCCGCGGTTGACGGCGATGAGCAGCGACAGCCGCTATATGGACATTCCGCTGGGCCTGACCTTCGACGACGTCCTGCTCAAGCCGGCCGAGTCCAGCGTCCTTCCAAGCCAGGCGGACACGCGAAGCCGGGTAACGCGCGAGATCAGCCTCAACATCCCGATCCTCTCGTCGGCGATGGACACCGTCACCGAGGCGGACATGGCGATCGTCATGGCGCAGCTCGGCGGCATGGGCGTGCTTCACCGCAACATGGAGATCGACGAGCAGGCGGCGGCGGTTCGCGCCGTGAAGAGGTTCGAGAGCGGCATGGTCGTCAATCCGATCACCATGACTCCTGACCAGACGCTCGCCGAGGCGCTCGAGCTGATGGCCCGGCATCGAATCTCCGGAATTCCGATCACCGAGAAGGACGGCCGGCTCGTCGGCATCCTCACTCATCGCGACGTCCGCTTCGCCGAGAATCCACGCCAGCCCGTCGCGGAGCTGATGACCAGCGACGATCTCGTCACGGTCGGCCCCGGAGTCACCCAGGAAGAGGCTCGGCGAAGGCTTCACCAGCGCCGGATCGAGAAATTGCTCGTGGTCGACGAGAACGGCCGCTGCATCGGCCTCATCACGGTCAAGGATATCGAGAAAGCGGTCACCTATCCGGAAGCGACCAAGGATGCGGCCGGGCGGCTTCGGGTAGCGGCCGCAACCACGGTCGGCGACAAGGGCTTCGAGCGCAGCGAAGCGCTCATGGACGCCGAATGCGACCTGATCGTCATCGACACCGCTCACGGCCATAATCGCGAGGTCGCGACCGCGGTCGAACGGATCAAGCGCGGCTCGAACACGGTTCAGGTGATGGCCGGCAACGTCGCCACCCGGGAAGCGGCAAAGGCGCTGATCGGCGCCGGCGCGGATTCGGTGAAGGTCGGAATCGGCCCCGGCTCCATCTGCACGACCCGAGTCGTCGCCGGAGTCGGCGTGCCGCAGCTGACCGCGATCATGGACGCGGCGGACGAAGCGGCGAAGAGCGGGACCCCGATCATCGGGGATGGCGGTCTCAGGACCAGCGGCGACATCGCCAAGGCCCTGGCTGCCGGCGCTTCGGCGGTGATGATCGGCTCCCTGCTCGCCGGCACGGAGGAAGCGCCGGGCGAAACCTTCCTCTATCAGGGGCGCGCCTACAAATCCTATCGCGGCATGGGATCGGTGGGCGCGATGGCGCGCGGCTCCGCCGATCGTTATTTCCAGCAGGACATCAAGGACCAGCTCAAGCTGGTCCCCGAGGGAATCGAAGGCCAGGTGGCCTATAAGGGCCACGCCAAGGACGTGATCCACCAGCTCGTCGGCGGAGTGAAGGCGGCGATGGGTTATACCGGTGCGCAGACGATCGCCGATCTCCAGAAGGCGCAGTTCGTCCGGATCACCAATGCCGGCCTTCGCGAGAGCCATGTCCACGACGTCGACATCACCCGCGAGGCGCCCAACTATCCGACTCGCTAGGCCCGGCCGATGACTCCGGCCGCGCGAGTCCAGGCCGCGATCGAGATCGTCGACGAGGTCATCCGTTCGGCGCGCGAGGGCGCGGCCGCCGCCGACACCGTCGTCGCGCGCTACTTCAAGTCGAGGCGCTATGCCGGATCGAAGGATCGCCGAGCCGTCCGCGAGCTGGTTTTTCGGGCGATCCGCGCCTTTGCCGAGCCCATTTCCGGACGGGCTGCTTTGCTCGGCCTGGCCGCCGAGGAGCCCGCGCTCCGCGCCAGCTTCGATGGTTCGACTCACGGTCCGCGCCTGATCGAGCCGGACGAACCGGCCGCCGAGCCTTTGGCGGTGCCGCTCTGGCTTCGGCCGCGTCTCGACCCCTTGATCTCCGAAGAGGAGATTCCGGCCCTGCTCGAGCGGGCGCCCCTGGATCTTCGCGTCAATCGCCTGCGCGGCCCGATCGACTCGGCGCTGGAGGCCTTCCCGCAAGCGGCGCCCACTCCGCATTCGCCGATTGGGCTTCGGCTGCCCGAGGGATCCAACGTGATTCAGAGCCAGGCCTGGCTCGGCGGGCTCGTCGAAGTTCAGGATGAAGGCAGCCAGCTTCTCTGCCTCGGCAGCGAAGCAAAGGCCGGCATGCTGGTCATCGATCTCTGCGCCGGCGCCGGCGGCAAGACTCTCGCTCTCGCCGCGGAGATGGGAAATGAGGGCCGGATCCTCGCCACCGACACCGACCGGGCGCGACTGGCCCGGATCCGGCCGCGCCTCGAGCGCGCCGGAGTGACGATCGCCGAGACTCGCCTTCTCGATCCCGGCCGAGAGAGCGAGGCCTTGGCGGATGTCGCCGGCCTCGCCGACCTCGTCTTCGTCGATGCGCCCTGTTCGGGAACGGGCACCTGGCGGCGCAACCCGGAGACACGCTGGCGGATCACGCCGGAGCGACTGGAGCGGCTGGTCTCGCTCCAGGCGCGCTTGCTCGATCTCGCCGCGGGACTTCTCCGTCCCGGTGGGCGGCTCGTCTATGCCGTCTGCTCGCTTCTTGCCGAAGAAGGGAGGGAACAGGCGGACGCCTTCGAGCGTCGTTCATCGCTGGTTCCTGAGAGCTTGCCTATGACCGCGGGACGTGTCGCCGGATCGGGCTTGCTTCTCAGCCCGGCCCGGGATGGAACCGACGGCTTTTTCGTCGCGCGCTGGCGTCGCCCATGATAGACGCCTCGGCGACAGAATATGGAGTTACTGATGCGCCTCCTGCCAATCGCCCTTTCCCTGGCGATCGCCACGGCCACGATGGCGAGTGCCGGTTACGGGCAGCGCCCGGACGACCAGATCGACCCGCAATCGGTCGCCCTGGTCGAGCAGGCGAGGGGGCTCAGCGCCGCCGGCCA
The DNA here is from genome assembly GCA_966193865.1 of uncultured Sphingosinicella sp. Classification (GTDB taxonomy): domain Bacteria; phylum Pseudomonadota; class Alphaproteobacteria; order Sphingomonadales; family Sphingomonadaceae; genus Allosphingosinicella. Next base: position 73,560 of record CBIGXQ010000001.1, on the reverse strand, counting down.
GCATAGCGAAGCGATCGATCTCCTCGAGACGGCGCTGGCAATCGATCCGCGCAACCGCGGCGCCTATATCGCTCTTGGCCGGGTAGCTCAGGCGCAGCGCCTGCCGGGGAAGGCCATCCGCCACTATGGCGAGGCGCTCCGGATGGAGCCGACCGACATCAACGCCCTTGCCGGACAGGGCGAGGCCTTCGTCCAGCGTGGCGCCGTCGACCGCGCGCGCCGCAACCTGGAGCAGCTCCGGACCTTGTGCGGCGAGCCCTGCCCACAGGCGCAGCAGCTCGCTGCCGTGATCGAGCGCGGTCCACCCGCCGAAGCTCTCGCCGCCCAGCGCCCGGAAGCGGCTCCGCCGATCCCTCAGCCGCAGAGCAACTAAAGTCGCGACCCTTCGCGGTCCGATTTCGCTGATGACGGCTCGGGAGAGGGCGCTCGATTCGATAGTTGAGACCTTGATTCACGCTTCAGGCTGATCAGCCTGAACCGATCAAGGTCTAGCCTTCGATCTCACGGGCAATGGCGACGAATTCCTCGATCCGGAGCGTTTCCGCGCGCCGCTCGGAGTCGATACCGAGCCGCTCGAGCGCCTCAAGCGCACCCGGCAGCGACGCCAGGGATCTGCGGAGCATCTTCCTCCGCTGTCCGAAGGCGGCCGCCGTCAGCCGCTCGATGACTGCCGCCTTTACCCCTTCCGGCTGAGCCTTGGGGACGATGTGGATGACCGCCGACATCACCTTCGGCGGCGGGACGAAGGCGGAGCGATGGACCTTCATCGCCAGTTTCGGCTCCGACCGCCATTGGGCGAGGACGGCGAGCCGGCCGTAGGCCGAGGTTCCGGGCCGGGCGACAATCCGCTCGGCGACTTCGAGCTGGAACATCAGGGTCAGCGATTTCCACCAGGGCGGCCAGCTTTCGCCGCCGAGCCAGCGGACGAGCAATGCCGTCCCGACATTGTAGGGCAAATTGGAGACGATGTGGGCCGGCCCGATCTGCCGGGGCTCGTCGATTTTCGTCGCGTCGCCCTCGATGATCCTCAGTCGATGGTCCGAAGCCTCGGCCAATTCCCCCAGCGGCGTCAGACAGCGGCGGTCGCGTTCGACCGCCACCACCGCGGCGCCGGTCCGAAGCAGCGCCCGGGTCAGCCCGCCCGGTCCAGGCCCGACCTCATAGACCTGCTCGTTGTCGAGCGGACCGGGCACCTGGGCGATCCGATCGAGCAACTGTTCGTCCAGGATGAAATTCTGGCCGAGCGCCTTCGACGCGCTCAGTCCGTGACGGGCGATCACCTCGCGAAGCGCCGGCAGCGCCGGCAGCGGGCGCCTGCCGCCGGGACTCACGCCGAAGCGAGCCGCCGGGCGCACTCGCCGGCGGTTCGGATCGCCGCGATCATCGCGCCGGGATTGGCGAGATTCTTCCCTGCAATGTCGAAGGCGGTGCCGTGATCGGGCGAGGTTCGAACGATCGGCAGACCCAGCGTGACGTTGATGCCCTCGTCGAAATGGAGGGTCTTGAGGGGGATGAGGCCCTGATCGTGGTACATGCACAGGGCCGCGTCATAGTCGCGCCGGTGACGGTCGTTGAACATGATGTCGGGCGGGTAGGGGCCTGCGACATTCGCCCCCTCGTCCCTCAGCCGCTCGATCGCCGGAGCGATGACGTCAATCTCCTCACGCCCGAGCGCCCCTTCCTCGCCCGCATGCGGGTTGAGGCCGGCGACGGCGATCCGCGGGCTTTCGATCCCGAATTGCCGCTGGAGCCCACGAATCGCCGCTCGCCCCTTGCTGACGATCCGTTCGACGGTGAGCGCCTCCGGCACTTCCGCCAGAGGAATGTGGGTCGTGACGGGGATCACCCGCAAGGTCGGCCCCGCAAGCATCATCGCGACGAGATCGCCGGCGACTCCGCAGCGTTCGGCGACGAACTCGGTCTGGCCGGGATGGGCGAAGCCGACAGCATAAAGCTGGGCCTTGGAGACCGGGCCGGTCACGACTCCCGAAGCGGCGCCCGATCGGGCCAGGCCCACGGCCAGCTCAAGCGAATCCAGCGCGGTCCGGGCGCCGACCAGATCCGGCGTGCCGGGATCGGCGCCGAAATTGGCGACGGTGATGACGGGAAGCGCGTCTTCGAAGCAGCGTCCCGCTTCGTTGGGATCGGCCACGGCCGCGACGGGCCCGTCCCAGACCGCCTGGATCGCCGCCATGTCACCGACCGCGAAGAAGAGCGGTAGACTTTCCGCCGACCGCGCTTCCCAGCTCTTGGCGATGACCTCCGGCCCGATCCCCGCGGGGTCGCCGAGCGAAACCGCGAGCGGGGTGCCGGTCATGTCAGCGATAGTCGATGACTGCGTCGCGGCGAAGGTCGCGAAGATAACGCTGGGCGCGGCGCCCGACCCGTTCCTCGTTCAGGCGCGCCTCGATGTCCTCGGCCGTCGGCATGTTGACCTGCTGAGGATCGTCGCGGCCGCAAAGGATGAGGACGCTGACCCGCTCGGTCGATCCCAGCGGGGACGTCGCCTGGCCAAGGTTCAGGGCAAGGAGGGCCTGCTGGAGCGGTGGCGGGAGCTGGCGCACCGGGACCTGGTCGTTCGAGACCAGTTCGGCCCCGATCGACTGGGCCACCTCGGCTGCACGGCCGCAGCCGCCGCCAAGGGTCTGGGTGGCCTGTACCAACTGCTGGGCGCGGGCATTCATCTCGCGCTCGCCGGCGCCGGCCGGCAAGGCGATCGACATCTGCATCAGGCTGAGAACCGCGTCGCGTGGATCGGCCATCAGGATCTGCCGGGCATCGGCCAGAGCGACGATCGAATAGCCGCCGGGAACCTGGATCGGCTCGCTGATCGCGCCGACCGGCATCTGGGTGACGATCGAGCTGAGCTCCGGCGGAAGCTGCTCCGCGCGGACCCAGCCGAGGGCGCCGCCGAGCGCCGCCGTCGACGCTTCCGAGAATTGGCGCGCATAAGCCTGGAAGGAGGCGCCGGCGCGGATTTGCTCGACGATTCGCATCGCGTTCGCCCGGGCCTCGGCGGCCGTTTCCGGAGTGGCGGAAATGAAGATTTCGGCCACTTGATATTCGGCGGTGCCACGAGCAGCGTTGAGCCGGTCGATGATGGCCTGGACCTCGTCCTCGCCGACCGTGACGAACGGCTCGACGTTGCGGCCAAGAACGGCCCGCCAGGCGATCTCGCCGCGGATCTGCTGCTTCAGCGAGCGCTCCGAGGAGCCGATCGAACGAAGATAGGTGATGAAACTGGCCGGAGTATGACCGTTGCGCTGAGCGACTGTCTCGAAGACCCGGGTGACCTCGCTCTCCTCGGCCGGGGTTTCCTGCTGGGCGGCCGCCTGGATCTGGAGGACCTCGTCGATCAGGCCGCGGAACACCTGGGCGCGGAATCGCTGGATTTCCTCGGGCGGCAGCTCGACCTGCTGAGCGTCGAGGATCAGGGCCAGGCGATGATCGATATCGCTCTCGGTGATGACGGCGCCATTGACGATCGCGGTCGCCTTGCGGACGCCCGGATCCTGCTGGCCGACGAACTGAACGCTGTCGGGAATGTTGAGGCCGGACGTCGCCCCCGTCTGGGCCGCGGCAACGACCGACAGAAGTGACGCGGCAAGCGCAACCGCCGCCCCTGAATACCTAGCGAGCTTCATCATTCCTCCAATGAAAGCAGGCCCCTATCCTGCCGAACTATTGCTGAACCGCAGCTTAGCGGCCTCATTGCAAATGGACACCATTTCCGCGCCCGAAGCACGCGTCACCCTCTGGGTTGCGAGTGGGACCCTTAGCGCCCCAAATTCTTGAGCGCCACCCGGATCAGGAAGGTATTGCCTCGGCTGGCATCGCCGGTCGTCTCATAATCGCGCCGCCAGGTAAGCCCGAGCTCGATACATTCGTCGTCATAGAGGATGCCGAGGCGGTGGCGCACCGGCTCGAACCCGTCCGCCAGGGACAGCGGATCCTCGTCGCGATTGGTGAGGTCGACGACGGTCGAGCCGAACACCGACCAGTAGCGGGCGAATCGAACCCGGCCGCCGAAGCGGACTTCCTCCCGGTCGCGAAGGTCCTCGATCGACTGATCGATGTCGCGGTCGAGACGGAGATAGCCGATCGTGGCATAGGTCTGGCGACCGCCGATGACGGCATCGATTTCGTTGCGCCTGATGGCGAGGTTGTCCTTGTCGAGGCGGAATCGGTGGACCAGGTTCACCCGGCGGCCGACACGGACATTGGTCCGGCCGACAAAGTCCGAAAAACGGTCGGACAGGCCGGTGCCCGGCGGAAGGATCGTCGCCCGGGTGTTGAGCCGGTAGCTCTGGCCGATATTGGCGCGGATCGAGACCCCCGGAAGGTCCGCGGCCCAGTCCGCCCCATAGGTGACCCGGAGCCCGTCCTCCCAGCGATCATAGCCGGGGAAGCGGTTGAGCGCGAACAGGTTGGAATCTTCGAGCTCGACCGATCGGGCATCCTCATTTGGTATGTCCATATTCTCGGTCGGCGGCGAAGCGACGAACTGGAGCCGCGGGGTCAATCGCTGGGTGCCGTTCAGGAACTCGCCGACGAGCGGCCAGCGCAGGTCCGCCGCGAGCGCGCCGATGAATCGGCCGCTCCAGCCTTCGGTGCCGCGATAGATGATGGTCTGGGTCAGGCCGGTATCGTTGGCGTGATACAGATCGCCGCGAGCATAAGCGGTAAGGGTCAGTTCTTGTCCGAGCGAGGTGATGCTTCGCCGGTCCCAGCGCGCGCTGGCGAAGGCGCGCTGGCTGTCCTGGCCTTCGGGACGGAGAATGGCCAGGCTGTTCGCCTGGAGCTCGACGCGGCCGCCGAAATAGGATTCCGGAAGGCGCCAATGGGCGTCGATGGCGGGAAGGGCGATCGGCTGCTGGCCGCTGACGTCGGTGATCCGAAGGCCCTGGAAGGCCCATCCGGCGATCGAGATATAGCTGTCGGTGCCGATCCGCTCGGCATTGATCATCGACCGCAGCCGGTCGTCGCGGGAAATGTCGTAGCGCCTCAGGAAGGTCCGGTCGGTGACATAGCGGGCGGACCCGGTGATGCTCCAGGCCGGGCTCAGCTGAAATCGCCCATTGCCTTCGAGATAGGCGCGCCAGCCCTCGTTTCCGCCGGGAGCGGGCAAAGCGAGCGGATCCAGCTCCAGGCGCGAACCGTGGGTGACGTAGCCGCGCAGCTGGAACGCGCCGAGCGAGGTCAACTGACGATATTCGGCCTCGAGCATCGGAAGCACGTCGGAATAGACATGGGGCGTGAACGTAGCGTCGCGATTGGGCGCGAGGCGCAGATAATAAGGGACGCTCAGCTCGAGCCCGTTCCTTCGGCTGAATCGAACCTCAGGAACGAGCAGGCCGCTTCCACCGCCCTGGCTGCCATCGGGATGAGACAGGCCCGGAAGGCCGAGAACCGGCATTCCGAACAGGTTGAGAGTGGCGCCCTGATAGGAGATTCGATGCCTGACCGGATCGTGCACCACCCGCACGGCATTGATCTGCCAGGTCGGATCCTTCGGGCAGCCTTCGGGCGTGACGACGGCGCAGGGCGTGTAGGCGGCCCGATCGAGGATGGTGAGGCCATTTTCCCGCCGTGCCTGGATCGCCGCGAGTCGCCCGCCATCTTCGAGCACGAGCAGGAGATTCTCGACGATTCCATCGCGCAGATTGTCTTCCAGGACGACGCTGTCGCCATAGGCGATGTCGCCGGCGGGGCTGATCACGCGGACGTCGCCGATCGCCCGCACTTCGCCGGTCGTTCGAGACCAGACGACGCTGTCGGCGCGAAGATTATAGCCTTCCCGGTTCATTCGGACGTCGCCGGTCGCTGTGACGGTATCGGCATTCTCGTCGTAGATGAGCTGATCGGCACTGAACGCGACCTGCGCGATTTCCTCGGGAGGGGGCGCGGTTTCCGCCTGCGCGAAGGCGGCGCCCGGGGCGCAAAGCAGGAGCGGGAGCGCAGTCCGGCAGATCAGTCGATACGTCTTCACAAATCCCGCTGCTCTCGCCGAGACGACAGCCGTGCCTATTGCACCTGAGGCCGCTCCCTGCAATGGCATCGGCATCCCCCCTTTTGTCGCCTCCGCAGGAGATCCGTTTCAGTGATCAAGGTCAGTTTCGCCGCGCAGCGCCCGGAAGGCGCCTATGCGCTTGCCATCCCCGTCCGAGGAGAGGACATGCTTCACGAGCGCCTCTCCACCCTCGGCGAGGCGGCGCGAACGCTGGCCGTGCGATCGGCCGAAGCCCAGCGGTTCGAGCGTGAGACCGCCGCGATCGCCGAGACCTTCATCGACGAGGGCGATCGGGTCCGGCGCCTGCTTCTCGCCGGGCTCGGCGGCAAGGGAGACGAGGATGCGCTCTATGAGCGAGTCGGCGGGGCGCTTGCGGCGAAGCTCCTGCTTTCCGGCGAAACGCGGCTCGTGATCGATCTCGAAGGTCTCGGTCTCGGTGCCGAGGCGGCTGCCCGAATGGGGTTCGGCGCCGCCGCCCGCAGCTGGCGCTACGACCAGTATCGGACCAAGCTCGGCCGCAAGCAGAAGCCCACGCTCGAGGAAGTGATCATCGTCGGCGCCGGCGACGGGACGGCGGGTGCCTGGGCGCGCGAGCAGGCGCTGCTCGACGGCCTCGACCTCACCCGGTCCCTCGTCACCGAGCCCGCGAACATCGTCTATCCGGAAACCTTCGTCGAGCGCTGCCGCGAGGCGATGGAAGGTCTCGGAGTCGCATTCGAGATCCTCGACGAGGCGGCGATGAAGAAGCTCGGCATGGGCGCTCTGCTCGGCGTGGCCCAGGGCTCGGTTCGCCCCCCTCGGCTGCTTGTCATGCGCTGGAACGGTTCGGCCGACGCCAAGAGCGATCCGGTCGTCTTCATCGGCAAGGGCATCACGTTCGATACCGGCGGGATCTCGATCAAGCCTGCTCTGGGCATGGAGTCGATGAAGTGGGACATGGGCGGCGCCGGCGCCGTCGCCGGCGCGATCCGGTCGCTGGCCGGGCGCAAGGCGAAGGTCAACGTCGTCGGAATCTGTGCGCTCGCCGAGAACATGCCCGACGGGAATGCGCAGCGGCCCGGCGACATTGTCACCTCGATGTCGGGTCAGACGATCGAAGTGATCAACACCGACGCCGAAGGGCGCCTCGTTCTGGCCGACGCCTTGACCTGGGCGCAGCGCAACATGAAGCCCAAGGTGATCGTCGATCTCGCCACCCTGACCGGGGCCATGATCGTCTCGCTCGGCCATGAATATGGCGGCCTCTTCTCGAACGACGACTCGCTGGCGGAAGGCCTGGCTTCCGCCGGCAAGGCGACCGGGGACAAATTGTGGCGGCTGCCGATGGGCGAGGCCTATGACAAGATCATGGACTCCCAGATCGCCGACATGAAGAACAGCGCCGGGCGCGAAGGCGGTTCGATCACCGCCGCCTGTTTCCTCGGCCGGTTTGTCGAAGAGGGCGTCAAATGGGCGCATCTCGACATCGCCGGTATGGTCTGGGCGGACAAAGCGGGCCATCTTTACGACAAAGGTGCGACCGGCTTCGGAGTGGCCCTGCTCGATCGCTACGTCGCCGACAATCACGAGTGAGGCCGCCAACTGACGCGCGGCGTCGCGGGCTTGCCCGAGCCGCGTCGCGCGCCTAGAGAGCCGCCCAACTTCACCACAGATACGGAGCTTTCTCGGCCATGGCGACCGAACGCACATTCTCGATCATCAAACCCGACGCGACCCGCCGTAACCTCACGGGCGCAATCACCGCCAAGCTGGAAGAGGCCGGACTCAGGGTCGTCGCTTCGAAGCGAATCCAGATGAGCCGCGAGCAGGCGGAAGGCTTTTACGGCGTCCATCGCGAACGACCCTTCTTCAACGATCTCGTTGCCTTCATGACGTCAGGCCCGGTCGTGGTTCAGGTGCTCGAAGGCGAGAATGCCGTCGCCCGCAATCGTGAGGTTATGGGCGCGACCAATCCCGCCAATGCCGACGAAGGGACGATCCGCAAGACGTTCGCCGAGTCGATCGAGGCGAACAGCGTCCATGGCTCCGACAGTCCGGAGAATGCGAAAATCGAGATCGATTTCTTCTTCAAGCCCGAAGAGATCGTCGGCTAAAACCTATGGCCCGGTGGGGGCGGCGCGACCTCGCGCCGCTTCCCGCTACTTCCTCCCCGGCGATGAAGAAGGCGTTCAACGCCCTCCCATCTCCAGAAGGCGCCTGGGAGCAACCAGCTCCCAGCTGATCGCGATCCGGTCGGCGACATGGTCCCAGTCCACGCCAGCCTCGAGTCGAAGGCCGACCCAGCCCGAAGGGGCGAGATAGGGCGGCAGATAATAGAGGTCGGGCCGGGTCTCGACGAGCATCTCCTGCTCCTCCCGACCGGACGTCTTCGCCGCCACCGCGGTGATTCCGCTGCCATGGTGATCGTTGAGGAACCAGGCGAAGATCTTGCCCTTCTCGATGTAGAAGACCGGCTGGCCGTGCGAGACCTTCTCGGTCGCTCGCGGAAGCGCGAGGCTGATCTCGCGGACCTTCTCCAGGCTTTGCTTTGCCTCAGGGCTCATCATTCGGCTCCGGATGACCGACCAAAGCGCGCTGTTCGAGCAGCCCCCGGCAATATTGCTCGAGCACGATCGGATAGAGCCGATGCTCTTCCTCGAGGACGCGTGCGGCGAGGCTGTCGCTATCGTCGCGGGGGAGGATTCGCACCTTGGCCTGGCCGAGGACCGGGCCGGAATCGAGGTCCGAGGTGACGAGATGAACGGAGCAGCCGGCAAATTCGTCGCCCGAGGTGATCGCCCGGCGATGCGTATCCAGCCCCTTGTAGAGCGGAAGCAGGGAAGGGTGGACGTTCAGGATCCGGCCTGCCCATTTGTCGACGAATTCGTCGGAGAGCAGGCGCATGTAGCCGGCGAGGGCGACGAGCTCGATGTTGCGGGCGCGCAACGCCTCGTCCAGCCGCGAATCGAATTCATGTCGTTCGAGTCCCTTGTGGCTGAGCGACCAGGTCGGAAGGCCGAGTCGCCGGGCAAGGACCAGCCCCCGCGCTTCCGGGACGTTCGAGGCGACCAGCGCGATTTCGTAAGGCCGGTCCGGATCGCGTCTCTTGTGCTCCGACAATGCCAGCATGTTCGAGCCGCGCCCGGAAATCAGGACCGCGACCCTGACCTTGTCAGCCATGATGGGCGGCGCTCCAGCTCGTTCGGCCGCTCCAGGTGCCGGCGGACCCGTTCACCGTGCAGCCGCGTTGGCCGCTTTCGATCCGACCGATGGTCCAGACAATCTCGCCTTCATTCTCAATAGCTTGCGTGATGTTCTTCGCATCGTCTTCGGAGACGATGAGGATCATTCCGATCCCGCAGTTGAAGGTCCGGGCGAACTCCTCCGGCTCGATATTTCCCTGCGCCTGGAGGAAGGCCATCAACCGCGGCTGAGGCCAGCTGTCGGCGTCGACGACGGCGTGCAGATCGCCGGGAAGGACCCTGGGGATGTTTTCGAGCAGCCCGCCGCCGGTAATGTGCGCGAGCGCACGGACACGGCCGTCGCGAACGACCGGAAGCAGTGACTTCACGTAGATCCGGGTCGGTTCGAGCAAGGCGTCGATCAGCAGTCGGTCCGGATCGAACAAGGCGGGGCGATCGAGTTTCCAGGCCTTGTCCGAAGCGAGCCTTCGCACCAGCGAGAAGCCGTTGGAGTGTATGCCGGTCGAGGCCAGGCCGAGGATGACGTCGCCCGCCTTCACCTTGTCCCCGGTCAGCGCCTGGTCGCGCTCGACGGCGCCGACGCAGAAGCCTGCAAGGTCATAGTCGCCGGCCGCGTACATGCCCGGCATCTCCGCCGTCTCACCGCCGATGAGGGCGCAGCCCGCACGCTTGCACCCTTCCGCGATCGAAGCGATCACCTGCTCAGCCACCTTGGGCTCCAATTTCCCGGTGGCGAAATAATCCAGGAAGAAGAGCGGCTCGGCGCCCTGGACGATGAGGTCATTGGCGCACATCGCGACGAGATCGATGCCGACGCCGTCGTGGCGGTTCGATTCGATCGCCAGCTTGAGCTTCGTGCCGACCCCGTCATTGGCCGCGACGAGCAGAGGATCGCGATAGCCCGCGGCCTTGAGGTCGAAGAAGCCCCCGAACCCGCCCAGGGTCGCGTCGGCACCGGGCCTCGCCGTTGCGCGCGCCAGCGGCGCGATCGCCTTCACCAGCGCGTTGCCCGCCTGGATGTCGACGCCGGCTCCGGCGTAGGTGTAACTGTCGCTCACTCCTGCCGCCTAGCTACAACGCGCTTGGATTTCCACGGCCAACTCGCCAAAAGGCGCGCGTGAGCCGTTTCCGTCCCCGTGCCGTGTTGATTCCTGCCATCGCCATGCTCTCGTTCGTGGGGGCCGGGCTCGTCTATGCGCAGCTCGACGGCGCCGACCGCGGCATTCCGCCGATCGACAGCACGACCAACTTCGAGGTCCTGGGCGTCGAGGTCGACGTCACAGCCGACAGCGCAGAGAAGGCCAGGCTCGAAGGCTGGCGCCGGGCGCAGGCCCAGGGCTGGAAGATGCTTTGGGCCAAGACCAACAATCGGCCCATCTCGCAGGCGCCGAACCTGTCCGAATCGGTCCTGAACTCGATCGTCGCCGGGATCGTCATCGAACAGGAGCAGGTCAGCCCGCGCCGCTACATCGCCCGGCTCGGCGTGCTGTTCGATCGCGCCCGCACCGGCGAAATGCTCGGCGTTCCCGGCCTTGCCCGGCGCTCGGCCCCCTTGCTCGTTATCCCGGTGATGCGCACTGGCTCGACCGGCTACAGTTTCGAGTTCCGCAACGAATGGCAGCGCGCCTGGGCCCACTTCCGAACCGCGAACAGCCCGATCGATTATGTTCGGACCTCGGGCTCGGGGATCGATCCGCTGCTCCTCAATCTCAGCCAGACCCGGCGACGGGGCCGCGGCTGGTGGCGGATGATCCTCGATCAATATGGCGCCGCGGACATCCTCGTCCCGGAGGTCGACTTGCGCCGCGCCTATCCGGGCGGCCCGGCCGTGGCCGTCTTCACCGCCCGATTCGGCCCCGACTCCGCCCCGATCGGGCGCTTCGCGCTTCGGGTGCCGAACGGTGCCAGCGTCCCGCGAATGCTGGAAGAAGGCGTCCGCCGCCTCGACGCCTTGTACATAGGGGCGCTCGAAGCGGGATTGCTTCGGCCCGATCCGAGCCTCGTCATCATCGCTCCCGAGCTGCCTCCGGCCGAGGAAGAGATTTTCGAGGAATTGCCTCCGCCCGTCGCTCCGCCGCCCGCCCAGACCGGCGCGGCCACCGCCTTCAACATCCAGGTGCAGACCCCGGACGCCGCTTCGGTGCAGGCCGCCGAGATCGCCGCGAGCCGGGTCAATGGAGTCACTTCGGCAATCACGACGAGCCTCGCGCTCGGCGGCACGTCGATCATGCGCGTGACCTATGTCGGCGATGCTTCCGCCCTTGCGGCCGCCCTCCAGGCGCAGGGGTGGCGGGTGGAAGTGACCGGCGGCAACAGCCTGAGGATCTCGCGCTGAACGGGGGCGGACATGGGTGAGGCCCGGTGAATCAGATCGCGCTGCCGTTCAACTGGCCGGTGGCCGACAGGGAGGAGGATTTTCTCCTCTCCGAATGCAACCGGGCCGCTTTCGACCATCTCAGGCGCTGGGCGCTATGGCCGGTCATGGCGACGATCATCACCGGTCCGCGAAAGTCGGGGCGAAGCCTTCTCGGCCGAATCTTCGTTCGCAAGACGGACGGCCGGCTTTTCGACAATGCCGAGGATCATGAGGAGGAGGCCCTGTTCCATGCCTGGAACGAGGCCCAGGCCCGGCGCAAGCCGCTGATCATCATCGCCGATGCGCCGCCGCCGCAATGGCAGGTGAAATTGCCGGACCTGCGTTCCCGACTCGCGGCCACGCCGGCAGTGGAGATCGGCCGTCCCGACGACCTTCTCATCGCTCAACTCATCGTCAAGCTGCTCGGCGACCGCGGAATCGCCGCTCCCAATGAGCTCGGCGACTATCTGGTGCCGAGGATCGAGCGCTCCTACGTCGCGGTGCAATCGGTGGTCGACATCCTCGACCGGGTGACCCTGTCGCACCACAAGAGGATGACGATCCCGCTGGCCAAGCGTGCCCTCGACGAAGCGGGCCTGCTCTATCGCGCCGGCGGGCGCCGGCCCGAAGAGGATCCGCTCTAGAGCCTCTCGCGGAGAGGGCAGGGCGCTAGCCGCAGATGAAGCGATCGACCCGGTTGCGGCTGTCGAGATAGATGTTCAGCCGGCTCTCGCTATAATCCATCGTGATGACGTCACCGGGCTGGATCCAGCGCAGCCGGGCAGAACCCGATCGCCGCATCGCTTCCGCTCCGAGCTCGGTCGTGGCCTGGCGGCCGACCAGATCACCGAGTCCCTCCACGTTGCAGACGCCTCGGGATTCGGCCGGCAGGGTGGCGCAGGCGCCGACCAGGCCAAGCAGCATCAGGCTGATCTTCTTCATGTGGCAACCTCCGATTCGGTTCGGGTCATCGCCAGCTTGCCGTCGCGGATTGCGAAGGCGAGCCGTCCTTCGACGAGGTCGAGAGCGTCGCGCCCGAACTCCTCGAATCTCCAGCCTTCGAGGATGGACAGGCCCTCGCGGCGGCCGGCTGCGAGCATTTCCAGCTCTTCCGACTTGGCGACCAGGCGCGGAGCGACATTGCTTTCCCGAGCCCGGATCTTGAGAAGAAGCTTGAGAAGGTCGGCGACGAGGGCGCCTTCCCGTCCAAGGCCGGGGCCGCGCTCGTCGCGCGGCGGCATCTCCGCCGCGGGAAGCGGATCGGAATTGGCCAGCGCCTCCATCATCCGTGCGCCGATATCGTTGGATCGCCAGGCGGGCGAAAGGCCCCGAACCTTGCCGAGCGATTCCTGGTCGACCGGTGGGTGAAGGGCGATGTCGGCGAGGGTCTCGTCCTTCATGATCCGCCCGCGCGGCAGATTCTTGGACCGGGCCTCGAGCTCGCGCCAAGCGGCGAGTCCCTTCAGGCGGCCGAGCACGTCGGCCTTGCGGCTCTGGATCTTGACCTTCTTCCAGGCGAGCGCCGGATCGTTGATGTAATTGGCCGGGTCGGAGATCCGCTCCATCTCCTGGTCGAGCCAGTTGCCGCGGTTGGTCCGGCGAAGCCGATCGAGCATCTTCGGGAAGAGCTCGGCGAGGTGAGTGACGTCGCCGATCGCATAGTCGATCTGGCGTCGATCCAGCGGACGCCGGGCCCAATCGGTGAATCGCGCGCCCTTGTCGAGGCTTCGGCCAAGCAGGGCCTCGACGAGATTCTGGTAGCCGACCTGTTCGCCGAGCCCGAGCGCCATCGCCGCGATCTGGGTATCGAACAGGGGGTGGGGGGTCCCGCCCGACAGATTGAAGATGATCTCGATGTCCTGGCCGCCGGCGTGGAAGACCTTGAGCACATGCTCGTTGTTCACGAGCAGGTTGAGCAAGGGGGTAAGATCGATCCCGTCCGCCTTGGGGTCGATCGCCGCGGCCTCCTCGCCATTGGCCACCTGGAACAGGCAGACGTCAGGCCAGTAGGTATTCTCGCGCATGAACTCGGTATCGACCGCGACGAAGTCGGATCGGGCGAGGCGTTCACAGAGTTTTTCGAGGGACTCGGTGTCGGTGATCAGAGCGTGGATATGCATTTGGCGGCCCTCATAGAGCCTGATCGTTGGAGGTGGAAGCGCCCGTCCTTCGATCGCGGGCACGAGCCGGCCGCACCTGGCAGGAACGCGACGGGAATTTGGCTTTCGTGAGCGACTCGGCCCCCAATCGTCGAGGATCAAGGGGGCGTGACTGCTTGACAAAGCGGGCGGGCTGACGCGAAGCGCTCGCTCACCCTGTTCCCCAACTCGAAGTCCTGAAAGCGGTCCCACGATGCATGCCTATCGCACTCATAGCTGCGGAGAGCTCCGCGAGAGCCATGTCGGCGAAAGGGTCAAGCTCTCGGGTTGGATTCATCGCAAGCGCGACCACGGCAATCTGCTCTTCGTCGATCTTCGCGACCATTACGGGATCACCCAGATCGTCACCGACATCGCCGACGAGGCGTTCAGGCTTCTCGAAGGCCTTCGCGTCGAATCGGTCGTCACGGTCGAAGGCGAGATCGTTCGCCGGGCATCGGACGCGGTGAACGCGAACCTCGCCACCGGCCAGATCGAGCTTCACGCCGACGCCGTCGAGATTCAGTCGCAGGCTCAGGAACTGCCGCTGCCGGTGTTCGGCGACCAGGAATATCCGGAAGAGATCAGGCTCCGCTACCGCTACCTCGATCTGCGTCGGGAGCGGATCCACAACAACATCATCCTGCGTTCGAAGGTGATCAGCTCGATCCGGCGGCGGATGATCGACCAGGGCTTCACCGAGTTCCAGACGCCGATCCTGACCGCGTCCAGCCCGGAGGGAGCGCGCGACTATCTCGTTCCGAGCCGGGTCCATCCCGGCAAGTTCTACGCGCTCCCGCAGGCGCCGCAGATGTTCAAGCAGCTGATCATGGTGGCGGGGTTCGACCGCTATTTCCAGATCGCGCCCTGTTTCCGCGACGAGGACGCCCGTGCCGACCGCTCGCCGGGGGAATTCTACCAGCTCGATTTCGAGATGAGCTTCGTCACCCAGGACGACGTGTTCGCCGCGATCGAGCCGGTGCTGGCCGGCGTGTTCGAGGAATTCGCCAATGGCCGGAGCGTGACCCCGGCCGGCCAATTTCCCCGAATCCCCTACCGGGAAGCGATGCTGAAATACGGTTCGGACAAGCCCGACTTGCGCAATCCGATCCTGATCTCGGACGTGTCGGCGCATTTCCAGGGGTCCGGCTTCGGCCTCTTCTCCCGGATCGTGGAGGGCGGCGGCGCCGTGCGAGCCATTCCGGCGCCCGGCACCGCCGGCCACAGCCGCAAATTCTTCGACGACATGAACGACTGGGCCCGGAGCGAAGGCCATGCCGGCCTTGGCTACATCACCCAGAAGGGCGGTGAGCTTGGCGGTCCGATCGCCAAGAACCATGGCGAGGAAGCCACTCGCAAGCTGGTCGCGGAGCTCGGGCTCGGCCCTGACGACGGCATCTTCTTCGCGGCCGGAAAGCCGGACCAGGCGGCAAAGCTCGCCGGCGCCGCCCGAACCCGGATCGCCGAGCAGCTCGACCTCATCGACCGGGATCGGTTCGATTTCTGCTGGATCGTCGATTTCCCGATGTACGAATATGACGAGGAATCGAAGAAGGTCGACTTCAGCCACAATCCCTTCTCGATGCCGCAGGGAGGACTGGAGGCGCTGGAGTCGAAGGACCCGCTCGAAATCCTCGCCTTCCAGTACGACATCGTCTGCAACGGCGTGGAGCTTTCGTCCGGCGCGATCCGCAACCACCGGCCCGACATCATGTACAAGGCGTTCGAGATTGCCGGCTACAGCCAGCAGGACGTCGACACGAACTTTTCCGGGATGATCAACGCGTTCAAGTTCGGTGCTCCGCCGCACGGGGGATCGGCCCCCGGGATCGACCGGATCGTCATGCTCCTGGCGGACGAGCCGAACCTTCGCGAGGTGGTGCTGTTTCCGATGAACCAGCGGGCCGAGGACCTGATGATGGGCGCTCCGGGAGAGGTGACCGCGAAGCAGCTTCGCGAGCTTCATATCCGGCTGGTGCCCCCTTCCGGGACAGCCGCCAAGGATCCGGCGCGGAGCGTGGCGCCGGAATAGGTCCACTGCTAAGGCTTGCCGATGGCGATCGACCTTCGGCAATATGAGAGCGGCGCGCCCTTCGAGGGGGAATATAAGAAGACGCTCGCCGACCTGCAGGAGCGGGTCTCGCGCCTTTTCGTCGGCAACTTCGTCCACCGCCGCTCGGCGGTGATCGTCGTCGAAGGCTGGGATGCCTCGGGCAAGGGCGGAGCGATCCAGCGCCTCACGGCGGAATGCGATCCGCGCGGCTTCAAGGTATGGCCGATCGCCGCTCCCTCCGAGGAGGAGAAAGCGCGTCATTATCTATGGCGCTTCTGGCAGCGTCTGCCCAAGGCCGGTGAGGTCGCGATCTTCGACCGGAGCTGGTACGGCCGGGTGCTCGTCGAGCGGGTCGAGGGCTTCGCCACCGAAGCCGAGTGGCGACGCGCCTATGACGAGATCAACGAGTTCGAAGCGCAGCTCGCGGCCGACGGCACAGCCATCATCAAGCTCTTCTTCCACGTCACCGAAGCCGAACAATCGGCCCGGTTTCTCGCTCGGCTCGACCATCCCTGGAAGCGCTGGAAAGTGACTGCGGAAGACATTCGCAACCGCGGCCGCCGGAATGATTATTCCAGGGCGATCAAGGATATGTTCGACCAGACCGACACACGTTGGGCGCCATGGACTGCGATCGACGGCAACGACAAGAAGTCGGCGAGAATCGCGGCGCTCGGCGCGGTCGCCGACTCGCTCGAACGGGTTCTTCCGGCCGATCCTCCGCCTGTTCCTGCCGAGATGGAGCATTTCGCCCGCCTTCTTCGGGACGAGCAGGCAGGCCAGCGTCAGGCGTCCGATCCCGGATAAAGGATCCTGACGACCTCATATTCGCGATCGCCCGCCGGCAAGGAGACTCGCCGCAAATCGCCGACCGCGGCGCCGCGGACGGCTCGGGCGATCGGCGATTGCCAGCTTATTCGCCCTTGAGTCGCGTCCGCCTCGTCCTCGCCGACGAGCGTGAGAACGCGCTCGACATCATCCTCGTCGACGAGGGTGACGGTGGCCCCGAACCAGACCCGGTTCCGGTCGGGCTGGGCGGCGGGGTCGGTGACCTTCGCTGCCTTCATCCGGCGGGCGAGGAAGTTGATTCGTCGGTCGATCTCGCGCAGCCGGCGCCGGCCATATTGATAATCGGCATTTTCGGAGCGGTCGCCATTGGCGGCGGCCCAGGCGATCGTCTCGAGCAGCTTCGGCCGCTCGCCGCCGTAAAGAGCCTCATATTCCTCGCGAAGCCGACGATAGCCGGCCGGCGTGATGTAATTGGGTCGATCGCTCATCGAAGCGCTTATGCCAGCAGCCGGCCCATCGATCACGCGCCGCGTCGAGCCCGATCCGCGTTTGCGGGAACGCCCTCCGGAGACGGGCGCGGACCTCAGCTGGGCTGAGGCTCGCCGAGATAGTAAGAGAGGCGGTTCCCCTGCGGACTACGGGCCCGATCGGGATTGAGCAGATCGTAGACGACCGCATTTTCGAGCACGCGCTGGACATAGTTGCGGGTCTCGAAGAACGGGATCTCCTCGATCCAGTCGACCATGTTCACCGCCGAGGTTCGCGGATCGCCATTCGCGCGAAGCCATCGGTTCACGTTGCCCGGCCCGGCATTGTAGGCGGCGATGGCGAGCGGATAGCTTCCATCATATTGGCCGAGAAGCCGGGCGAAATAGGTCGATCCCAGGAGGACATTATATTCCGGATCGCGGGTGAGCCGTGACTGATCGTAACCGATGTCGAGTCGACCGGCGACTTCACGCGCGGTGCCCGGCATCAGCTGCATGAGCCCGCGTGCGCCGGCCCGGCTCACCGCCTCGCGATCGAACAGGCTTTCCTGCCGGGCGATGGCGTGGGCCAGCGTCCAGTGACGCTGCTGCGCGGCGGGAACCCGAACCTCCGGGAAGCCCCACCTCTTATATTCCAGCGAGCCGTCGCTGCGCGCATTGCGGGCGACGAGGACGCCAAGATCGATCCGGCCGATCTCCCGTCCGAGCTCGACGGTGAGCAGCCGCTCATTGTCGGTCCGCGCCTGTTCGGCGAGCGCTCGGACGAAGTCGGTCTGGTCGCGCCAATTGCCGGTCTGGCCGAGATAGCGAACGGCGGTGACGATCGAACGGTTTCGAAACGCCTGCCGCTCGGCCGGCGTCGGCGCCACGGCGGTCGGCGCCGCCGGAGCGGGCAAGGCCCGGCCGAGCCGTTCCGCCGCCAATTGCCCGTAAAACTGGTCGTAATGCTGAGCGGCCTCGGTGAGGAAGGCCTGCGATCGCTCGGCCTGGCCGGCGCGATTCGCCGCCCGGGCCGCCCAGTAGAGCCCCTTGGTCCGGGTCTGCGGCGACTGGGCGGCGCGCGCATAGCGTTCGAACATGCCGACCGCGTCGGCCGGCCGGGCGAGGCGGAGGAGGGCGGTCGTCCCGGCGAGCCAGGTGAGGTTGGTATATTCGTCGCGTTCGCCGAACGCCCGCTGGCTGACGTCGGTGCCGGCCGGGAAGATATCGTCGACCTGGGAAGCGATCTGAAAAGCGGTGCTCCACTGCCGGTCGGCCGCTGCCGCCCGCGCCATGGTCACCATCGATTCCATGAATTTCTCGGCATTGGCGGGATGGCTGGAGAGCCGCCGCGGCCGGGCGAGCCATTGGCGCGCGCCGCCGGGATCGCCGCTGTTGCGAAGCCAGTTGCCACGGTCGATCAGGAAGCCGGGATCGGACGCCCCGGCCGCTCCGACCGCCGCCGCGCGAGCTGCGGCATCGCCGGCGCGGGTCTGCATCGCAAGCCTCGCCTCGAACAGCGGCCGCTTTGCCGGCGAGCTCCACATCAGGCTTCGCTGGGCGCTTTGGGTGTCGCCGTTTCCGAGCAGCACGTCCATCCGCCGATCGTGATCCTGCGATGTCAGCGCTGATCCGAACGTGCTGATCAGCCTTTGCTCCGCCGTCTGCGGGAGAACGCCGCCGGTCCAGGCCGCACGGGCGGCGGCGGCGGCCTCACCGCTTCGGCCGGTCGCCAGCAGAGCGAAGGCATGTCCGGCGTGACCCGCAGGAGTCAGCGGCGGGAATTCGGTGAAGAAGCGGACGACCTCGGAAGCTGCCGCTCCGGCCTCGATCTGGCGCTCCGCCGTCCGGCGCATTGCCGTTTCGCCGGGCCAGCCGCGATGGCTGAGCAGGAACGAGGCATAAGCGGTGAACGGGAGATTGTCGGACTGGCGAAGGCTGTTCCAGCGGGCGATGCTGGTAGCGATCGCGTTCGCGGTCGGCGCGGTCTGAACGACCGCCGCCATGGGCGCCACGGCAGCCGGCGCGACCGGCGGTGGAACAGGTTTTGAAACCTGCAACTGACCGACCGTCGATCCGGCGATGGCGGCGGCCGAAGCCCCCAGGAGAAGAAACAGACCCGCTCGCTTGTGCATGCTGGACAGAATGACGCCCCTCTCCTTATCAGACCCTGAACATCCCTCGGATGCCCCGCATGCCCTATGCCATGCGTCGCCGCGAGGTGAAGGAGGCTATCATGTTCAGAGGGTCGATCCCGGCTCTGGTGACCCCATTTCGCGACGAAGCGTTCGCCGAGGACGATTATCGGGCCTTCGTCGAATGGCAAATTAGCGAAGGGAGTCATGGACTTGTACCCTGCGGTACAACCGGCGAATCAGCGACTCTCGATTCTTCCGAGCATCGCCGGGTCATTGACGCCTGTGTTTCGGCCGCCGCCGGCCGGGTGCCGGTCATCGCCGGCTGCGGATCCAACGCCACTGCCCACGCCATCGCCCTCAGCCGATCCGCCAAGGAGGTGGGCGCAGACGCCGTCCTCCACGTGCCGCCTTATTACAACCGGCCGAATCAGGAAGGCGTCTACGCCCATTTCGCCGCCATCGCCGACGCCGTCGATTTGCCGATCATCCTCTACAACGTGCCGGCCCGAACGGTCACCGACATCGCGGTCGAGACGATGGGCCGACTGAGCGAGCTCGCCAACATCGTCGCCGTAAAGGACGCCACCGGCAATCTGGCCCGTGTCTCGGCTCAGCGCGCCGCCTGCGGCGCCGGCTTCATCCAGCTTTCCGGCAATGACGACATGGCGCTTGGATTCAGCGCCATGGGCGGCAGCGGCTGCATCTCGGTCACCGCCAACGTCGCGCCGGGATTGTGCGCCCACTTCCAGGAGACGTGCCTGTCCGGCGATCATGCCCGTGCGCTCGAGCTGCAGGACCGGCTTTTCCCGCTTCACGCCGCCTTGTTCAGCGATGCGTCACCCGGGCCGGTCAAATATGCGCTCAGCCGTGTCCGTCCCGATTTCCCCCCAGACCTTCGCCTGCCGATGACCGCTCCGTCCGAAGCGAGCCGACGGGCCGTCGATTCAGCGCTCGCGCATGCCGGCCTGATCTGATGGTTCGCCCGCGCCGTCCCACGTTCGACAAGAAGAAAGTCGTCGCCGAGAACCGGCGCGCGCGGTTCGACTATGCGATCGACGAAGTGTTCGAGGCCGGAATCGTCCTCACCGGGACCGAGGTGAAGAGCCTTCGCTTCGGCGAGGGCTCGATCGCCGAGGCCTATGCCGAAGTGAAGGATGGAGAAGTCGTCCTGGTCAATTCCAACATCCCCGAATTCAGCCATGGCAATCGCTTCAATCACGAGCCGAAGCGGCCTCGGAAGCTTCTCCTCAACGCCCGCGAGATCAACAAATTCTTCGGCGCGGTGGCCCGCCAGGGAATGACGCTCGTGCCCTTGTCCATCTATTTCAACGCGCAGGGGCGGGCGAAAGTGGAGCTGGCGCTGGCGCGCGGACGAAAGGCCCACGACAAGCGCGAGCATGAGAAGGAGAAGGACTGGAAGCGCGAACAGGGTCGGCTGTTGAGGCAGCATGGCTGACAACATGCTCGGGCGATGGTTGGCGAACAACATGCCGAAGCGGGAGCAGCTCGCCAAGAGCCGCTGGGTCAAGCCGTTCGGCCAGCGAATCCTTCACAGCGAGTTCTGGCGCTTCACCCGGCGCTCGGTGCCGCGCGGTGTCGGAGTCGGCCTGTTCGTCGGCGTCTTCTTCCTCATCCCGGGCGTTCAGATCATTGCCGCCGCCCTCTTCTCGGTGCCGGCGCGGGCGAACATCCCGATCGCCGCGGCGATGACCTTCCTGACCAATCCCTTCACGACCCCGTTCCTGATCGTCGCCTCGATCCCGGTCGGCAATCTGTTCGGCTTCCATGCCGACAAGGCGGCGATTACCGACCTTTATTACAGGAGCGCGCCGATCAGCGAATGGGTCGCCTGGCTCGCTTCCGACGCTGCGCCGGCGATGATCTCGGGTCTTTTCATCATCGCCCTGGCGATGGGCGGGATCGGCTATCTGCTCGCCATCTTCGTGTGGCGCTGGTGGACCGGGCGCAAGTGGCGCCGGCGGGCGTCGCGAAGCTCCGGTCCTTCGATTGATTGAACGAGTCACCCGGCTATATCGGCCGAACGGCTCCTGAACCGAGGAAGAAGATGCGCAACATTCTCTGTCTTCTGGCGGCGTCCACGGCGATCGCCGCCTGCACAACCACCGAGGTCGCCGAAACGCCCGAGGCGAGTGAGGCCGTCGTCACCGAAGCCGCGGTTCAGCCCCAGATCGGGGCCTTCGGCTTCGACCTGGTCGGAATGGACCGCAGCGTCGACCCCGGCGACAATTTCTACCGCTTCGCGAATGGCGAATGGGAGCGGGTCACAGAGATCCCCGCCGACCGTTCCAATTACGGCATGTTCACCTTGCTGGACGATCTGTCGAAGCAGCGTAGCCGGGCGATCCTCGAGGAAGCCGCGCCCGACAGCCGGATCGGCGCCTTCTATGTCAGCTTCATGGACGAAGCCGCGGTCAACGCGGCCGGCCTTGCTCCGATCCGCCCGCTGATCGAGGAGATCGAGGGGATCGGCAGCCGCGAGGCCTGGGCGACGGAGCTCGGACAGCTGTTCCGGCAGGGCATTACCGGGCCGTTCGGCGGCTATGTCGCCACTGACGACCGAATCCCGACCGAGATGATCATGAGGCTGACCCAGTCCGGGCTCGGCCTGCCCGACCGCGATTATTACCTTCGCGACGATCCCTCTTTGGTCGAGAAGCGCAATGCCTATCGCGACTATCTCGGCCGGCTTCTCACCCTCGCCGGGGAATCGGGCGCCGCCGAGCGGGCGGCCGCCGTCCTTGCCCTCGAATCCCGGATTGCCGACGTCCATTGGACCCGGGTCGACAGCCGCGACGACGAGAAGACCTACAATAAGAGGTCGCTGACCCAGCTCGCCTCGGAAGCGCCTGGGTTCGACTGGAGCCGCTTCTTCCAGGAAGTCGGGATCGCCGACCAGGCGAACGTGCTGGTGTCCCAGCCGAGCGCTTTCACCGGAAGCGCGCGGATCATCGCCGAAACGCCGCTCCCGGTCCTCAAGGACTATCTGCTTTTGCGTGCTCTGGATTCCTACGCGCCCTATCTCTCGAGCCAGTTCGTCGACACCCATTTCGCCTTCCGCGGAACCGTCCTCAACGGAACGCCCGAGAACGAGCCGCGCTGGAAGCGGGGCGTCAGCCTCGTCACCCTGATGATTCCCGACGATATCAGCCGGATCTATGTCGCAAGGCATTTCCCGCCCGAAGCCAAGGCGGCTGCGGACCGGCTGGTCGGCAATCTCATCGCGGCGATGGATCAGCGGCTCGCCAATCTGAGCTGGATGGCGCCGGAGACCCGGACGAGGGCGCGGGCCAAGCTCGCCGCGTTCACGCCCAAGATCGGCTATCCGGACAGCTGGCGCGATTATTCGAGCGTCGCGGTGAGCCGCGACAATCTGATCCAGAACATCGCCAACGCGACGAGGTTCGAATATCAACGGCAGCTCGACAAGCTCGGCGAGCCTGTCGACCGAACCGAATGGTTCATGACTCCGATGCAGATCAACGCCTACGCTTACACCAGCTGGAACGAGATCGTGTTTCCGGCGGCGATCCTCCAGCCGCCCTTCTTCGATCCCAATGCCGACGACGCGATCAATTATGGCGGCATCGGCGCGGTCATCGGGCACGAGATCAGCCACCATTTCGACGATCAGGGCAGCAAGTACGATCAGAGCGGAGCGCTAAACGAATGGTGGACGCCCCAGGACCGCGAGCGCTTCAATGCCCTCACCGCCCAGCTCGTCGCCCAATATGACCTGTACGAGCCGCTGCCCGGCCATCGCGTTCAGGGCCAGCTGACGCTCGGCGAGAATATCGCCGATCTTGCGGGCCTGACCGTTGCCTACGACGCCTACCGGCTCAGCCTCGGTGGCAGCCCGGCGCCGGTCCTCGCCGGCTTCAGCGGCGATGAGCGTTTCTACCTGGGCTGGGCGCAGATCTGGCGGCGGAAATATCGCGAGGCCAATTTGCTGCAGCGGCTGCTGACCGATCCGCATTCACCCTCGGAGCAGCGGGTCGCCGTCGTCCGCAACCTCGATCCCTGGTACGGCGCCTATGAAGTGACCGCGGACGACACTTTGTACCTGCCGCCGGAGCGGCGGGTACGGATCTGGTAAGCCCAGGCGTGAGCGCGGCTGCGGTTTCCCGGCGAACCGCCGATCTCGTCCTTTTCGGCGGAGCGGCTCTGGTGTCCGCGGCGCTTTTGCTCTGGACCGTTCGCGATCCGAACTTCGCTCTCGTCTTCCTCGCCGGACTGATCGGCACGGGCGGACTTCTCCTGCTCGTCGGCAAAAGGCCTGCCGCCGCAATCCAGGAGCTCGCGCCGGACGAGTCGACCGACATGTCGGTTCTTCGCGCCGCCCTGGACTCGGCGGGAGATTCGGCGGCTCTGGCGGTGACCGATCATGAGGGCAACCTGCTCTGCGCGAACGGCGTCTGGGGCGAATGGTTCGGCGCCGCCACGTCGCCGCGCGAGCTGACCGAGGATCCGGAGTCGGCGGGGCCCTTGCGGGAGGCCGCGCGCGGGGCGCGGCGGCAGGGCGTCGGACGGGCCGAGCAGGTGGCGATCGGCGCGTACAGGCTGAGGGCTCAGGTCCGCTCTACGGGAACGAGCGAACATCTGCTGTGGCGCCTCAGCCGAGCCGATGGCGCCGATCTGGGAGCGGAGGCGAAACGGCTGATCGCGGGTGAGGGCGGGAAGCGACTGAGCGAGGCCGGACTGATGGCCGTCGTCACCGGTCGGGATGGACGGATCCTCTCGGCCAACTCCGCCTTCGTCCATCGCGCTGCCGGGGACGAGCCATATGGTCTCGAAGGCACCGGACTTGCCGACCTCCTTATCGCCTCGGAAGCCGGCCATTTCTCCTTCATCGCCGAGGGCAAGGAAGGGCCGCCGCTTCGGATCATCCAGGTGCCTGCGGGTGGCGACGGCGACGAGGCCTCGGTCTTCCTGATGCTCGACGACCTGCCCGGCGCCGGCATCGGCGAAGACGAGAATGCCCATATTCACGCCTTGCTCGACATCCTGCCGCTCGGCCTCGCTCTGGCGGACACGGATGGGCGGTTCACCTTCCTCAACAAGGTGTTCCGCCGGACCGTCGGCCTGACTCCTCAGGAACGACCGTCCTGGCCAGGCGATCTCGTCGTCGACGAGGACAAGGCGGCCGTTTCCGACGCCGTCAGGCGCTTCGCGCGTGGACGTGCCCTTTCGGGCGACCTGGCGGTACGGCTCAAGACCAACCCCGAAGAGCCGGTGGCGATGACGGTCGCCGGCGCGCGTGGCCTCGGCAGCGCCGCCGTCCTCCTCAGCCTCAAGGACAATAGCGAGGAAGCGAGGCTCAAGCGCGAGATCGCCCAGGCGACGAAGATGCAGGCGGTCGGACAGCTTGCCGGCGGAGTCGCGCACGATTTCAACAATATCCTCACCGCGATATTGGGCACTTGCGACCTCATGCTGATGCGCCACACGCCCGGCGACAGCGACTATGACGACATCCAGCAGATCCGTTCCAATTCGAACCGGGCGGCAAGCCTGACCCGGCAGCTGCTCGCCTTTTCGAGGCAGCAGACGCTTCGCCCGCAGGTGCTCCAGCTCCCCGATGTCGTGGCCGAGGTCTCGCACCTTCTCACCCGGCTGCTCGGCGAGCGGGTGAAGCTTCAGGTCAAGCATGGCCGCGGCCTCGGAGCGGTTCGCGCCGATCCCGGCCAGCTCGAGCAGGTGATCGTCAATCTCGCCGTCAATGCCCGAGACGCGATGCTCGCCAAGGACCCCGATGGGGTCGGCATCCTGACCCTCCAGACCTATCCGGTTTCCGCGGACGAGGTCCGCCGGATGGGAACCGACATCCTTCCGATCGGCGACTATACCGCGCTCAAGGTGAGCGACACCGGCACCGGAATCCCGTCCCACATCATCGGCAAGATCTTCGAGCCTTTCTTCACCACGAAGGAGGTGGGGAAGGGGACAGGCCTCGGCCTTTCGACCGTCTACGGCATCGTCAAGCAGTCGGGCGGCTTCATCTTCGCCGATTCGGTGGTCCGCAAGGGGACGACCTTCACCATCTATCTTCCGGTACATCGAGCGCCGCAGGGAGAGGCTCCGGCCAAGTCCAGGGGCAAGGAAAAAGCCGGCGAATTATGGGGCAGCGGCACCATCCTCCTGGTCGAGGACGAACATATGGTTCGGGCGGTGGCCGAGCGGGCGCTCACTCGCCATGGTTACACGGTGCTCAGCGCGGAAAATGGCGAGGAAGCTCTCGAAATACTCGGTCGCGAGGAGAAGATCGACCTGATGATCTCGGACGTCGTCATGCCGACCATGGATGGGCCGACGACAGTCCGCGCCGCTCGCAAGTCGCACCCCGACCTGCCGATATTGTTCATCTCCGGCTATGCCGAGGAACAATTGAGGAAGTCGATCGACATTCCCAATGTCTCATTCCTCGCCAAGCCCTTCTCGGTCCAGTCGCTCGCCGAGACGGTCCGCGGCGTACTTGCGGCGAAATAGACCTTTTCCTTTGCGCTACGCACGTTAAGCGGGGACCAATGCAAGCCTCCCGGTCGATCCTGATCGTCGAAGATGAACCTTTGATCGCGATGATGCTCGAAGATTTCCTCGAGTCCCTCGGCCATGTTGTCGTGGCGACCTGCGAGTCGGTGGAGGAGGCCCTGGAAAAGGTCGATGCCGGCGGCTTCGACGTCGCCATCATCGACGTCCAGCTGAAGGACGGCAAACAAGTCTGGCCGGTGGCGGACCGGCTGAGCGAGGCCGGCAAGCCGTTCGTCCTCGCTACCGGCGGCCATGTCGAGCCGCCGCCGCCCCAGCATGCCAGTGCACCGGTCCTGTCCAAGCCTTACACGATCGACGCGATCGAACCGGCATTGGATCAGGCCTGCGCCGCCTGACCGGGCCAGCGGAGCCGATTCGGAAGTTCCGAATGTGGCTTTGGGCATTCCTGCTTTCGCCGCTGATCTTTTATGCGCTGATCCTCGCCTTCGTCTTCTTCGCCCAGACCAGCCTGCTCTTCCCGTCCCGCTCGGTTCCGCTCGCGGCCCCGATGCCGGACAGATGGCAGCGGCTGACGATCGAGAGCCAGACCGGCCATAGCCTCCACGGAGTCCATGTCCCGGCGGTCGATCGCGGCGCCGAGCCTCTGCTGATCCTCGGTTTCGGCGGCAATGCCTGGAATGCCGAAAGCGCCGCGGCTTTCCTCCACGAGCAATTCCCCGAAGCGGACGTCGTCACCTTCCATTACCGCGGCTATGCGCCGAGCGGTGGAAGCCCGAGCGCCAGCGCCCTCCAGGAAGATGCGCTGGCGATCCACGATTGGGTTCGGCAGCGACTAAGCGCGCGTCGAATCCTTGCCGTCGGTTTCAGCATCGGAAGCGGCGTGGCCTCCCATCTCGCTTCGCGCCGCCCGATCGACGGCCTCATCCTCGTCACGCCGTTCGATTCTCTCGCCGACGTCGCCCGCGATCATTATCCCTGGCTTCCGGTGCGATGGCTCTTCCGCCATCAGATGGAACCTGCGCAGGATCTTCGGGCCACTTCGGTCCCGGTGGCGATCATCGCGGCGGGAGAAGATCGGCTCATTCGCCCGGAGCGGACGAGGGCACTGGCCCGGATCGTGCCCCGCCTGGTCTTCGACCGGACGATCGCGGGCGCCAGCCATAACGACATCTATGAACGAAGCGCCTTTCGCATTGCTCTCGATGAAGCCGCGGGACGGTTGCGGGTCGCCGATTGAAAAGGGGTCGCCCTGGTCGGCCGCGGCGCACCTCATTTCGTTTCTCAATGCTAATGTTTCCTACTTGTTCCGGCGGAACAGATGCGGTACGTCTTGTCCATTGAACCGCACCGGCGGACGCAATAGGGGAGAGACCAGCCATGGTGGCGCCACTCAAAGTCGTATCCGACAGGACCGTTCTCGACATGGACAAGCAGAAAGCCCTCGACGCGGCGCTCGCGCAGATCGACCGCGCCTTCGGCAAGGGGAGCGCGATGCGCCTCGGATCGCGCGAGGCGATCGAGATCGAGACCATTTCGACCGGATCGCTGGGTCTCGACATCGCGCTCGGGATCGGTGGCCTGCCGCGGGGCCGGATCGTCGAGATTTACGGGCCGGAAAGCTCGGGCAAGACGACGCTCGCTCTGCATGCCGTCGCCGAAGCCCAGAAGGCGGGCGGCGTCGCCGCATTCGTCGACGCCGAGCATGCGCTCGATCCGATCTACGCCAAGAAGCTGGGGGTCGACGTCGAGAATCTCATCGTCTCGCAGCCCGACACGGGCGAACAGGCGCTCGAGATCACTGACACCCTCGTGCGATCGAACGCGATCGACGTGCTGGTGATCGATTCGGTCGCGGCCCTGGTACCGCGCGCCGAGATCGAGGGAGAGATGGGCGACAGCCATGTCGGCCTCCAGGCGCGGCTGATGAGCCAGGCGTTGCGCAAGCTCACCGGTTCGATCTCCAAGTCGCGCTGCCTCGTCATCTTCATCAACCAGGTGCGGATGAAGATCGGCGTCATGTACGGAAATCCCGAGACGACGACGGGCGGCAACGCGCTCAAATTCTACGCTTCCGTCCGGCTCGACATCCGCCGAACCGGGCAGATCAAGGATCGCGACGACATCGTCGGCAACACGACCCGGGTGAAGGTGGTCAAGAACAAGCTGGCGCCGCCGTTCAAGCAGGTCGAGTTCGACATCATGTATGGCGAAGGCGTGTCCAAGGTGGGCGAGGTGCTCGATCTCGGGGTCAAGGCCGGCCTGGTCGAGAAATCTGGCGCCTGGTTCAGCTATGATTCGATCCGCATCGGCCAGGGGCGTGAAAACGCCAAATCCTATCTGCTTGAAAATCCTGAAATGGCGGCACGGATCGAAAAGTCGATCCGAGGCAAGACCGACGAGGTCGGCGAAGTGTTGATGGCGGGCCCCTCCGAAGAGGACGACGCCTGACAATCGCCTGACCGGCTGTTCCGGCTGATCTTTCCGCGCCCGCTCCGCCTCAGGCGGGGCGGGTCGCCGTTTCCTGAACCTCGATCTCCGCCACGTCGTGCGAATCGTGGCAGGGAGTCCGGTTGGCCCAGACCGCCGTCGCCAGGGCGCCCAGGCCGCAGGCCGAAAAGCCGATCAGGAAGGGGATGATGGACCCGTCGAACTGCTGGCCGATCAGGAAACCGATCAGCGCTCCGCCGACCGAAGTGATCACCCCCTGAAGCGACGAAGCGGTGCCCGCAACATGTCCGAGAGGCTCCATGGCCAGAGCCCCGGCATTGGCGCCGATCATTCCGAAGAAGATCATCGTCATCGCCTGCATCGCGACGAAGGCCCAAAGGCCTTCGCCGACGGTCGAGGCAAGGATCAGGTGGGCGACCGAGACTGAAGTGAAGGCGCTCAGCGCGAACAGGAGAATTCGCCGCGCGCCGAGCCGCATCACCAACCGCGAATTGGCGTAGGAGCTGAGGGCCATCGGCCCCGCGATCATGGCGAAGACCAAAGCGAGCGCCTCGGGGCGGCCGAAGACGTCGAACACGATCTGCTGGATGGAGGAGATGAAAGCGAACAGCGCCCCCATCAGCAGCGTCAGGGCCATGGTGTTGCCGATCGACTGCCTGATCCTCAACGTCGTCATCGCCGCGGCGGCGATGTGCCTGACCGAGAGGCTTCGCTTGTTTTCCGGAGCGAGGGTCTCCGGAAGCCGGATCGCCATCCACACGGTGAGCACCGCCCCGTAGACGCCGAGTCCGATGAAGATGTGGCGCCAGGTCGAGACCGCCAGAACCGCCTGGCCGAAGGCGGGGGCGAGGACCGGGACGATCATGAAGACGATCATGGTCATCGACATGACCCGCGCCATGGCCGAGCCATGGTAGCAGTCGCGGACGATCGATACGACCAGCACCCGCGTCGCCCCCGCCGCGACGCCTTGAAGAGTGCGCGCCGCCAGCAGCAGCTCGAAACTCCCCGCCAGTCCCGCCATCAGGGCGAACAAGGCGTAGGCGAAGAGCCCCCCGACCAGCAGCCATTTCCGTCCGAGCCGGTCCGACAGAGGACCGTAGAAGAGCTGCGAGACTCCGAAGCCCAGCAGATAGACGGCGATGACGAGCTGGCGGCGATTATCCTCGTCGACGTCGAGCGCCTCGCCGATGGCCGGAAGGGCCGGGAGCATGGCGTCGATCGCGAGCGCGTTCGAGGCCATCAGCGCGGCCATCATCACGACGAACTCGCCGAAGGCTGGACGCTTCAGACTCGTGGCAGGCTCGGTCGGGCGGGGGTTCATCATTCGAAGACCTGGCTCAAGTGTCGCTCTTGCCAGTGCAACAGGCAGCGGCGAGACAAGTGCCCATGCAATGCGAAACAGGGGAAGGGAAGGCTCGATGAGTGTCGCCAAACCGGTCGTCCGGCTGATCGGTCTCCCCACCGACTGTCATTCCTCCTTCCTTCGCGGCGCCGCCGGCGCCCCTGCCGCCATCCGCGCCGCTCTGCGCTCGGACCCAGGCAAAGACGCTGCCGAGAACGGCCTCGAGCTCGGCACCGATATCCTGATCGAGGACGTCGGCGATCTTCCATTGACCGAATCGGCGGCGGATCCGGCGCTGATCCGACGGGCGGTCGGCGAAGCCGCCCAGGCGGGGGCGGTGCCGATCTGTCTGGGCGGGGACCATATGGTGAGCTTCCCCTGCGTCGCCGCCTTGGCCGAGGTCCACGGGCCGTTGAACATCCTTCATTTCGACGCCCATCCGGACCTGTACGAGGATTTCGAGGGCGACCCGTTTTCACATGCCTCGCCGTTCGCCCGGATCATGGAAGGCGGCCATGCCCGCCGGCTCGTCCAGTTCGGTATCCGAACCCTCAACCGGCATTGCCGCGAGCAGGCGAAGCGTTACGGAGTCGAGATCGTCGAGATGCGCGGCTTCGCGCCCGGCCAGGTTCCTATCCCGGATCCGCCGCTCTACGTCAGCATCGACATGGACGGCTTCGATCCCGCTTTCGCGCCGGGTGTCTCGCATCCTGAGCCGGGCGGCCCGACGGTCCGGGAATTCCTGTCGGTGATCCAGCGAATCCGGACGCCGATAGTCGGCGCCGACATCGTCGAGCTCAATCCGGGCCGCGACCTGAACGGAGTCACGGCCATCCTGGCTGCCAAGCTGATCAAGGAGCTTGCGGTCCTGTCGAAGGAGCCATTGCCATGATCGTCGTCCATCACCTCGAAAATTCACGTTCGCAGCGGATCCTTTGGCTGCTCGAGGAGCTCGGCCTGGACTATGAGGTGCGCCGCTATTCGCGCGATCCCAAGACGATGCTCGCGCCGCCGGAGCTGGCCAGGATCCACCCGCTCGGCAAATCGCCGGTGATCGAGGACGGGGCTCACATTCTCGCCGAGACGGGAGCGATCGTCGAATATCTGGTGGAAAGGGAGGGAGGACGACTTGGCCCTCCGGCCAGGCGGGAGTCGGTGCTTCGCTACCGCCAATTCCTTCATTATGCCGAAGGCTCGCTCATGCCCGTCCTGTTCGGTCTCCTGATCGTTCGACGGCTGGGGATCCTCGGCCGTCCGGCGCGGCCGACCCTGCTGAAGATGGCGGCTCGTCACCTCGACTGGCTGGAGAGCGAGCTTTCCGGACGCGACTGGTTCGCGGGCGAGGAGTTCAGCGCTGCCGACATCATGATGAGCTTCCCGCTCGAGGTCGCCCGCGGCCGCGCCGGACTGGGCGCCGAACGGCCGAACCTGATCGACTGGCTCGAGCGCCTCCACGCCCGGCCCGCTTATGCCGCCGCGCTTCGCAAGGGCGGACCTTATGCTTATGCCTAGCGGCGGCTCAAGGCGAGCTGGACCGCGAGACCGGCGATCGCCGTCGCCGCGACCCACCGGGCGATTCGTCCTGCCAGCCGGTGACGGCCGATCCGGGCAGCCATGCCCGCCGCGGTCAATGCGACGATGATGTTCACCAGAGTGCCGACCAGGTCGAACCACAGGCCGAGGAAGAGGATCTGAAGTGCAGGCACGGCCGCATCGGGATCGACGAACTGGGGCAGGAAGGCGAGGAAGAAGAGAGCGACCTTCGGATTGAGGATGTTGACCATCATCGCCGCCCGGAACAGCCGCCAGCCGACGCCCGAGGGGCGAACGCCGGTCCCGGCGGCCGCTTCGCGAGGCCGAAGCAGGGAAAAAGCGATCCACAGCAGATAGGCCGCGCCGAGCCATTTGATCAGATCGAAGGCGGCCTGCGACGATTCGAGGACGGCCGAGATGCCGAGCGTCGCGGCAACGACATGGACCAGCGCGCCGGCGCCGATTCCGAGCGCCGCGATGATTCCTTCACGACGGCCGCCGCGTGCGGAGCTGGCGATCACGAAGGTCATGTCCGCGCCCGGAACGATGTTGAGGGCGAGACCGGCGACGGCGAAACTCACGAAAACCGGCCATTCCGGCAGCAGCGCGATTCCGCCGAGTTCCAGCATTTCCTTCTCCTCCGCCGGGCCATGCTAGCAGGCCGCCGGCAAATCCGCTGTTGACTTTTGGCCGTGTCGAAGCCCGGATGCCGGCCAGGAAAAAGAGGGGCTCATACATGGAAAGCACCAAGGCGCAGAGCATGCCCTTGCACGTGAAAATGGGGATCGGCTTCGTCGTCGGTCTCGTCGGCGGACTCTTCGTCTACACCACCCAGCCGGACGCCCCATGGGTGGAATCCTTCATGAACTGGGTCACCGAGCCGATCGGGCAGGTCTTCCTTCGCCTGCTCTTCATGCTCGTGATTCCCTTGCTCTTTTCGGCGCTCGTCGTCGGCATTTCGGAGATGGGGGAGATTCGTTCGCTGAAGCGGGTCGGACTTCGGACCCTTGCCTATACGGTCATCGTCTCCTCGATCGCGGTGGCGGTGAGTCTCATCCTCGTCAATCTTCTCCAGCCGGGAGCCGGGGTCGATCGCGAGGTCGCCGCCTCCCTGCTCGCGGAATCGTCCGGCCGGGCCGGCGAGATCGTCCAGACGAGCGCCGAGCAGCCCACCGGCATCGACGCCTTCGTCAACATCATCCCGAACAACCTGGTCGACGTGATGGGAAGCAACAGCGCCATCCTGTCGGTCATGTTCTTCGCTCTCTTCTTCGGGATCGGCCTCCTGCTCACCGACACGCCCAACGCGCGCGCCCTCAAGCGCGGCTTCGAAGGCCTGTTCGAAGTGACGATGCGGCTGATCCTCATCGTCATCCGGCTCGCGCCGCTCGCGGTCGCCTGTTTCATGTTCAACCTGGCGGCGGCGTTCGGCTGGGAGCTGCTCGTCCGACTTTCCGCTTATGTCGGAGTCGTCCTGCTCGCTCTGGCGATCCAGATGTTCGTCGTCTTCCCGACCTTGCTTGCCACACTCGGGCGGAAGAACCCGATCACCTTCTTCCGGGAGACTCAGGAGGCGAGCCTGATGGCCTTCTCCACCGCCTCGTCCAACGCGACCCTGCCGACCGCGCTTCGGGTCGCGGACGAGCGGCTTCACCTGCCGCCGCGGATCGCCCGCTTCGTCCTCACCGTCGGAGCGACCGCCAATCAGAACGGCACCGCCATGTTCGAGGGCGTGACCGTCCTGTTCCTGGCCCAGTTCTTCGGCCTGGACCTGACCATTTGGCAGCAGCTGACGGTGATGCTGGTCTGCATCCTCGGCGGGATCGGCACGGCCGGCGTCCCCGCAGGCTCGCTTCCGGTCGTCGCTCTGATCCTGGCGATGGTCGGAATCCAGCCGGAGGCGATCGCCCTGGTGCTCGGCGTCGACCGGTTCCTCGACATGTGCCGGACCACCTTGAACGTCGTCGGCGATCTCGTCGCGGCCCAGGTCATCTCCGCGGCGGAGCCGGCGGACAGTGCCTCGCTCGAAAGCAGGCCCGTCGGCACCGAGGCGGCCGAAGCCCACCCCTCATAAAGCTCTCCGGCCAAGGCCGGAGAGCGGGATAGGGGGGAACGGGCCCTAAGCCGGCTCGAGCTCCCGCTGAACGACCTTCTCGGCCAGGGTGCCGTTGAGCTCGGCGAGATGATCGAACTCGGCGGTATAGGTGGCGAGGCCCTGGCTCAGCGAGCGGAGCTCGGCGTCGAAGCCCTGCATCTCGGCTTCCGGGATCAGCGCCTCCACCTGGTCCCAGCGGGACCAGCCTTCGCGTGGCCCCATTCCGAGCATCTGCCCGCGCCGGCTGGCGATCGCCGACGTCACCCGCGATGTCGCCCCGCTGGGGGCGATGACGACCACCTTCATCACCGGCTCGAGAAGGTGCGGCGAAGCCGCCGCGAGCGCCTCCGACATGCCGATCCGGCCGGCCGTCCGGAACGCGATCTCGGAACTGTCGACGCTGTGATAGGAGCCGTCGATCAGTGTCACCTGGACGTCGACGACCGGGAAGCCGAGCGGCCCCTTCGCCATCGCATCGCGAACTCCGGCCTCGACCGCCGGGATCCATTGCTTCGGCACGACACCGCCCGAGATCTTCTCCTGGAACTTGAAGCCTTCGCCACGCGGCAACGGCTTCACTTCGATCACGGTGTCGCCGAACTGGCCATGGCCGCCCGACTGCTTCTTGTGGCGCCCACGCTGGGTGACGGTCTTTCGGATCGTCTCCTTGTAGCCGATCGCCGGCGGCCGCGAATCCACCGCCACGCCGTAGCGGCGCTTCAGCCGCTCGAGGGTGACCTTGAGATGCTCGTCATTGACTCCCTTCAAGCGGGTTTCGTGCAGAGCTTCGTCCTGCTCCCACAGAAGAGCGCGATCCTCTTCGGTCAACCTGTGCAGCGCCGTCGACAGCCGGACATCGTCCTTCCGGTCCTTGGTGGCGATGGCCAGCGCATAATTGCGGGTCGGCTCGGGAAGCTCCGGCGAGGGCGGCATTTTCCCGGAGGCAAGCCACTGGCCTGCACCGACGCCCTCCAGCTTGGCGATGGCGACGACGTCGCCATTCCTGGCCTCCGACAGCTTCGCCGTCCTTTCACCCTGGACGGCGAACAAGGTCCCGATCCGGATCGGGTCTCCGTCGGGACCCTTGAGTTCCGCGCCTTCCTTGAGGCCGCCGCCGAAAACGCGGGCGAAAGTGAGCCGGCCCATCGCGCCGCTGTTGGAGACCTTGAAGACGAAGGCGCAGCCATTCGAAGCGCCGAGCCGTTCGGCCGCCGCCGAGGGTTCCGGAACTTCGTGGCGAAGAGTCTTCAACAGCCGGCGAACCCCGAAGTCCATCGTCGCCGAGCCGAACAGGACGGGCACGATCTGGGCGGCGCCGGTTTCCTTCGACAGATCGGCGAACACGGTCTGCCGATCCGGCACCTCGTCCATCAGCAATTGCTCGAGAAGGACGTCGTCATGATCGGCGAGCTGCTCGAGCATGTGGGCGCGTTCCAGCGCTTCCCGGTCGGCGAGATCGCCCGGAATATCCTTCTGCTCGGACGGCTGGCCCGGCCGGTAATAATAAGCGCGCTCGAGGGCGATATCGACGAAGCCATTTATCTTCTCGCCCTCGCGGATCGGGATCCAGCGGGCGATGAGCGGCGACGCGCTCATCGGCTGAAGCGATTCCAGGAGCGACTGGATCGAGCCGCGAGCATGATCGATCTTGTTGACGAAGATCATGTGAGGAATGCCAAGCGCTTCGAGCTGGCGAAGGGTCGGCTCGGCGAGCAGCGCACGGTCCGGCTCGGGGTCGACGACGACGATCGCAAGATCGGCGGCGGCCGCGCCGAGCGCGCCATCGGCGGCGAAGCCCACCGATCCCGGCGCATCGATCAGCGCGAAATGATCGTCCATATAATCGAGGTGGAGAAGGTTGAGCTCGGTCGAGCCGCCGCGAGCGCGGGCCTCCTGACTGGAATCGCCGACGCTGCTGCCGTCGGCGACGGATCCCTGCCGGCCGATGGCTCCGGCGGCAAAAAGAAGGGCCTCGGCAAGGCTGGTTTTACCCGCCCCGCCAGGCCCGACGAGCGCGATGGTCCTGGTGCCTGCAGCTCTACCGGGCATGAACGTCTCCTTCGTGTGCCTGCGGCACTCCGCGAAGAAGACGCGGCGCCGCGCCCTGTGGGAAACTACTAGCCTTCACCCATATGCCGCGAAGTTCAAGGGGGTATGAGAGACGACGCTTCGGAACGGTTCTCAGCGGCGGCGGCCTGAAGCCTGGGCGAGCCAGGCGATCAGCGCCGCTCGGTCCTGGCCCGACTCGAGGCCCGTAAATCCCATTTCGGTGCCGGGGGCGACCGACTCCGGATCGCGGAGAAATCGATCCAGCAGGTCCGGGCTCCATTGCGGCCGTGTCGCGGCGAGCCGGCGAAGTGCGGGCGAATAGTTGAAATCGGGCTCGGCCGCGATCCGCCGGCCGACGATTCCCGCCAGGGTCGGCCCGGCCGGCGTGTTCGCGCCTGGTTGCAGCGCGTGGCAGGCGAAGCATTGACGGTACACTATCTCGCCTCGGGCGAGGTCGGGCGACGGCGGCGGCGGCGGCGTGCCGCAGGCCGCTCCGGCGGCAATGAACGCCGGCATCGCGAACGCCGGCAGCCTCATCCGTCGGTATCGATCACCATGATCCGGTCGAGGCGCGATTCCGGAAGGTAGATTCGCCCCGGGCTTCCGAGGATCTGTCTCACCTGAGCATCGTCGCCGCTGCCGGGATAGCGGGTCCACCGCTCGGTCGCGGGGTCGAAAGACAGGACCGCATTGGCGCCGAAATCGCTGATCCAGACGATGTCCCTATCATCGACATAGACCGCATAGACTCGCGGGCGTTCGCCGTCGGGGCGCCAGCTCTCCCATTCCCCGCTGGCCGGGTCGTAGCGGCTCAGCTGACCGCCATTCCATTCCGAGATCCACAGGCGGCCGCTTCCATCCGCCCATACCCGCCGGGCGCCCTGCTGCGCCGTCGGCGGCTCGATGATGGTCGCAGCGCCGGTCGAGCGGTCCACCCGGGCGAGATGGCTGCCCGCGAGGGAAACATAATAAATGTCGCCGGCCGGCGTCGCGGCGATCCCATAGGGTCCGCGCCCTTCCGGATCGCGCCAGACCTGAACCGCGCCCGTTCGCGGGTCGAGCCGGCCGTAGACCCCGGTCTGGCCCGTGAACCACAGCAGTCCGTCGCCATCGAAGGCCGCGGTGTTGAGGTTGGAATCAGTGAATTCGGGCGGCAGCGGCCACGTCCTCACCCCATCCGTCGCCGGATCGTAGCGGACGATCGCGTTGAGGCCGCTGTCCGTGATCCAGGCGGCGCCGTCCGGCCCCTGGATCACCCCGTGCGGCGCCGAACCCTCGCCGAGCGGGACTTCGCGAACCGCTCCGGTGGCCGGGTCGAGGATCCCGAGAACGCCGCGCCGCTGGCCGGTATACCAGATCTTGCCGTCCGGCGCCGGAGCGACGTCGTGCGGCCGCGATCCTGCAGGAACCTCGTAGACCTTCACGTTCGCAGCCGAGGCGGTCGGCGCCGTCGCGGCCTCGCCGCCTTCGTTCGCCGCCATCGTCCCCTGGCCGCAGGCAGGCATGGAAGGAATGGCGAGCATGAGCGCGAGGACTGGCAGGTGAAACTTCATTGAAAGCACCTTTCCACGAGATAGGCGCATTGTAACGATCCTCGGCCCTCGGAAACAGGGGGCCGTGCCTTGCTTGCCCGACTGGCGTCGCTCGCTTACATCGCCGCCATGACCTCGACCAACGACATCAGGCGAAGCTTTCTCGAATTTTTCGGCCGCGAAGGGCACTTCATCGTGCCGTCGGCGCCGCTCGTGCCGCAGAACGATCCGACCCTGATGTTCGTCAATGCGGGCATGGTGCCGTTCAAGAACGTGTTCACCGGTCAAGAAAGCCGTCCCTACGTCACCGCCACCTCCTCGCAGAAGTGCGTTCGCGCCGGCGGCAAGCATAACGATCTCGACAATGTCGGCTATACCGCGCGCCACCACACCTTCTTCGAGATGCTCGGCAATTTCTCGTTCGGCGACTATTTCAAGGAGAGGGCGATCGACCTCGCCTGGCGTCTCATCACCCGGGAATGGGGGATCAGCCCGGACCGGCTGACCGCGACCATCTATCATACCGACGACGAGGCGTTCGACCTGTGGAGGAAGATTTCCGGCCTTCCCGAAAGCCGGATCATCCGGATTCCCACCAAGGACAATTTCTGGGCGATGGGCGACAACGGGCCCTGCGGCCCCTGTTCGGAAATCTTCTACGATCATGGCGAGCATATTCCGGGCGGACCGCCCGGATCGCCGAACGAGGACGGCGACCGATTCACCGAGATCTGGAACCTCGTCTTCATGCAATATGAGCAGGAGGACAATGAGATCGTCCGCGATCTGCCTCGGCCCTCGATCGACACCGGCATGGGCCTGGAGCGGATCGCCGCCGTTCTCCAGGGGGTTCACGACAATTATGACACCGATACCTTCGCGGCGCTGATCACCGCTTCGGCGGAGCTGACCGGCGCTTCCCCAACCGACGGGCGCAAGGCGAGCCATCGGGTGATCGCCGATCATTTGCGCGCCTCAGGTTTTCTGATCGCCGACGGCGTCCTCCCGGCCAACGAGGGCAGGGGCTATGTCCTCCGGCGTATCATGCGGCGGGCGATGCGCCATGCCCATATCCTCGGCGCCGCGGACCCGCTCATGCATCGCCTGGTGCCGGCGCTCGTCGCTGAAATGGGCGCGGCCTATCCCGAGCTGGTCCGGGCCCAGCCCCTCATCGAGGAGACGCTCAAGCTCGAGGAAACGCGGTTTCGCCAGACTCTCGACAAGGGCCTGAAGCTGCTC
The DNA here is from genome assembly GCA_966193865.1 of uncultured Sphingosinicella sp. Taxonomy (GTDB): domain Bacteria; phylum Pseudomonadota; class Alphaproteobacteria; order Sphingomonadales; family Sphingomonadaceae; genus Allosphingosinicella. Next base: position 35,679 of record CBIGXQ010000001.1, on the reverse strand, counting down.
GACGAAGCTACCTCGGCGATGAAGCCGGGCGACATCCTCGCCGGTGCAACCGCCTTCAAGCTCTACGACACCTATGGCTTCCCCTACGATCTCACCGAGGACGCGCTTCGCGCCCAGGGCTTCGGAGTCGATCGCTCCGGCTTCGATTCCGCCATGGCCGAGCAGAAGGCGGCCGCCCGGGCAGCCTGGAAGGGCTCGGGAGCCAAGGCCTCCGAGGAAGTCTGGTTCGACATTGCCGAGGAGTTCGGATCGACCGAGTTCATTGGTTATGCCGGCCACGAGGGCGACGGCCAGGTGCTCGCCATCGTCAGGGACGGGGCTCGGGTCGAGCACGCCGGGGAGGGCGACAAGGTCGTCATCCTGACCAATCAGACGCCCTTTTACGGGGAGAGCGGCGGACAGATTGGCGATTCAGGAAAAGCGTCTTCGGACAAGGGCCTGGAAGCTGATATTGAGGATACATCGAAACCGCTGGGACGGCTTCACGCGCACCACGCCGAGATCCGCAAGGGCGAGGTTTCGGTCGGTGATGCGCTTCACCTGGTCGTGGATGCCGAACGGCGGGACCGGGTCCGGGCCAATCATTCGGCCACCCATCTGCTTCACGCCGCGCTTCGGCATCGCCTCGGCCTCCATGTCACTCAGAAGGGAAGCCTGGTCGCGCCGGATTATTTCCGGTTCGATTTCTCCCATCCCAGGCCGCTGACCCGCGAGGACATCGAGTCGATCGAGGAAGAGGTGAATCGCCACATCCGCGACAATCAGCCGGTCACGACCAAGCTGATGACTCCCGACGAGGCGATCGCCGCCGGCGCGATGGCGCTGTTCGGCGAGAAATATGGCGACGAGGTTCGCGTTCTGTCGATGGGCCGAGGGACCGACTCCACTTATTCGGTCGAGCTTTGCGGCGGCACCCATGTCTCCGCCCTCGGCGATATCCAGCTGTTCAAGATTATCGGCGAGAGCGCCGTCGCCGCCGGCGTCCGCCGGATCGAGGCGCTTACCGGGGAGGCGGCGCGACTCTGGCTCACCGGCCGGGAGAGCCGGCTGAGGGAAGCCGCATCGGCGTTGAAGGCTTCGCCGGAAGAGGTGCCGGCACGGGTGGCGGCACTGGTCGAGGAGCGCCGCCGGCTCGAACGCGAGCTGGCCGACGCAAGGAAGATGCTGGCGCTTGGCGGTGGAGCCGGAGCGGAATCCGCCGCTCCGGAACAGGTCGCCGGGCACGGCTTCATCGGCCAGGTCCATGAAAATCTCGATCCCAAGGCTCTGCGCGGACTTGTCGACGAAGCGAAGAAGCGGGTCGGCTCCGGGGTTGCCGCGATCGTCGCCGTCAATGACGGCCGCGCCAGCGTTGCCGTGGGAGTCACCGAAGACCTCGCCGCCTCGCTCAACGCGGTCGATCTCGTCAGGAAGGCGGTCGAGGCGCTCGGGGGCCAGGGCGGCGGCGGCCGTCCCGACCTCGCCCAGGGCGGCGGTCCCGACGGCGCCCGAGCCGCCGAGGCGATTCAGGCTGTTCGAGAAGCGATCGAGTCAGTGCCGGCCTGAGCGGGCGGCTCCGGCCCGAAGATGCTCATTCCGCCATATTCGCCCGAGCGAGCGCGCTCCTCGGCGATGAAGGCGTCGAGCGACGGGCCGCCGACATGGGCTTCGAGCCGGCGCGCCTGCTGATCGAGACGCCGGATCGCGCCGATCTTCTCGTCCCGGCCCAGCTTCGCCTGCTCGACCGCCGATTTCAGGACGCCGATCGTCTTGTCATAGACCTTGAGCGGAACCGGGAAGGGATGCCGGTCCTTGCCGCCATGGGCGAGCGAGTAGCGGGCAGGATCGCTGAATCGGCAAGGTTCGCCATGGACGATCTCGGCAACCATCGCGAGCGAGCGGATCGTCCTCGCGCCCACTCCGGGGACCTGGAGCAGCTCGGGGAAATCCGCTGGGCCGGCCTCGTCGGCCGCCGCGAGGCTGGCGTGGAGCCGGCGCAGGACTACGTCCCCCGAAGTGACGTCATGACGGCTCGGCATGAGGAGGTGGGGCAAAGGCGGCTGGTCAGTGGCGACAGAAGGACGCAGCGCCGCCGCCTCGCGGACGAGGCCGTCGGGGCCGAGCGATTTCAGCAGGGCGAGCTGGGCCTGACGCGATCCTGCAGCCCGGCGATCGGCGAGGTTGACGATCTCGCCGCCGCTTCGCCCCTCGATGGCGCTGTGGGGGGAATCGACGAAGCTCTCCAGGCCCTCGGAAAGCCAGTGATAACGGCGCGCCGTCCGGCGGCCGTCGCTCATGCCCTGCTGGACCACCGTCCAGCGGCCGTCGTCGGTGACGATGAAGCCGTGGAGATAGAGATCGAAGCCGTCCTGAACGGCGGCGCTGTCCACCTTGGCGACGAGCCGGCTGATTCCGCCAAGCGCCGCTCCGTCGAAGCCGGCGCGCTCGCCAGCGGTAACAAGCTCTTCAGGAGTCTTGCGGCTGTGGCGTCCGCGTCCGCCGCAGACATGGATTCCGAGCTCGGATGAGCGGGGATTGAGACCGCGCTTGAGAGCGCCGATGACGCTTGTCGTGATTCCCGAGAAATGCCAGTCCATCCCCATCACCGCGCCGAACGACTGGAACCAGAAGGGATGGGCGAGCCGGCGAAGCAGATCGTCGCGGCCGTGATGGAGGATGATCGCCTCGGCGATGATCGTTCCGAGCCTCGTCATCCGTTCCCCTAGCCAGGCGGGCACGCGGCCGCCGTGTAGCGGGAGATCGGCGCTGCCGGATCGATTTCCCATCGCCCTCTCCTTGGAACAAAGATGGAACGATATCAGCCTGAGCCGGTGGAGACCAGTGGCTATTGGGGGGTGAGCGCGTCCCGAAGGCGTCGGCCGCGTTGCGGCGGCTCCTTGGGCAGCATTCCGAGCTCCATGATCTGCTTTCGAAGCTCACTCCTCTTCTCGTGGATGGAAGCGATCACCGGGCCCATCGCCATCCCGAGATCGACCAGCACCGCCTCGGAAAGCTGGAGCGAGGATTCGATCGTCTCCGGAACGGCGTCGGTCGCTCCGGCTCTGTAAAGCTCCGCCGCATGCGATGGGTCGCGGGCGCGAGCGACGATGGTGAGGTTGGCGGAGGACGCCCTGACCCGTTTGGTGAGGCGAACGGTCAGTACCGGATCGTCCATCGTCAGGACGAGCGCCTCGGCATGGGCGAGATTGAGGCGATCGACCAGTTCGGGCCGTGCGACGTCGCCGAAGATGATCGGATCGCCTTCGCGCCGCGCTGCGGCCACGGCGTCGACATCCGAATCGACCGCCAGGAAACGGCGATTGTGAGTCTTCAGCATTTCCGCGACGAGCCGCCCGACCCGGCCGTAGCCGATGATGATCACCGGCGGCGAGTCGTCGTCGGGCCCGGGCAGCGGCACATCGGGCTCAGAAGGCGCTCGTACGCCTCGGGCCGCAAGCTGGCCGAGCTTCGCAAGCAGCGGCGTGACCGTCAGTCCGATCGCTGTGACGATCTGCCAGAACGCCGCGGTTTCCCTCGTGATCAGGCCGGCGGCCGAAGCGGCGGCAAGGACGATCAGGGTCGTCTCCGACGGCGACGCCATGACCACCCCCGTCTCGGCCGCGACCGCGGGGGTGGCGCCGGAAAGCCGAAGCAAAGAAGCGGTGACGGCGGCCTTGATTGCGAGCACGCCCAGCACCGCCGCGAGCAGCGCCGTCCAATTGTCGAAGATGACCCTGAAATCCACGCTCATCCCGACGGTGATCAGGAAGACGCCGAGGGCGAGACCGCGGAACGGCGCGGTGATCACTTCGACCTGGTCATGATAATCGGTTTCCGCGATGAGGATTCCGGCGATGATCGCGCCGACGATCGGCGAGAGGCCGACGGCGGCGGTGGCGAGGCTGGCGACGATCACGACGAGCAGGCTGGCGGCGAGGAAGAGTTCGGGGCTTTTCGTCCGAGCCGCCTGGGCAAAGAGGCGAGGCAGGAAGAGCCGGCCGAGGATGAGCATCGCGGCAACGACGGCGGCCCCGGCGAGCAGCACGTTCATCATGTTGGTGAGGCCGGCGAGGCCGACATGGGGCGAGAGGGCGCCGAGCGCGAAGATGATCGGGACGATCGCCAGATCCTCGAAAAGCAGCATGGCCAGCGCCGATCGGCCGACCGCGGTGGCGGCGTTGGTCAGCGGCAGCACCAGCGCCGTCGAGGACAAGGCCAGGGCCAGACCGAGTGCGACCGATGCGCTCGGGCCGGTGCCGATCAGGTAGAGCGCCAGGCCGATGAAGGCCGCGCCGATCAGAAGCTCGGCGGCGCCGACTCCGAAGACGAGCCGGCGCATGCCCCAGAGCCGCTTGAACGAAAGCTCCAGCCCGATCGAGAAGAGCAGGAGGATGATTCCGAACTCGGCGAACGGCTCGATCGATTCGCGATTTGAGATGGTGACGTAGTTGAGCCACGGATATTGGCCCGAGAGTGATCCCAGGCCGGCCGGGCCGACGAGCAGCCCGATCAGGATGAAGCCGATGACGGGGCTGATCCTGAATCGGGCGAAGGCGGGGATGACGATCCCCGCCGCGCCCAGGATGACGAGCGCATCGCTGAGACCTGAAGTGCCGAAATCGCCGGGCGCCGGGTGCATCTTCTCCTTTATGCAGCCCGAGGCCGCTTTGTCAGCTACCAGCCGCCGATTCGCCGGTCAGGCGGTCTGAACTTCCTCGGCCATGGCCTTCTCGAGATTGGCCCGGATCGCCTCGAAGAACTGTTCTGTCGTCATCCAGCTCTGTTCAGGACCGATCAGGATGGCCAGATCCTTCGTCATCTTGCCCTGCTCGACGGTCTCGATGCAGACCCGCTCGAGAGTCTCGGCGAAACGGGTGACTTCGGGCGTGTCATCGAACTTGCCGCGATATTTCAGGCCGCCCGTCCAGGCGAAGATCGAGGCGATCGGGTTGGTCGAGGTCGCCTTGCCCTGCTCGTGCATCCGGAAGTGGCGGGTGACGGTGCCGTGGGCGGCCTCGGCTTCGACCGTCTTGCCGTCCGGGGTCATCAGGATCGAGGTCATCAGGCCGAGCGACCCGAAGCCCTGAGCGACCTGGTCCGACTGGACGTCGCCGTCATAATTCTTGCAGGCCCAGACGAACTTTCCACTCCACTTGAGCGCGCTCGCGACCATGTCGTCGATCAGGCGATGCTGATATTCGATTCCAACCTTATCGAACTTCGCCTTGAATTCGCTGGTGAAGATTTCCTCGAAAAGATCCTTGAAGCGGCCGTCATAGGCCTTGAGGATGGTGTTCTTGGTCGACAGATAGACCGGCCATTGCCGGTTGAGCCCGTAATTGAAGCAGGCGCGGGCGAAATCGCGGATCGACTCGTCGAGATTGTACATCCCCATCGCCACTCCGGCGGCCGGGAAATCGAACACTTCATGTTCGATCTCCTCGCCATTCTCGCCGGTCCATTTGATGGTGAGCTTGCCCGGTCCGGGGACCCGGAAATCGGTCGCCTTATACTGGTCGCCGAAGGCGTGGCGGCCGACGACGATCGGGTCGGTCCAGCCGGGGATCAGCCGAGGCACGTTCTCGATGACGATCGGCTCGCGGAAGACGACACCGCCGAGGATGTTGCGGATCGTCCCGTTCGGCGATTTCCACATCTTCTTCAGGCCGAACTCCTCGACCCTCGCCTCGTCGGGCGTGATCGTGGCGCATTTGACTCCGACGCCGTGCTTCTTGATCGCCTCGGCTGCCTCGACCGTGATCCGGTCTTCGGTCTCGTCGCGCTTCTCGATGCCCAGATCGTAATAGAGCAGTTCGACATCCAGATAGGGCAGGATCAGCCGTTCGCGGATCCATTGCCAGATGATGCGGGTCATCTCGTCGCCGTCGAGCTCGACGACGGGGTTCTTCACCTTGATCTTGGCCATGAGGCGGTCGCTTTTCCCTGTTTTGCACTCTGCTTTGCGGGGCCGTGTAGGCGGAGCGGGGCCGCTGATCAACCAAGCGCGGCGCTTGTTGTCTCCCCTCGGCTCACCGCCTAAAGACGGCGAATGTCCTCGCTCGAAAAATCCGATCTGGTCACCACGACCGTCCGCTATCGAATGCCGAGCGTGCATCCGGAAGGACGCAAGTTCGTCGTCATCGCCGTTGCGATCGCCCTCCTGTTCTGGTGGGTGATCGACTGGGACTGGCTCGGCTGGCTGAGCATCGGGCTCGCCGCCTGGATCGCGGCCTTCTTCCGCGACCCGATCCGGACGACGCCGACGGGCGAGGGGCTGATCATCGCCCCGGCCGACGGGATGGTGACGATGATCACCACGGTGCCGCCGCCGAGCGAGCTGGTCGGTCCCGACGGGCTCGCCGACGAGCCGCTGATCCGGGTCTCGATCTTCATGAGCGTCTTCGACGTGCACATCAACCGGACCCCGATCCCAGGGACGGTCCGTCGGGTTCACTACATTGCCGGCAAGTTCCTCAACGCCGATCTCGACAAGGCGAGCGAGGACAATGAACGGCAGCATATCCTCGTCGAGGGCGACAACGGCACGAAGGTCGCCTTCACCCAGATCGCCGGCCTCGTCGCCCGCCGGATCGTGCCCTGGATCAAGGTCGGCGACCGGCTCGTCGCCGGCCAGCGGGTCGGGCTGATCCGGTTCGGCAGCCGGGTGGACGTCTATCTGCCCGCCGGGACCTCCTCGCAGGTCCTGCTCGGTCAGCGAACGGTCGCCGGCGAGACCATCATTGCCAAGACGGGCCTATCCGAACTGATCGAGGGCCTGGCCCAGTGAGTCCCGAACCGCGCGTGCGGGAAAGACGGGGCATTCCACTTCGGGCGGTCGTGCCCAACGCCGTCACCGCGCTCGCCTTGTGCGTCGGCCTGACCGGAGTCCGTTTCGCCATCGCCGAGGAATGGGACCTCGCCGTCGCCATGATCGTGCTGGCGGCGGTGCTCGACGGGATGGATGGACGGATTGCCCGAGCGCTCAAAGGCCAGACGCGCTTCGGTGCAGAACTCGATTCATTGTCGGATGTGATTGCGTTCGGCGCGTCGCCCGCCATCATTCTTCACCTCTGGTCACTTCAGAATCTGCCGAGCTGGGGGTGGGTCTTCGCGCTCGCTTATGCGGCATGCATGGCGTTGCGACTCGCCCGCTTCAACGCCAGGATCGACGTCGAGGACCAGCCGCACAAATCGGCCGGCTTCAACACCGGAGTGCCTGCGCCGGCGGGCGCGGGGCTATTGTTGCTGCCGATCATCGTGTGGTTGGCCAGCGAGCGCCAATGGACCTGGCTTGCAGACTATCGGATCGTCGCCCCGTGGGCAGCCTTTGTGGCCTTCCTTGCCATCTCCAGCCTGGCGACCTTTTCCTGGGGTTCGCTTCGCCTCCGCCGCAAGGTCCGGCTGGAGGCCATCGTCGTCATAGCCTTGCTGGGTGGCGCGCTCGTTTCCGTCCCATGGCAGACCCTGACGGTCTGCGGAATCGCTTACCTGGCCATGATCCCCTTCAGCGTCATGAGCTATGCCAGGATCAAGCGGCAGCGCGCGAGCGCCACGCCACTGGCGCCGGCGACTTCGCCGTCGCCGGCAACGGCAAGCCGCGAAAAGCCGCGACGATCTCCGCCCGAGATGCCTTTATCGTGAGCTCGAGGGTCAGGCCGAGCGCGACCAGAAGGCCGGAGAAGAAAAGGATCGAAGCAAGGTGAGCCACGGCTTTCCCCTTTTGTTCGAGAGGTGGGAACGATGCAGTGGCGAAATGGCTCCGCAACCGCGTTGAAGCGTTGGTATGTTCTTGTTCTGTTCTAATGTCAAGCGCCGGCGTAACGATCGGGCGGACAGGGTTTGCACCACGCTGACGAAGAAGCATGTAGGCGCAGCGGTTTCCTCGTCGGAAGGGGCGATGGACCTGCGGGCGCCGGCCACCGGCCTCGCGAGGAAGCGGGCGGGTTGATTTCCGAGCCCCATCCCCTTAAGTGCGCGGCCATTCCACATGCGGATGCCATCATACCGGTGTCTCGGATCTGATCCGGGATCATTCGGCGCCGCAGAGGTAGAACCGGAAGGAGAAAGATCATGGCGTCACCCGACGTCACCATGCAGCAATTGCTCGAGGCCGGAGCGCATTTCGGCCACCAGACCCACCGCTGGAATCCGAAGATGAAGCCGTATATTTTCGGCGAGCGGAACGGCGTCCACATCATCGACCTGTCGCAGACCGTGCCCCTGTTCGCTCGGGCGCTCGACTTCGTCCGCCAGTCGGTCGCCGCCGGCGGCAAGGTGCTGTTCGTCGGCACCAAGCGCCAGGCGCAGGATCCGATCGCCGAAGCGGCCCGCCGCTCCGGTCAGCATTTCGTCAACCATCGCTGGCTGGGCGGAATGCTCACCAACTGGAAGACGATCTCCAACTCGATCAAGCGCTTCAAGAGCCTCGAGGAGCAGCTTTCGGGCGACACCGCCGGGCTCACCAAGAAGGAAGTCCTTCAGCTGACCCGCGAGCGCGACAAGCTCGAGCTGTCGCTTGGCGGAATTCGCGACATGGGCGGGCTTCCGGACGTCATCTTCATCATCGACGCCAACAAGGAAGAGCTGGCCGTCAAGGAAGCCAATGTCCTTGGCATCCCGGTCATTGCCGTACTCGACACCAACGTCAGCCCGCAGGGCATCGCCTTCCCGGTTCCGGGCAATGACGATGCGAGCCGCGCCATCCGCCTCTATTGCGACGCGATCGCCGATTCGGTTCTCGCCGGCAAACAGGGCGGCGCGTCCGCCCGCGGCGTCGACATCGGCGCCATGGATGAGCCGCCGGCCGAGCAGGCGCTGGCCGAAGCTTGATCATCCGGGAGGGGCATCGCCTCTCCCGTTCGGCCTGAGCCCTTCGAAGCCCTTTCTATGTTCTGAAAGGAAGCCCTTCGACAGGCTCAGGGCGAACCATTTTGGAATCGAAAAGAAGGACAAGAGACATGGCTGAGATCACGGCCGCCGCCGTCAAGGAGCTGCGCGAGCGCACCGGCGCGGGAATGATGGATTGCAAGAAGGCACTGGGCGAGACCCAGGGCGACATGGAAGCGGCGATCGACTGGCTTCGTACCAAGGGTCTCGCCGCCGCCGCCAAGAAGGCTGGCCGGACCGCGGCCGAGGGCCTTGTCGGAGTCGCCGTGGCCGGCAACCGCGGCGCGGTCGTCGAGGTCAATTCGGAAACGGACTTCGTCGCCAAGAACGAACAGTTCCAGGAATTCGTCCGGACCGTTGCTGATCTCGCCCTCCAGGGCAGTGGCAATGTCGAGAATCTGCTCTCGGCCAGCTGGCCGGCGGGCGGCACCGTCCAGGAGAAGCTGACCAGCAACGTCGCGACGATCGGCGAGAACCAGTCCTTGCGCCGAACCGCCGTCCTTCAGGTCAATGACGGGGTGGTCGTTTCCTACGTCCACAACAGCGTGGCCCCGGGGCTCGGCAAGATCGGCGTTCTCGTCGCCCTCGAAAGCGCGGCCGACAAGGGCGCCCTCGAGTCCCTCGGCAAGCAGCTGGCGATGCACATCGCCGCGGCCAACCCGCAGGCGCTGACCGGCGAGGATCTCGATTCCGCGACGATCGAGCGCGAGCGTTCGATCGCCGCCGAGAAGGCAAAGGAATCGGGCAAGCCCGACGCGATCGTCGAAAAGATGGTCGAAGGCGCGATCGCCAAGTTCCGCAAGGAGAATGCGCTCCTGTCGCAGCTCTTCGTGATGGACAACAAGACGAAGGTCGAGGACGTCGTCGCCGCCGCGGGCAAGCAGGCCGGCGCGACGATCACGATCAGCGCGTTCGTTCGCTTCCAGCTCGGTGAAGGCATCGAGAAGAAGGAAAGCGATTTCGCCGCCGAAGTCGCCGCCGCTTCCGGCGTCGGCAAGGTCGAGCCGGTCGCCTGAAAGGCCAGCCCCGCTTCCTAAGAGAAGGGGGGAAGATGCCTGGCCGGGTCGCTCATACTCACCAGGGTGTTTACTCGGCGCCCGTTGCAGGCGCCGAGTACACACCCTAAGGTGCGCCACCTCGCCCCGCAGACGAAGATCGGACCGACGAACCCCATGCCGCGCCCGCGCTTCAACCGAATCCTCCTGAAGCTGTCCGGCGAAGCCCTGATGGGCGAAGGCCAGTTCGGGATCGATCCAGCCACCGTCGCTCGTCTCGCCGACGAGATCCGTGCCGCCCGCGACGCCGGGCACGAGCTCTGCCTCGTCGTCGGCGGCGGCAACATCTTCCGCGGCCTGGCCGGCGCGGCCAAGGGCTTCGATCGCGCGAGCGCCGATTATATGGGCATGCTTGCGACGGTGATGAACGCCCTCGCGCTTCAGAATGCGCTCGAGAAGATCGGCGTCGACACGAGGGTTCAGTCGGCGATCCCGATGGCGACCGTCTCCGAGCCCTATATCCGCCGCCGGGCGGTCCGCCACATGGAGAAGGGCCGGGTGGTGATCTTCGCCGCCGGCACCGGCAACCCCTTCTTCACCACCGACACGGCAGCGGCGCTTCGAGCGGCGGAAATGGGCTGCGACGCCTTGTTCAAGGGCACCAGCGTCGACGGCATCTACGATTCGGATCCGAAGAAGAATGCGGGCGCGAAAAGATATGACCGCCTCAGCTTCAACCGGGTCCTTGCGGACGATCTCAAGGTGATGGACGCCAGCGCCGTCGCCCTTTGCCGCGACAACAATATTCCGATCGTCGTCTTCAACATCCGCGAGCAGGGCAATCTGGCCCGTGTGCTCGGCGGCGAGGGGACCGCGACGATCGTTCTCAATGAGGGAGAGAGCCATGCCAGCCTATGACAAAGCCGATCTGCAGCGCCGGATGCACGGCGCCGTGGAGGCGCTGAAGCATGATCTTGGCGGCCTGAGGACGGGCCGAGCGACGACGACCCTGCTCGATCCGATCCATGTCGAAGTCTATGGTTCGAACATGCCGCTCAACCAGGTGGCGACGGTGTCGGCCCCTGAGCCTCGAATGTTGTCCGTGCAGGTCTGGGACAAGTCCAATGTCGGGCCCGTCGAGAAGGCGATCCGGAACGCCGATCTCGGGATCAATCCCGTCGTCGACGGCCAGAACATCCGACTGCCGATCCCCGACATGACCGAGGAGAGGCGCAAGGAGCTTTCCAAGCTTGCTCACCAATATGCCGAGAAGGCGAAGATCGCCGTCCGCAACGTCCGCCGCGACGGCAATGACGCGCTCAAGCAGGACGAGAAGAAGCACGAGATCAGCGAGGACGAACGCAAGCGCAGCGAGACCGAGGTCCAGAAGCTGACCGACGAGACGATTGCCGACATCGATCAGGTGCTTGCGTCGAAGGACAGGGAAATTCTGCAACGGTGAGCCGGAGCCCTCAGCCGGCCGGCGCTTCGCCGGCCGCGACCGGCTCGGCAAAGGCCGTTCCTCGCCACGTCGCCATCATCATGGACGGCAATGGCCGCTGGGCCAAGGCCCGGGGCCTGCCCCGGTCTGCCGGGCACCGAGCCGGTGCCGAAGCCGCACGTAACGCGCTCCGGGCGGCCGGGGAGGCGGGAGTCGAATGCCTGACTCTCTACGCCTTCAGCTCGGAGAATTGGCGGCGGCCGGCCGCGGAGATCAGCGATCTCACCGGCCTTCTCAAGATCTATATCAAGAGAGAGCTGGAAAGCCTTCATAAAGAAGGGATTCGGCTCAGGATTCTTGGCGATCACACGGCGTTCGAAAGCGATGTCGCGGAGATGGTCGACCGGGCCGTCGAGAAGACGGCCGGCAACGACCGGATGACCCTGGCGATCGCCCTCAATTACGGCGCACGAAGCGAGATCCTCCGCGCCGTAAGACTCATGGCCGCCGAAGCTCGCGCCGGTCGCCTCGATCCGGAGCAGATAGACGAGGCCCGGATGGACGAGGCGCTCGATACGGCCGGCCTGCCGCCGCTCGATCTCCTGATCCGGACCTCGGGTGAATATCGATTGTCCAATTTCCTGCTTTGGCAGGCAGCCTATTCGGAGCTCCTGTTCGTTGACTCGCTTTGGCCCGATTTCGACGGCGAGGCGATGCGCTCGGCTCTGTCGGAATATGCGCGGCGTGAACGGCGCTACGGAGGCTTATGAGCGACGCCGAAGCTCCCATCCGCAAATCGGATCTGCCGATCCGCTTCGCTGCCAGCGTCGTCATGATCGTCGTCGCAAGCGCCGCCACCTATTTCGGCGGCTGGGCGTTTCGGGCTCTGGCGACTCTGGCCGCGGTCCTGATGATGATCGAATGGGGCGACATGCACCGGGTGCCGCGGCTGTGGAGCGGCCTGGGAGCGCTCCTCATCGCCGCCAACCTGCTGGTCGGAACGGAGCTCCTCTATCCGGCGGGCACGGCCCAGGCGCTTGGCGAGGGCGGCGATCCCGCCGCTTTGCTGCCGCAGAGCTTCGACCCGGCCTGGTGGGGTTTCGGCGCCGCGGTCCTGCTCGGCCTCCTCCTCGGCCTGGCCAGCCGAAGGCCCGTCATGGCGTGGGGTTACATCTATCTGGCGGTTCCGGCCTTCGCCCTGCTCGTGCTCGGCTGGCTCGATATCGCCATCGTCTTCTGGGTCTTCATCGTGACCTGGTCGACCGACATCTTCGCTTATTTTGCGGGGCGCTCGATCGGAGGCCCGAAGCTCGCGCCCCGGATCAGCCCGAACAAGACCTGGGCCGGCCTGATCGGCGGAATGGCGGGTGCCGCACTGCTCGGCTGGCTGACCGCCGACCTGCTGGACCTCGGTTCGCCGTTCGCCTGGCTGGGCGCGCCGATGGGGATCATCGCCCAGGCCGGCGATCTCTACGAGAGCTGGGAGAAGAGGCGGGCAGGGGTCAAGGACAGCGGCACAATCCTGCCCGGACATGGCGGCGTGCTCGATCGTCTCGACGGGTTGCTCGCCGTCGTCGTCGCAATGATGGCGGTGCTGATGACGGGGCTTTGGACCGGGTGAACCAGAGAAAGGTCACGATACTTGGCGCGACCGGTTCCGTCGGCCGGTCCACACTGGATCTGATCGGCCGCGCAGGCGAACGATTCCAGGTCCTCGCTTTGACGGCGCGGCGCGATGTGGCGGGCCTCGCCGAGCTGGCGCGAAGGCATCGCGCCGCCGAGGCCGTCATCGCCGATCCCTCCCTTCACGAGGCGCTCGTCGATGCCCTCGCAGGGTCGGGAATCGTCGCTCGATCAGGAATGGCGGCGGTCGAGGAGGCGGCCGGCGCCGGCGCCGACTGGACGATGGCGGCCATCGTCGGCACGGCGGGCCTCAAGCCGGTGATGCGCGCTCTCGAACGCGGCGGCACGATCGCCTTCGCCAACAAGGAGGCCCTGGTTTCCGCGGGCGAGCTGATGACCCAAGCGGCGGCGGCGAGCGGCGCCACCCTGTTGCCGGTCGATTCCGAGCATAATGCCATCTTCCAATGCTTCGATCGAAGCCATCCCGACAGCGTCAGCCGGATCATCCTCACCGCAAGCGGCGGTCCGTTCCTCACCAAGACGTTGAAGGAGATGGAGCAGGCGAGCGCTGCCCAGGCGATCGCCCACCCCAATTGGTCGATGGGCGCGAAGATCTCGGTCGATTGCGCTACCCTGATGAACAAGGGCCTGGAGCTGATCGAGGCCTATCATCTGTTCCCGGTCGAGCCCGATGCCCTCGATGTCGTCATTCACCCGCAGTCGGTGATCCACTCGCTGGTGGAATATGTGGACGGGTCGGTCCTTGCCCAGCTCGGCGCTCCCGACATGCGAATCCCGATCGCCTACACGCTCGCCTGGCCCGAGCGGATGGAGACGCCGTGCGAGCGGCTCGATCTGGTCCGGATCGGCTCGCTCGACTTTCAGGCCCCGGATCTCGAGCGGTTCCCGGCGCTCCGGCTCGCCCGCGAAGCGCTCGAGGCGGGCGGAGCCAAGCCGGCAATCCTCAACGCCGCCAACGAGATAGCCGTCGCTTCCTTCCTTGAAAGCCGGATCGGCTTCCTCGATATAGCGGCTCTGGTCGGTGATGTGCTGGCCAGCTATGACCCTCCTGCGCCCTCGTCGCTGGACGATGTGCTGGAGATCGACCGCGAGGCGCGCGATGCGGCCGCGGCGACGGCAGGAAAGTTCCGCGATTGAACAGCCCCAATTTCCTCTTCACGATCCTTGCCTTCCTGCTCGTCATCGGGCCGCTCATCTTCGTTCATGAGCTCGGTCATTATTTCGTCGGGCGCTGGTTTGGGGTGAAGGCCGAAGCCTTTTCGATCGGCTTCGGCCGGGAGATATTCGGCTGGACCGACAAGAGAGGGACCCGCTGGAAGGTGGGCTGGATGCCGCTTGGCGGCTATGTCCGGTTCAAGGGGGACATGAACCCGGCAAGCACGCCTTCCGACGAATGGCTGAACCTGCCGCCGGCCGAGCGGGCCGAGACCTTTCAGGCCAAGAAGCTCTGGCAAAGATTCCTCATCGTCCTTGCCGGGCCGGTGACCAATTTCCTGGTCGCGATCCTCGTCTACATCGCGCTCTTCGCCAGCTACGGGGAACCGCGGACGCCGCCCGTGGTCGCAGTGGTCGAGGAGGGCTCGGCCGCCGAGGCCGCCGGGCTTCGCCCAGGCGACCGGATCGGTTCCATCGATGGCCAGTCGATCGAGCGGTTCGAGGACATCGCTTCCTATGTGGCGATCAGGCCGGGCCAGCCGATGGCGTTCGAATATGAGCGGCAGGGCGCGTTGCTCACCCAGACCGTGGTTCCGCGTCCGCTCCAGCTCGAAGACCGGTTCGGCAACAAGGCCCGGATCGGCCGGGTGGGAATCGGGCCCGGCGGGATCGAGGTCGTCCGCCTTCCTCCACACGAGGTGGTCGGCGCCGCCTTTCGTCAGACCGGCCACACCGTAAAGATGATGGTCGTGACGCTCGGGCAGGTCATTACCGGAACCCGATCGGTGAAGGAAATGGGCGGTCCGCTGAAGATCGCTCAATATTCCGGACAGCAGGCGAGCCTCGGCTGGCTCGATTTCGTCCTTTTCATGAGCCTGATCTCAATTAATCTGGGATTCATCAACTTGTTGCCAATCCCGCTGCTGGATGGCGGACACCTGCTATTCTACGCGATAGAGGGAGTGAGGCGTAAGCCGCTGAAGCCGGCGGCCCAGGAATGGGCGTTCAGAACCGGACTGGCGGTGCTGCTGGCACTGATGATTTTCGTTACCTTGAACGACCTGGCGTCTTTTGGCCTCTTCACCAAGCTTGGCGGCTTGATCGGCTGACCATGATCGGGCAGGGCTGGCGTCGACAGGGATCATGGCCAGCCAGAGGGCCGGCATTCAACACAGAGGCGGGGACCGCGTGACGGTGAAACAAGCATTTCCCAAGGGTCGTAAGCTGTGCACGGCCTTGCTGGTCGGCACGATGCTCGGCGGGGTCGTCTCGCCGGCCGTCGCCCAGACCGCGGAGACGGTCCAGCCAGCCACGACCGAAGCGGCCCAGCCGGCCCCGGTCGCGGCGCCCGTGCAGCAGATCATTCGCTCGATCAGCGTCACCGGCAACCAGCGTCTCGAAGCCGAAACGGTCCTTTCCTATACCGCGCTCCGCCCCGGCGAGCCTTACGACAATGAGCGCCTCGACCAGGCGCTCCGCGATCTGCTCGCGACCGAGCTGTTCGCCGATGTCACGATCGCCGGCGCCGACACCGGCAATCTGGTCGTCCAGGTCCGCGAAAATCCGGTGATCAACCGGATCGTCCTCGAAGGCAATCGCCGCATCAAGGACGACAAGATCACTCCGGAAATCCGGCTTGCGCCGCGTCAGATCTTCACCCGTTCGCGCGCCCGTGCGGACGTCGCCCGAATCATCGAGCTTTATCGGCGCCAGGGTCGCTACGCCGCCCGGGTCGAGCCTCAGATCGTCCAGCTCGACCAGAACCGGGTCGACGTCGTGTTCGAGATCGACGAGGGGCCGAAGTCGCGCGTCCGCCAGATCAACATCATCGGCAACGAGCAGTTCGGCGACGGACAGCTCATCTCCCAAATGGCGACCCGCGAGGCGAGCTGGTGGAACATCCTCCAGTCCAACGACACTTACGATCCTGATCGTCTCGCCTTCGACCAGCAGAAGCTGAGGCAATTCTACCTCACTCAGGGCTATGCCGATTTCCGTGTCGTTTCGGCCGTGGCCGAGCTCACCCCCGATCGCCGCGACTTCATCATCACTTACGTGATCGAGGAAGGGGAGCGCTACAAGTTCGGCGAAGTGAACATCGAGAGCGATGTCCGCGACCTTACGGCCGAACAGTTGCGGCCGAGCGTCCCGATGGAGCCGGGCGACTGGTTCAACGCCCAGCTCGTCGAGGACACGGTCACCCGCCTCAACGAGCTCGCCGGCCTGTTCGGCTACGCCTTCTCCGACATTCGTCCCCAATATCAGCGCAATCGCGAGGCGCTGACGATGGGCATCACCTTCCGGGTCGCAGAATCGCCGCGCGTCTATGTCGAGCGGATCGACATCAGCGGCAACACCAACACCCATGACAAGGTCATCCGGCGCGAGTTCCAGCTCGCCGAGGGCGACCCGTTCAACAGCGTCGCGGTCAGCCGCTCGAGGGATCGGATCCGCTCTCTCGGCTTCTTCCAGGAAGAGCTCGAGATCCAGCAGGAGCAGGGGTCCGGACCGGACCGGGTGATCCTCGGAGTCGAGGTCGAGGAGCGAGCGACCGGCGAGCTTCAGCTGTCGGCGGGCTATTCGAGCCTCGAGGCGTTCCTGCTCAGCCTGTCGGTGAGGCAGCGCAATTTCCGCGGGCTCGGTCAGGAGCTTCGGGCTGCGATCAACTATTCGAGCTATTCCAAGTCTGCCGAGATCGGCTTTACCGAGCCTTATCTGTTCGATCGCAACGTCGCCGTCGGGTTCGACGTCTATCGCCGCGATTACAACAGCTTCAACTTTATCGGCAATAATCGCGAGACCACCTATGAGCAGGTGAGCACGGGCGGGCAGCTTCGCCTCGGCGTTCCGCTGACGACGAACATGCAGCTCGCTCTGCGTTACGGCCTGAACTATGACGAGGTCGGCCTCAGCCAGGCCAATTTCTTCACCGATCCGGACGGCGCCGGCCCACTGCCCGCGACCTGTGATCCGCTTCTTGCGGGCCGCTATCTGTGCGATGCCACCGGCAACCGCCTGACCTCCTCGGTCGGCTATTCGCTTCTCTACAGCACGCTCAACAACAATCTTCGGCCGAGCCGCGGCGAACGCCTGCTTCTGAGCCAGGATTTCGCCGGCCTGGGCGGCGACGTGCGTTATCTCCGGACTCGCTTGAGTGGCGCGAAATATTGGAACGTCTTCAACGACTTCATCTTCTCGTTGAGCCTCGAAGGCGGCTACATCCATTCGTTCGAGAATGGGTCGCCCAACGTCGATCCGGTTCGGATTACCGACCGCTTCTTCCTCGGCAATCCGCAGATTCGCGGCTTCGACATCCGCGGCGTCGGCCCGCGCATCCAGCGCATTCCCTATCTGTTCGACAGGGATCCGACCACGAAGGCGCCGATCAACGTCCGCCTCTCCGAGGATCGTCAGGAAATTCTCGACGATGCCCTGGGCGGCCGGGCTTATTATCTCGGCCGCGCCGAGCTGGAGATCCCCCTGGGCGCCGGCCTCCGCGACCTCGGCATCCGGCCGTCGATTTTCCTCGACGTCGGCGCCTTGTGGGGCGTTCGGGCGCCCGTCCTCAATGATCTTCCGCCCGACGATCCGCGCCTGTTCCGGCCGGTCCTCACTGTCGGCGGGCTCCGCCAATGCTCCACCGGCGGCGCCACCCCGGTCATCACGCCGATTCCGGTGGACGCGGCCGGCTGCCCGACCGGCACCAACCTTCTCCAGACACAGATCACCGCTCCGTTCCGGGAGGTGTTCCTCGGTGATTCGCCGAGCCCGCGTCTCGCCATCGGCATCGGCTTCAACTGGAACTCGCCCTTCGGGCCGTTCAGGATCGATATAGCCAAGGCACTATTAAGTGAGCCGGGTGACGACACCAAACTCTTCAGCTTCAACGTAGGGACCGCTTTCTAATGAACAAATTCATCTTTGGTGCGGCTGCTGCCGCGCTCGCTTCGACGATGCCGGTGGCCGCCCAGGCGCAACGCGCACCGGACGCCGTCATCGTCGTGGTCGATACCGACCGCATCTATCGCGAATGTACCGCTTGCCGGGCAGCACAGACCCAGCTCCAGGGCATGGTCACCTCCGCCCGCGCTCGCGCCACCCAGCTCGGTCAGCCGATTCAGGCCGAAGCTCAGTCGATCGAACAAGCCGCCGCCGCCTTGCGCAACCAGACCGGCGCTGCCCGGGCGACCGCAGAGACGGCGCTCAACACCCGGCTCCAGCAATTACAGGCGCGGCAGACCACTGCCCAGCAGGAAGTTGCGCGGCTGGAGCAGAACATCCAGTCGAGCCAGGCCAATGTCCTTCGCCAGATCAACGAGCGTCTCAACCCGATCGTGACCCAGGTGATGACCCAGCGGAACGCGAACATCGCGCTCGATACCAATGCGACTCTCGCCCGGTCCAACGGCGTCGACGTCACCGACGCGGTGCTCGCCGCGCTCAACCAGCAGCTGACGACGGTCAACGTCGTTCCGCTGCCGGCGCCGCCGCAGCCGGCCCAGCCGCAGCCGCAGCCGCAGGGCCGCTAATGCCGGGCGAGGACGGCGCCGCCGCCATGCCGCTTGACGTCAGGCGGGTGATGGCGGCGCTGCCTCACCGGTTCCCAATGCTCCTCGTCGACCGGGTCGAGGAGCTGGTCGTCGATCAGCGAATCACCGCGATCAAGGCGGTGACGATCAACGAGCATTTCTTCGCCGGCCATTTCCCAGACCGGCCGATCATGCCCGGCGTTCTCATCGTCGAGGCGCTCGCCCAGGCGGCGGGGGTGCTTGCGGTGGAGTCGCTCGGTCTCGCCGGCTCCGGCAAGCTGGTTTACTTCATGGCGATCGACGGAGCGAAGTTCCGCACCCCTGTCGAACCGGGGGTTCTGCTTCGTCTCGAGGTCGAGTTCGTGCAGAAGCGTTCGACCGTCTGCAAGTTCGCCGGCAAGGCCTATGTCGGCGACAAGCTCGCCGCGCAGGCCGATTTCACGGCGATGATCGCGGATCCGCCGGCGGCCTGACGGGCTGCCAGGCGCCAGCCTTTTTCTCGACTCCGAAAATCTCGGCGACATGGGGGCCGTTCAGGCCCTCCGCGGCGATACGGCCGCCCCTCATGACGAGAATCCGGTCGGCGAACCGCGCCGCCAGATCGAGGTCGTGAATGGCCATGAGCGCCATCCGACCGTCGCTTCGGGTTTCGGACCTGATCAGCGCCATCAGCCGGATCTGCCAGAGAGGGTCGAGGTTCGCGGTCGGCTCGTCGAGCAGGAGGAGCCTGGGGCAGGGGAGCAGGGCCCGGGCGATCAGCACCCGGCTTCGCTCGCCCGTGGAGAGGCTGTCGACCCGCCGGCCGACGAGGTCCTCGAGCTCCAGTTCCGGCAAAGGCCGCGGATCGCCGGCGAGCGCGATCAGATCGCCGGCGAGGAGCGGCCAGGCCAGGTCCCTCGAGGCAGGCAGGTAGGTCAGATATTTCGGCCTGAGCGTTGGCCCGAGACGACGCGGATCGGTGCCGTCGAGGCTCATCGTACCCGAAGGCGAGCCAATTCCGGCGAGGGCGTGGAGAAGACTCGTCTTGCCGCTTCCATTCGGGCCGACGAGGCAAACCATCTCTCCCGCCCGGATCGAGAGCGAGACGTCGAACAATCGGCCGGGCAGGCCGAGCCCGGAGGCGCACAGTCTCATCTTCCCAGCCTCCAGCGCATATGGACCACCAGCCAGAGGAAGAAAGGCGCGCCGATCAAGGCGGTCACCACGCCGATCGGGAGGGTCCTGCCCAGCGGCGCCGAGCGGACGGCGAGATCGGCGGCGGTAAGCAGGATCGCGCCGATCGCGGCGGCCGGAAGGATCGCCTGCCCGGGATGATTGCGGGTCAGGTGCCGGGCGAAGATCGGAGCGACGAGGCCGACGAACCCGATCGCTCCGCAAATGGCGACACAGGCGCCGACGCCGAGCGCGGTCAGGCAGATGATTTCGAGCCTGAGCCGGAAGACGTCGTGGCCGAGCGAGGTGGCGACTTCCTCGCCGAGCGCGAGGCTGTCGAGCGGCCGGGCGAGCCGAAGCAGGAGCAGGAAGGTGAGCAAGGCGGGGCCGGCGGCGAAGGCGGTCTGGGCGAGGCTTCGGTCGACGAGCGAACCCATCAGCCAGTCATAGGCATCGTAGAAGGCGAAAGGGGACGGAGCGAGAGCGAGCGCCAGAGTGGTCAGAGCGCCTGCGAGGGCGCTGATCGCCAGACCCGCCAGAAGCAAAGTGGCGGTTTCGGCCCTCGGCCCGGCGAGTGCAAGGAGCAAGGCGAGCGCGCCGAGCGCACCCGCGACGGCGCCGACCGACAAGGCGATCGGTGAGGAGAAGCCGATGATGTAGGCGACGACCACGGCCCCCAAAGCGGCGCCGCTGGTGGTGCCGGTGAGGTCCGGCGAGGCAAGGGGGTTGGCGAACAGCGCCTGAACCGCGGCCCCCGACGCGCCCAGGGTGGCGCCGTAGACGAGGGCCAGGGCGGCGCGGGGCAGCCGGAGCTCGATGAGGATGGCCGTGGCGAGCTCCGGTTGCTCTTCGACCAGCCCGCCCAGCACCGTCCACGGCACGAGCAAGGAAATGATGAAGGCTGCGGCAACCGCGAGCATGAGCAAGGCGCCGATTCTTACGCTCATCTCTCGAGCGCCCTTCGGAGGCGAAGCGTTTCGGCGATGAGCAGTGGGCCCATGCAGGTCCAGCGGCGTCCGTCCGTCACGATCAGGCGCGATCCGGCCGGACGTCGGGCAAGCGGGTGGGAGAGCCAGCGCTGGGCACCCGAATATTGTCCCTGCCGATAGTCGCTCCGAAGGACGACCTGCGGCGGCCGGACGAGAAGCTCTTCCAGCGAGATCCGGTCACCACGAACCGGCCTTTGTCTCAGCCCGGCCAGGCGCATCCACTGCGCCTCCAGCCCGTCTGCGGCGACCGTTCGTCCACCTCCGCCGAGCCAGATCGTCTCGGTGCTCGCCGGCGGCGCCGTCCTCTTCAGCGCCCGGATCCGGCGAAGCAGGGCCGCTCCGGCGGCGGGCCGGCCAAGGGCCTCGGCGAGCCGGCCGATGCTTCGCTCGACGTCCGCGATGCTCCGCGCGAAGGGCAGGTCGAGCGTGGGGATTCCGAGCCGAGCGGCGATGCGCAGCCGGTCGCGCGCTCCGCCGCCCATCGTCACCACGAGGTCGGGACGCAAGGGCGCGACCGAAAGCAGGCTGCCGTCGTTGCGCGCGTGGCGTCTCGCTAGCCGCCACAAGGGCGTCTCGGCCGGGCTTTGCGACAGATGGGTCACCGAGGCGATCTGCGCCGGATCGGCAATCATCAGCACGAGCTCGTCCGTGCACAGGTTGAGCGACGCCACCCGCCGCGGCGACGCATCAGCCGGCGCGGCGAGCGCCAGGCTAGCGGCCAAGAGCGACGCGAAGACCCGCATGAACCGATCGTCCGGGCTGACCATAGCCGAACACGTCCTGGTAATCGGCGTCGAAGCCGTTCTCGACCCGCGCAAAGGCCTCGACCTGGGGGAGAAGCCGATAGGCCAGCCGCAATCCTCCGAGCAGATAATCGTCGAGAGTCACGGTCGGCGCCGGGAACAAGTCGAAATCACGATCCGTCCGACGTCCGACATAAGCGAACGAGGCGCCGATCGTGTAGGGACCGGACCGCCAATCGGCGAAGACGTTGGCCGTGTTCCTGGGCCGGCGAATCTCCCGTGCCGAATCGCCGGCATCTCCCTCCCTGGAATCGAGCCTCGTATAGTTCAGATTGAGACGCAGCGACGCGGTCGGCTGCCATAAGGCGGCGAATTCCAGTCCCCGGCGGCGACTCTTCCCCGAGGCGTTGACGACGCTGCTGGGGAAGACGCTGAAATCCTCGACGATCTCGTCCTCGAGATCGTTCGAGAACAAGACGGCCTCCAGGGTCAGAGCCCGATCGCGCCAGCGAAGGCCGGCTTCGAACCCGCGCGAGCGCTCCGGCCGGAGATCAGAATTACCGACGAACGGGAAACCCGGAAATCCGAACAGGTCGGTGAAGCTCGGCTGGGCAATGCCTTCGCCGTAGCCGGCGAGCAGCTGGAGACCGTCCCCCATCTCGACGACCGCGTTGAGGCGGACTGTGGTATCGTCGACAAACCGATCGAAATCGTCATGCCGGACCGCAAGATCGGTGGTGACCCGATCACCCCAGATTGCCCGCCATTCGGCGACGAAAGCCGTCCTTGCGCGGTCGAGACTGCGTCCCGGTCCATTGCCGCCGGCATCGGCGGTCGTGAATTTCTCTTCCTCGCGTTCGACCGCCATCACAAGGTCGTGCCGAGCTCCGGCCGCCTCGAGCCGTCGTCCCACTCGACCTCCGAAGCGGGTTCTTCGGCCGCGACTGTCGGTGGTCCGAACCGCGCCGACCCGATTGCGGTTCTCGCTGTCGAGATGCTGGGCCTCGAGTCGAGCCGACCATCCCGAGCCATCGTCGAAGCCGACCCAGCCGCGCACCGCCGCGGTGTCGGCAACGGAGGAATCGCGCGTGTCGGCGCGGCGGAAGGTGAAGGGATCGACGCCGTCGAAATCGATCTCATGATTGATCTTCCGGCCGACCGCTCCTGCCTCGAAAGCGCCGAATCGCGCGACGCCCTTGAGGCCGAGAGTGAGCGTCTCGAAGCCGTCTCGATCACCGGTGCCGCCGCCGATGATGTCGATTCCGTCGCCTCGCGCCCAGCTCGCGGTGGCGGAAAGGCCTGCGCGCTGGCCGCCAGTGGCGAATTCCGCGTCGGCTCTATGGAAATCACCACTTCCCGTTTCGAACGCGGCTTCAGCCCGGCGCCGGCCCAGCGGATCCGGGCTGGTCAAGGCGACAACTCCGCCCAGAGCTTCGGAGCCCCACAAGGCGGATTGCGGGCCCCGGATAAGCTCGATCCGGTCCAGTCCGCCGGCAGAAAATGTGTCGAAACGGGCGGCGTTGGCGGCGGCGACATCGTTGAAGGCGATTCCGTCGATGAAGACCAGGGTATGATGGGATTCAGCGCCCCGGATCCGGACGACGGTCTCGGTGCCGCGAGCGCCGCTGGTGGCAACGGAGACTCCGGGCGCCAGCCGGACCAGGTCGCTGGCCGCGGTCAGCCCGAGCGCATCGATGAGGTCTTCGTCGAAAAAGGTCGTCGAAGCCGGCGCGTTCGACGAGTGGACCGGAAGCAGCGAAGCGGTGACGAGGATCTCCCCATCGGAATTGGGATCCTCGGGCAGGGTCCCCGCTGAGGGCGAGATCTGGGCCGAAGCAAGCAATAGAGCGGTGATCATGATTTCCTCCTCGCGACATGTCGATGTCGTCTCGGAGGAGTCGCCACGGCTTCTGGCCACGGGACGCCACGCACCGCAGGCTGGTCCCGGCCGGGTACGGACGACGGCGAAGGCAGGTCTCCTGGCTCGCGGGTCAAGGCCGCTCTCCCCACTTGGAGGGGAGGGGCTCTCCGCTTACAGTTGCGGGCACAGCGCCGGAGTCTCACCGGCTTCCCTTTTCACCGCCTTTTGAGGGGCGGCACCTTCACCGCGGCGGGCTAGGCCGGGGCGGGCGGACTTGTCAATCATCGGCTCAACGGCTAGATCGCGCGTCTGCCTGTTCAGAGGCTGGTCGGAACCAGCCATTTTCACGGAAGTTCAATGAGATGAAGACCGATACCCACCCCGATTACCACATGATCAAGGTGCAGATGACCGACGGCACCGTGTTCGAGACCCGCTCCACCTGGGGCAAGGAAGGCGACACGCTGCAGCTCGACATCGATCCCAAGGTCCATCCGGCATGGACCGGCGGCCAGTCCCGAGTCCTCGACCAGGGCGGCCAGGTGGCTCGCTTCAACAAGCGCTTCGGTGGGCTTACCCTCGGCAAGAAGTGACGGCCCCGGCGGGTCGTCGCTCCGGCCACGGCCGGGCTCCATGAACGAGACGATCGACGTGGCTCCCGTGCTGGAGACCGCGCGGCTCAGGCTTCGGCCCTATCGGGCGAGCGATCTTGCGGTCCAGGCGGCGATCCTCGCCGATCCGCGCGTTACCCGTCATCTGGGAGGGACTCCGCTTTCGCGTGAGGATGCCTGGCGGCGGATGCTTTGCGGTCCGTCCTTATGGGCTCTGCTCGGCTACGGTTATTGGGCGGTCGATCGGCTCGAGGATGGAGCGATGATCGGCTTCATGGGCTTCGCCGATTTCAAGCGCGACATGGTTCCGTCGATTGAAGGCCGCCCCGAAATGGGCTGGATCTTCGCGTCGGAAGCGCAGGGGAAGGGCTATTGCACCGAGGCGGTCCGAGCGGGCCTTGCCTGGGCGGACGAAAAACTAAGCGGTGAGGCGGTCGTCGCCATCATCAGCCCCGACAATCATCCGTCCATTGCCGTCGCCGAACGCTGCGGCTTTACCGGCCGGCAGGACGCCACCTATCGCGGCGAGCCGATCCTGCTCTTCACTCGTCCGCCCCAGATCGTCGCCAGCATGTCCGCCGGCATTTAATCTCGCGCGGCGGGTAGCGGTGGGCTTCCGGTCTCCGAAACCTGCCGCTTTCCGTCGATGACGATCGGCGACGCGACGCCGGGAATCCCGTTCCGCTCGATCCTCAAGCCCCGGTGGAGGATTTGCGGATCGGCGAAGACCTCGGCGAGGTCGTTGATCGGACCGGCTGCTATGCCCGCCGAAGCGAGAGCCTCGAGGAGCTCGTCTCTTCGCCGAAGGGCGAGCAGCGGCGCCAGCGCCGAATCGAGCAGGGAACGGTTGCGCACCCGATCGGCATTGGTGGCGAACCGCTCGTCCCTCCCGAGCTCGATTCGGCCGAGCAGATTGCAGAGACTTCGAAACTGCGCGTCGTTGCCGACGGCGATGATGGCATGGCCGTCGGCGAGCCTGAATGCCTGATAGGGCGCGATATTGGGATGCGCATTGCCGAGGCGGTGCGGAGGATCGCCGGTGACGAGATAGTTCATCGCCTGGTTAGCGAGCACCGCCACCTGGGCGTCGAGCAGCGCCATGTCGATATGGCAGCCGGCGCCGGTCGATTCCCGGCCGCGCAAGGCGGCGAGGATGGCGGTCGAGGCATAGATTCCGGTGAAGATGTCGGCGAAGGCGACACCCACCTTCTGCGGCTCCCCAGAAGGCTCGCCGGTCAGGTCCATGATCCCGCCCATGGCCTGGATAATGAAATCATAGCCGGCGCGCCCCGAATAGGGGCCGTCCTGGCCGAAGCCGGTGATCGAGCAGTAGATCAGCCGTGGGTTGATCGCGCTGAGGCTGGCGAAATCGAGGCCATATTTCTGCAGCGAGCCGGCCTTGAAATTCTCGATGAGCACGTCCGCGTCCGCGACGAGCGCGCGGACTTGTTCCTGGCCCACCGGACTGTGGAGATCGATGGCGAGCGAAGTCTTGCCGCGGTTGCAGCCGTGGAAATAAGCGGCGCTTCCGTCGGCGGCGAAGGGCGGGCCCCAGGCGCGGGTGTCGTCGCCGCTTCCCGGACGCTCGACCTTGACGACGTCGGCGCCGAGATCTGCGAGCAGCTGTCCGGCCCATGGGCCGGCGAGAATCCGGGCAAGCTCGACGACCTTGAGGCCCGACAGTGGTCGATCCATGCCTTAGGGCTCCATCAGAAGGCGGGGATTCCCGTGATGGCGCGGCCCAGGATCAAGGCGTGGACGTCGTGGGTGCCTTCGTACGTGTTCACCGTCTCGAGATTGGCGGCATGGCGCATCACCTGGAATTCGGCGCTGATGCCGTTGCCGCCATGCATGTCGCGCGCGATCCGGGCGATATCGAGCGCCTTGCCGACATTGTTGCGCTTGATCAGGCTGATCGTCTCCGGGATCAGCTCGCCCTCGTCGAGGCGGCGGCCGACCCGGAGCGCTGCCTGAAGGCCGAGCGCGATCTCCGTCGCCATGTTGGCGAGCTTGAGCTGGACGAGCTGGGTCGCGGCGAGGGGCCGGTTGAACTGCTTGCGCTCGAGGGTGTAGCTGCGCGCCGCGTGATAGCAGGCCTCGGCGGCGCCCATCGCGCCCCAGCCGATGCCGTAGCGGGCGCGGTTGAGACAGCCGAACGGGCCGGCGAGGCCGCTGACGTGCGGCAGGACATTCTCTTCCGCCACCTCGACCCCGTCCATGACGATCTCGCCGGTGATCGAGGCGCGAAGCGAAAGCTTCTCCCTGATCTTGGGCGCGCTCAGGCCCTTCATTCCCTTTTCGAGGACGAAGCCCTTGATCCGTCCGCCATGAGCGTCGGATTTGGCCCAGACGACGAAGACGTCGGCGATCGGGGAATTGGTGATCCACATCTTCGTACCGGAAAGGCGATAGCCGCCGTCAATCTGTTCGGCGCGGGTCCTCATCGAGCCGGGATCCGAGCCGGCGTCGGGCTCGGTCAATCCGAAGCAGCCGATCCATTCGCCGGTGGCGAGCTTCGGCAGATAGCGTTTCTTCTGCTCCTCGGTGCCGTAGGCGTTGATCGGGTGCATGACGAGCGACGACTGGACCGACATGGCGGAACGGTAACCGCTGTCGACCCGCTCCACCGCCCGGGCGATGAGCCCGTAGCTCACATAGTTCAGACCTGCGCCGCCATATTCGGGCGAGACGGTGGCGCCGAGCAGGCCAAGCGCGCCCATTTCGCTCATGATGTCGCGGTCGAAGCTCTCCTCGAGATAGGCCTGAGTGACCCGCGGCTGGAGCTTCTCCTGGGCATAGCCCTCGGCGGTGTCGCGGACCATTCGCTCTTCGTCGCTGAGCTGCGCGTCGAGCGCGAATGGGTCGGCCCAGTCGAAGGGCAGTGTAGTCGATTCAGCCATGAAACAATCCTTCCAGCGCTGCCGTCGCCTAGCCGCTCGCGCGTCGCGAAGAAAGCCGCACGCTGGCCCTCACGTCAGCCAGCCGGCGAAATAAATGGCGAGACGATTCATTTCCGTGGCGGATGGGGTGGGATTCGAACCCACGGTGGGCGTGAACCCACGGCGGTTTTCAAGACCGCTGCCTTAAACCACTCGGCCACCCATCCCCGTGCCGCGGCCATGCGACCAGTTCGGTCCAAGCGCGTTAGCCGCCACACGCTCCACCGTGCAAGCGGCACGGCAGGGCGAGCTTTCATGCTTGCGAAAGCTCGTGTCATATAGGTGAAGGCGGGAGAGGTGAAATATGCGTTTGTGGTCGGGGGTATTGGCGGTTGCGGTTCTTGCCGGGGCGCCTGCCGCTCGGGTGGACGTGGGGATGGTCCCGACGATCGGCGAAGCGCCGGCCGAAGCGCAGTCGACCAGCCTCAGCGAGTCCGGCTTTCAGGCCTATCTGCCACGGCTTCGCGCCGAGGCGCAGCGGGCCGGCGTGAGCCGAGCTACTCTGGAGCGGGTCTTTCCTTCGCTGACCTTCTCGTCCCGCACGATCGAGCTCGACCGCGGCCAGCCGGGAGGCTCGTCCGGATCGAGCGCCGCACCGCCGTTCGAGCCCTATCGGGCGCGGCATATCACGTCGGCGATCGTCAGCCGGGGCCGGGCGCGCTACGCCGAAAATCGCAGCCGCCTCGACGAGATCGGCCGCCGCTACGGCGTTCCTCCGTCCATCCTTATCGCCATCTGGGGCAAGGAGACGAGCTATGGCTCGATCATGGGCGATTTCGACCTTCTCAACTCGCTCGCGAGCCTGGCTTATGAAGGGCGCCGCCGTCAGCTCTTCACCGAGGAGTTCATCGCCACTCTGAAGATGATGGACCGCGGCTTTCCCCGCTCTCAGCTCAAGGGCAGCTGGGCCGGCGCGACCGGTCAGTCACAATTCCTTCCCAGCGTCTATATCCGGCTCGCGGTCGACGGCGACGGCGACGGGCGCGCCGACATCTGGCGCAGCCAGCTCGACGCGCTCGCCTCGATCGGCAATTATCTGAAGAGCGCCGGCTGGCGCGCCGGCCAGCCTTGGGGCACCGCCGTTCGGGTTCCTTCCGGCTTCGACCGCTCCGCCGTCGTCAACCGGATGCGTTCGCCGCGCTGCCCGCGGGTCCATGAGCGGCACAGCCGCTGGCTCAGCGCCGGCGAATGGCGCGCGCGCGGAATCGCCAACAACCTCCCCGAGCGGACGATGGCGTCACTGCTCGAGCCGGACGGCCCGGGGCGGACGGCCTATCTGCTGACCACCAATTACCGCACCATCCTCGACTATAATTGCTCGAACTTCTACGCGTTGACGATCGGTCTGCTGGCCGATTCGGTCTCACGCTGACATTCGAGGAATCTGACACAGCGATGATGCGCAAACCTCTGTTCGTTCTGCTTTTCGCCACCGCCCTATCGATTCCGGCGACTGCCGCCGCGCCACCTTTCGAGACTGAGGCACCGATCGCCTACATGGTCGATCTCTCTTCCGGGGCGGTGCTCTACGCCAAGGACGCGGATCGCCGGATCCCGCCCGCCTCGATGGCGAAGATGATGACGACCCACGTCGCCTTCGAGCTGATCAAGAGGGGCGAGCTGAAGCCGGACCGGGTCTGCACGGTCCGGCCGGAGACCTGGCAGCGCTGGCACGGACCGGAGGCCGGCTCGACCATGTTCCTCTCGCCCGGCGAGCAGGTCAACGTCAGCAACCTGCTCCATGGAATCGTCACCTTGTCGGGCAACGACGCGACCGTCGTCCTCGCCGAATGCATTTCGGGTACCGAAGCGGCCTTCGTCGCTCTGATGAACCGGCAATCGCGGGAAATGGGTCTGACCAATTCCAACTGGGGTAATCCCGTCGGCTGGCCGGACAATGGCGTCACCTACACCACCGCCCGCGATCTCGCGACGCTCGCCGCGGGGACGATCCGCGATTATCCCGAGCTCTATCGTCAATATTATGGCCAGCGCGAATTCACCTGGGGCCGGACGATGGGCAGCAATCAGGCGATCACCCAGGGCAATCGCAATCCCCTGCTCGGTCGAGTGGCGGGCGCCGACGGGCTCAAGACCGGCCATACCGCCGAAGCCGGTTACGGCTTCACCGGCTCCGCCGAACAGAATGGCCGCCGGATCGTCATGGTCGTCGCCGGCCTCGGCAGCGCCAACCAGCGGATCGAGGAATCGGTCAAGTTCATGGATTGGGGCTTCCGCGCCTGGCAGACCCGGCCGCTGGTCGATCAGAACGAGCGGATCGGCGAAGCGCAGGTCCAGCTCGGAAGCGACGACAAGGTCGGGCTGGTCGCGCCGCGAAGCGTCGCCGTCACCTATCCCGCCGGCCTTGGCCAGAACATCCGCGCCCGGATCGTCTACCAGGGGCCGATCAAGGCGCCGATCCAGCAGGGCCAGCACATTGCCGACCTCCATGTCCAGGTCGAGGGCATGCCTGCCCAGGTGACTCCGCTTCACGCCGAGAAGGCGGTCGGCGAGGCCGGCTTCTTCGGCCGGCTCTGGGCCGGCCTGAAGAGCCTGCTCGGAATGGGATGACGGCCCGGTTCGTCACCCTCGAGGGCGGCGAGGGCGTCGGCAAGTCGACCCAGCTGAAAGCGCTTGCCGACGGGCTCCGCGCCCGCGGGCTCCATGTCCTCGAAACCCGGGAGCCCGGCGGAAGCGCGGGCGCTGAAGCGATCCGTGCCTTGCTACTTCACGACCAGGACTGGACTGCACAGGCCGAAGCCTTGCTGTTCGCCGCGGCTCGGGCGGACCATGTCGCGAAGACGATCAGGCCAGCGCTCGAGGAAGGGAAATGGGTCGTCTGCGATCGATTCCTCGACAGCTCGATCGCCTATCAGGGCGGCGCCGGCGGCCTCGGCTTCGAGGCGATCCGTCAACTTCACGCCTTCGGCAGCCACGGCTTTCTGCCCGACCGGACGCTCCTTCTGAAGCTCGACGATGCGGAAGCGAAACGCCGCGCCAGCAAACGTGATATCGAGGGCGCCGACCTGATCGGCGGCCGTGGCAGTGATTATCATGCTGCCGTCGCCGCCGCTTTCGATCGAGTCGCGGCCGAGGAGCCGGATCGCTACCGGGTCATCGAAGCGTCCGGATCGGCCTCCGAAGTGACGGCAAGGGTTCTCGCCGCCGTCGAGGACCTGATTTGAGGCGGCTTTTCGGCCATGACGCCGCCGTCGCCGCGTTTCGCACCGGCCTCGACAGCGGGCGACTTCACCATGCCTGGCTTGTCACCGGGCCGAAGGGGATCGGCAAGGCGCTGTTCGCCGACATGGCGGCGGCGAGGCTACTCGCGCAAATGGCCGGACCGCCGGTCGACGAACCCGGGCTGGAACTCCCGGAGGAGCATCGGATCGCGAAGCTGATCGCGGCCGGCAGCCATCCCGACCTCGTCCGCCTCGAGCGGCTGACCAAGGAAAATGGAACCGAGCTCGCCCGTTCGATCAGCGTCGATCAGGTTCGCGGCCTTCAGCGCCTGTTCTCGACCACGCCCTCGCTGTCGCCCTGGCGCGCGGTGGTGATCGATTCGATCGACGATCTGGAACGCAACGCCGCCAACGCCCTGCTCAAGAACCTGGAGGAGCCGCCGCCGAACAGCCTGTTCCTCCTCGTCAGCCATGCGCCGGAACGGTTGTTGCCGACGATCAGATCGCGCTGCCGGGTGATCCGCCTCTCGCCGCTCAGGAGTGACGTCATGGCGGCGGCGCTGCGATCGGCACTGCCCGACGCCGACGAAGCGGAGATCATGGCGCTGGTCGAGGCGGGGCAGGGCGCGCCCGGTCGGGCGATCGCCTTTCGCGGGCTCGACATTGCCGCCCTCGACGAGGCGATGGAGCGGCTGGCGAGGGAAGGGGATCCGACCAATGCCCGTCGAGCCGCCCTTGCCCAGAGCCTTTCGCTGAAGTCGGCCCAGCCTCGCTACGAAGCCTTTCTGGCGCGGGCGCCGTCGCTGATCGCTGATCTGGCGAGGCAGCGATCCGGACCCGCTCTTGCCCAGGCGCTGTCGCTCTGGGAAGGCGCGACCATACTCGCCTCGAGCGCTAGGCATCTTTCGCTCGATCCGCAGAGCACGGTTTTCGAACTTGCCGGAATGCTCGCGGCGCTCGCCCCGTCCGAAGGAAGGCGCGCCGCTTAGCCGCGCCACCGGATCGGAAAGAGGCCAGGGGCTTTATCGGCGGACGCAACAAGGCTAGTCCCCGCGGCGATGCCTGACCCTTTCTATATCACCACCGCGATCAGCTATCCGAACGGACGGCCGCATGTCGGCCACGCCTATGAAGCGATCGCGACCGATTCGATCGCCCGGTTCCAGCGGATGCAGGGCCGGGATGTCTTCTTCCTGACCGGGACCGACGAGCACGGTCTCAAAATGGCCCAGGCAGCACGTGAAAAGGGCGTCAGCCCGGCCGAGTTCGCGGAGGAAATGTCTGCTTGCTTCAAGCAGATGGATGACCTTTTGAATATTTCATACGACCGCTTCATCCGGACCACCGAGCCCGCTCATCACAAGGCCAGCCAGGCAATCTGGAAGGCGATGGCCGACAAGGGCGACATCTATCTCGGCCGTTACGAAGGTTGGTACTCGGTTCGCGACGAAGCTTATTATGGCGAGGAAGAGCTTATCGAGGCCGACAGCGGCGAAAAGCTGTCGCCCCAGGGCACCGAGGTGGAGTGGACCGTCGAGGAGAGCTGGTTCTTCCGGCTCTCCGCCTATCAGAACCGGCTGCTCGCCCATTTCGCCGCCAACCCCGATTTCATCCGGCCCGAGAGCCGTCGCAACGAGGTGCTTCGCTTCGTCGAAGGCGGCCTTTCCGACCTCTCCATCTCGAGGACGAGCTTCGACTGGGGGGTCAGCGTGCCGGGCAGCGACAACCATGTCATGTACGTCTGGCTCGACGCGTTGACCAACTACATCACCGGCGTCGGCTATCCCGACGGCGGCGAATCCTGGGACAGATATTGGCCGGCCGATCTCCACGTGATCGGCAAGGATGTGGTCCGCTTTCACGCGGTCTATTGGCCTGCTTTCCTCATGTCCGCCGAAATCCCGCTTCCGAAGCAGGTGTTCGGCCATGGCTGGCTCCTCTCGCGCGGCGAGAAGATGTCGAAATCGGTCGGCAACGTCGTCGATCCGAACGACCTCGTGCGCGCGTTCGGAGTCGACCCGCTCCGCTATTTCCTTCTTCGCGAGGTGACTTTCGGCCAGGACGGCAGCTACAGCGCCGAGGCCATCATTGCCCGGGTCAATGCCGACTTGGCGAACAGCTTCGGCAATCTCGCGCAGAGGACTTTGTCTTTCATTGCACGGAATTGTGATGGAGTCCTGCCAACTGGAGGTAGGGGAGATCCGGCCGACGAGGCTCTGCTGTCGCTGGTTCGGGAAGCCACCGCCAGGGATCTGCCGGCCCATTTCCAGGCCCTGGCGCTCAGTCAGGGCATCGAAGCCTGGATCAAGGCCGTCTTCGCCTGCAACCAATATATCGACAGCCAGGCGCCCTGGACCCTGAGAAAGAGCGATCCGGAACGGATGAACGCCGTTCTTGCAACCTTGTACGCGGCGATCCGGGACCTCGCGATCGCGATCTCGCCGGTCATCCCCGACTCGGCTGCGCGGCTCCTCGATCAGATGGGAATTCCGCAGCAGGAGCGGGATTTCGCGGCGCTCGAGGATTCGACCCGCTACGATCGCCTTGCCGCCTCGGGATTCCGGCTTGCTTCACCGACGCCCATCTTCCCGAGGCTCGAGGCACCGGGAGACGCCTGAGTGCGCGTTCCCCCGCTGATCCTGGCCGCAGCCTTCGCGGCCAGCTGCGAGGCCCCGTCGGAGATGCCACCCGCACAGCAGAAGGCGGCGGCCGAGCCGGCCGCCAATCTCGCCGAGCCCCCGCCTGGGCCGCCGACGGCAAGCGACGATGTCGCCAATGAGGCCATGCTTTCCCTGGAGCCACCGGCCGACCCTGCTTTCGCCGCCATGAGTGCCGGACAGCGGCGGGAATATGATCGCGGCTATCGCGACTGCATCCGCGGACGATATGATTATGATCCGGAGCGCCAGGGCGAATCCTACCGAATCGGCTGCATGGCGGCGGAGAATGCCAGGTCGGACGCCGATCGATAGGAACCGGGGAGGGGGAGCCCGGGCTGTACGGCAGGCAGGGCAAGGACTAGATCGGCCGCCATGTTCATCGATAGCCATTGCCACCTGAACTACAAAGGCCTGGTCGAGGACCAGCAGGCCGTCCTCGATCGTGCCCGGGCGGCAGGCGTCGTCCGGATGCTGAACATCTCGACCCGCGCCAGTGAATGGGACGAGGTGATCGGCCTGGCGGAGCAGGAAGATGACGTCATGGCGTCGGTCGGGATCCACCCTCACGAGGCGGATCTCCATCCCGATATTCACGCCGACAGGCTGGTCGAGAAAGCCGCCCATCCCCGGGTGATCGGAATCGGCGAGACCGGGCTGGATTATTATTACGATCATTCCGACCGCGAGCGGCAGCGCCAGAGCTTCCGCGCCCACATCGCGGCCGCCAGGGAAACCCAGCTTCCGCTGATCGTCCACACGCGCGACGCCGAGGCGGACACGCTCCTTATTCTCGACGAGGAGATGGGGAAGGGCCGTTTCCCGGCGCTGATCCACTGCTTCACCGCAAGCCGCGGCTTTGCCGACCGGGTCCTCGAGCTTGGGCTTTACATCTCCCTGTCGGGAATCGTCACCTTCAAGAATGCGCGCGAGCTCCAGGAAACCGCGCGATCGATCCCGCTCGACCGGCTCCTGATCGAGACCGACGCGCCCTTCCTTGCGCCCGTGCCCCATCGCGGACGGACCTGCGAACCGGCTTTCGTCGCCGACACGGCGGCGTTCCTGGCCGGCCTTCGGGACGAGCCGATCGAGCGCCTTGCCGAGGCGACGAGCGCGAACTTCCGCCATCTCTTCGCCAAGGCGGCTTGATGAAGCTTCGAATCCTCGGCTGCGGTACCTCGTTCGGCGTTCCACGGATCGGCGGCGACTGGGGCGAATGCGATCCTTCGGAACCGCGGAACCGGCGCCGCCGTGCGTCCATATTGGTGGAACATGAGGGGACCCGGATCCTTGTCGACACCAGCCCCGATCTTCGTGAGCAATTGCTCGACGCAGGCGTGGACCGGCTCGACGCGGTCATCTGGACCCATGACCATGCCGATCATTGCCACGGAATCGACGATCTGAGGCAGGTCTACCATGTCCGCGGCGCGCCGGTGCCGGGCTTCGCCAGAAGCGACACCCTCGCCACGCTTCGTGCCCGATTCGGCTATGTGCTGGAGGGGAGGGGCGGCTATCCGGCCATCGTCGACGCCAAGATCCTTCCCGACCGGCTCGAGATCGGAAGTCTCACGCTTCGGATCGTCGACCAGCCCCATGGTTCGATCACCAGCGCCGGGATCCGGTTCGAGGCGGGTGGAAAATCGATCGTCTATTCGACCGATTTCGGCGCGCTCACCGCCGAGATGCACGATCTGTTCAAGGGGGCGGACATCTGGGTGGTGGATTCGCTCCGGCGCCGGCCCCATCCGACCCACCCGCATCTTGCTCAGGCGCTCGAGTGGATCGATGCTATTGCTCCCGGACGCGCTATATTGACCCACATGGACAACAGCATGGACTATCGCACTCTGCTCGCCGAGCTTCCGACCGGAGTCGAGCCGGGCTTTGACGGGCTGGAGGCCGGACTTTGAACGAGGGCGATCAAGCGGTTCATTTCATTTACCTTCTTGGCGTTCTCGTGCTGGTCATGAGCGCCCTGATGGTCAGGCGAATCCCAATCGCACAGGGCCTCAAGATGTTCGCTGGCTGGGTGCTGATCTTCGGCGCCGCCTTCATCGTCTTCACTCTCAAGGACGAGTTCCTCGCCCTGGGCAATCGAGTCCTGCTCGAGACCCGCGGCGGCCTCGAGCAACAGGAATCGCCGGGCGAAGTGCGGGTCCGCCAGGCGCCGGACGGCCATTTCTGGGTCACTGCCGAGGTGAATGGCGAGCCGACCCGTTTCCTGATCGACAGCGGCGCGACGACGACGAGCATTTCCACCGACACCGCCGAACGCGCCGGAATCGAGCCGAGCAGCGGCGTCGGTGCCATGGTCCAGACCGCCAACGGGATCGTCGTCGTCCAGCGCGGCCGAGCCAATTCGATCGAGGTCGGTCCGATCGAGCGCCACGATGTTGCCGTCCATATTTCCGACGCGTTCGGCGACATGAACGTCATCGGGATGAACTTCCTGTCGACTCTGACGAGCTGGAGCGTCGAAGGGCGGACCCTTGTGCTGAGGACCGGAACTCCCGAAGCCGCCGACGACGGCGGGAAACCCGTCGCCTGATCCTCTCTCTATTTTACATAATGTATATTATCGGACTTTGATATGCAGGTGAATGAAGCGGCTTCGGCGACGTCCCCTCTCGATCGACTCGTCGAGATCATGGCTCGGCTTCGGGATCCCGAGCGCGGCTGCGAATGGGACCAGGCGCAAACCTTCGAGACGATCGCGCCTTACACGATCGAGGAAGCCTATGAGGTCGCCGACGCGATTCAGCGCGGCGATCTCGACGCTCTCAAGGATGAGCTCGGCGATCTCCAGCTCCAGGTCGTCTATCATAGCCGAATGGCCGAGGAGATCGGCGCCTTCTCGATCGACGAGGTCATCGAAGCCATTTCCGCCAAGATGATCCGCCGACATCCCCACAT